>JAJDGX010000026.1 GCA_030265885.1 Ruminococcaceae bacterium OttesenSCG-928-L11 | reverse complement strand
AGGATATTTCATGAAAAAGCTGCGCCTAACTGTGTGGAGTGAGGGGCTTGATCCCAAGCTGGAGCCGAAAGCGGTGTATTTATTCCCCGATGACATCAATACCTATTTGGCTTCCTTCCTCAAAGAGAACCAGGATATGGAGGTCAGTGTCCACAGCCAGAGCGAGCCGGACAACGGCCTGTCTCAGGAGATTCTCGACAACACCGACGTGCTGGTCTGGTGGAGTCACCTGTACGACCAAAAGCTTTCCGATGAGGCTGCCGCACGGGTTGTGGAGGCGGTTTTAAACGGCATGGGTCTGTTGCTGCTCCACTCCAGCATGGGGTCAAAGCCGGCGCGGATCCTGCTGGGTAAAAGCTCCAACACCGGCAAATACCGGGAGGTTGGCGAACTGGAGCGGGTATGGGCCGTCAACCGCAGTCACCCCATTCTGGCTGGTCTGGAAAAGGAATACATCGACATTCCCGTCAGCGAAATGTACGGCGAGCCCTATGGCATGCCCACCCCCGATGACGTTGTGTTCATCAGCTGGTTTGAAGGGGGCGAGGTGCTGCGCAGCGGTGTAAGCTGGCACAAGGGCGCGGGCAAAATCTTCCTGTTCACCCCCGGCCACGAGGAGTTCCCGGTTTACACCATCCCGGAGATTCAGCAGGTCATCACCAACGCGGTGCGGTGGCTGACGCCTGTGACGGGGCCGCAGATGCATTTTGCGGGCAATCTGGGCAATGTGGAACCGCTGAGCCCCATCACCACCGAGCCCTATGAGGAAACCTGGAAACGGATGCAAAACCAATAACGGAGGATGTGCAATGCCTGACAACAGACATACCCTCCGCATGGAGACGCCCGCCTCCTGGTGGCCCGATCGCTGGCGGGAGGCCATTCCGGCGGGCAACGGCGAAACCGGGATTATGGTGTACGGAGGCGTGCACCGGGAGACTGTGCTCATCAATCACAGCGATTTGTGGAGCGGCGCCCAAACCGACCCTCTCCCCGATGTCAGTGAGGCCTTTCACCGCATGCGGGAGATGGTGCTGGCACAGGACAGCCGGGAGGGCTCCGACCATCTGTTGAATGCCTTGAAGGAGGCGGACTACGCGCCCCGGCTGGCAAAGCCCCTTCCCCTGGCCGACTTGGTGATTGCCCAGCCCGTAACGGAAGGCTTCACCCAGTATAACCGGTCGCTGGATATGGCCACCGGAGAAATCGCGGTGGAATGGCGGGACAGCGGCATTTTGTTCACTCGGCAATTCTTTGTGTCCCGCCACAGCGGCATGATTGTTGTACGGCTGGCCTGCGGAGAGGGCGGCGCTCTTTCCGGCAGTGCGACTCTGCGCATTCACGAGGGCTTTCTCTCCCCCCATTTCCGGCAGCCGGAGGTTCCCTCTCTCACGGAGCTGCGCTGCCAGGGAGATTGCCTCTATTACAGCGGGAAAAGCCCGGACGGCGTGCCCTTTGGCGCTGTGATGCGGGCGGTCTCCGGCTGTGAATGCGCGGAGAATGGGGAAATTGTATTTGCGGGGCAAGAGGCCCTGCTGCTTGTCCAGGCATTTGCCGGTAATCCGGAGGACGGCTTTGATTTGGCACGGCGAGAATTGGCGGCTGTCGAGGATTCCTACGATGTACTGCTGTCCCGCCACTCCGCCCTGCACGGGGCTTTCTATCATTCAGCCCGGCTGGATCTGGGCGCGGAGGAGCATGCACATGCCCTGTCCTGCGAACGGCTCCTGCTGGAGGCGTATCGGGGCGAGTCGCCTCTGGCCCTGCTGGAAAAGCAATGGCGATTTTCCCGATATCTGCTCACCAGCGCGGTGCGCCCCGGCGGAAAGCCCTGTCATCTGTATGGGTTGTGGTGCGGTGAATACAATGCCATGTGGGCCTTTTCCATGTTCAATGTCAACAGCCAGATGATGTACTGGCCCTGTCTGGCGGGGAATATGGCGACTCTTCACCTCTCGCTGTTTGATTACATCGATTCCATGATGGAGGATTATCGGCAAAATGCCCGCCGGTTGTTTGGCTGCGGCGGCATCTATATCCCGTCGGTGTCCACGCCGGAATCCGGGCTGATGAAGCTGATGAGCCATCACATTCTGAACTGGACAGGGGCAGCCGGGTGGATTGCCCAGCACTACTACGATTACTATCTCTACACCGGGGATGTCGCCTTTCTCCGGCAGCGGGCCCTGCCCTTTATGGTGGAGACGGCGCAGTTCTACGAGGATTTCCTTGTTGAGGGCGAGGATGGCTTGCTGATGGTGGTTCCCAGCATCTCGCCGGAGAATGTTCCGGGCAATTTTGTGGATTCGGAGAGCCTGCGTTATGTTCAGACCGCCATCAACAGCACCATGGATTTTGCCATTGTGCGGGAACTGCTCACCAATCTGCTGGCGGGTGCGGCGATGACCGGTCTGTATGCGGAAAAGCTGCCCTGGTGGCAGGAGATGCTAACCCGCATCCCGCCCTATCGCATCAATGCGGATGGCGCGGCGGCGGAGTGGATGCATCCCCGCTACAGCGACAACTATGCCCACCGCCATCAGTCCCACACCTACCCCCTCTTCCCCGGCACTGAGATAACTGCGGAATCTGACCCGGAGCTGTATCGGGCATTCTGCCGAGCCATCGAATTGCGGCAGGACATCGGCGTCACCAGCCAAACTGGTTGGTCAAAGGTGTATATGGCCTGCAACTATGCCCGTATGCGCCGGGGAAACGACGCCCTGCGCTGCCTGGATATGCTGGCCCGGTCGGAACTGCTGCCCAATTTTTTAACCCTGCACAACGATCACCGGGACATGGGGCTGAGCATGGGTGGCCCATGGGCACCTGTTCAGGTGGACGCCTGCATCGGCTTTTCCGCCGCCCTTCTGGAGATGCTGGTGTATTCCCGTTATCGGGAGCAATGCGAAATCCGGTTGCTCCCCGCCCTGCCCCAGCGGCTGGAATGGGGACAGATATCCGGTGTTCGCTGCCGCGGATTTGTCACAGTGGATGTGGAATGGGATCGGGTGGCGGGGCAATGCACCGCCACGCTGGTTTCGGATGTCAACCAAGAGGTTCGGGTGTTCTGCCGGGAGCAGGAAACCAGCCTTCGGTTGGCAGCCGGACAGGCGGAGTCGCTGCGGTTTCCTCTGGAGGAGCATTGATTGTCAGCCAGATAAACAAGTAAAAGCATCTTTCTCAAGCCCATACCATACAGGGCTTGGGGAAGATGCTTTTTCATATTCGTATCATTGCGAACCGTTGGGGTTACAGATGGGCGGTTCGCCAGCGTATTTCATCCACCATGTCCAGCGCGGCCTTTTGGATCCGGAGCGGTTGGCTGGTGAAAAATTCCACGGTGGGTTCCCTCTTTTTGATGTTCCATATTCCCGCCACCTGGCCGTTTACGGCAATTGTCGGGTTGCATATGCCGGATTTCAGTATCACCTTGCTCTTGTGTTCCGGCGGCAGCACGGCGCTGCGGTCGGTGTACGACACGATGAGCGGATCAAAGCCTGACAGCAGCGTCAGCGGGGGAATCTCTCCCATAGCGGCCGTCGGCTCCTTATAATAGTAGATGTGCTTGCCGTACTCCAGGCGGGAAAGCCCATCCAGTTCCATTGAATCTACCTGCTTCTTGCATTCCTTTGACAGGCCGAAAAACCAGGCGGCATCCGCCGTTGTTGCGGGGCCATAGGCGGTGAAGTATCGCTCCAGCAATCCGGGCAGAACCTCGTCCATGGTGTGGATTGGTTCGGCGTCGATCATGTCAAAATCCCGGCTGGTCATATCGCGAAACGCCACTTTGCCCTGTCTGGCCAAATGCACAAAGACACCGCCCCACGGCGAGAGCATGGCATCTATGGTGCGGGCATCGTATTCATCGGCAAGAATGCGGCGCATCTCGGCGCGGGAGTACACGCCATCCTCCATCAGCCACAGCGCCTTCTCGGCAAACTCCTCTACCCTGGCTTTGCCAAAGTGCTGCTCCAGATAGGACGAGCCCGTGTGCAGCGCCAACAGCTCGGGCAAATCCTCGTAGACAACCCCGTGCAGCGTGCCGCGATACAGCCACGTCTTGGTGAGCGCGCTCTTCCAGCCCATCAAGTCCGCGCCACGAATGAGGGTGGAAAAGACCACATTGCGGTGAAACCAGCAGTGAAGCCCCAGCAGCTCGTGGGAAAGCTGCTGCAAATCCTCGCACCGGCGGGACAAATACAGCCCATGCATGCGGGTTCTCACCATTTGCTCCACTGTTTGATCCATTGCCCTTCTCCCCCTGTGTGCCTATTGGCCGTCGGGATGATTTGCCCGGTCAAACGCCCTTATGGGGGCGCACAGCCAGGAATATCTTCCCTTGCCATAGCTTCTTGCATACGCCAGCGCCATAACCGCGCTGCCCAGGAAGCAGGCGATGATGTCCTCCATGGTATCGTTGACCCCGGTGGTCAGCGTGTGCTGGGAGTCGTGCCCTGTAAGCTGGAAGCCTGTATACTCGAAAATCTCCCAGATAACCGCCACAAACATGGAAAAACAAAACGCATAGGATATCTGCAGCAGCAGCTCCCGGCTTCTGTCGACGGGCTTCTCCTCCCGCACTCTGGCAAACAGGCAGAAGCCTATCATGGTAAACAGAATGCCGGAAAGGAAATGATTGATATTGTCGTAGGGGCCAAAGCGGTCAAACCATCGCAAAGCGGTGCCCAAGCTAAAGCCCATATAGGAGAAGGTCAGCACCCACAGCTTTAGCGGGTACCCCAACCGCATGCGGAACAGCCGCTCCGCCGCCGGGGGAATCAGCAGGAACAACAGGGATGTCGGCCCCAGCAGCGCCAGAAAAGGCTGTGCGTTCACCAGATGCTTTGCTGTGATGTAGACGCCGAACAGGGAAACCAGTACCATTTCCCACCGATAAATCCGCTTCAAATCCATAACAAACCCCATTCTCGACCGGGCAAAAAAGAAATGCCTATTTCGCAAGCAACATGCCCGGTCGTATGGCTTCGCTTGCGAAGTTGCGAACAGCGTGAGCAAGGTGGGCGTGCGTATGCACGCTAACCCCATTCTCGACCGGGCAAAAAAAGAAATATCCATTTCGCAAGCAAAGTGCCCGGTCGTATGGCTTTGTTTGCTCGCGGCAATGTGGAATTATAGAAAAATCATCACCAAATACACCCGATCTGCATATGGTAAAGCAGAGAAACCATTGATTTAACTATTTTGTGGAGATGATCGTCGATGAAATGCTGCGGCAACAGGTGTCCATACTGTGGACGGCTTTTAAACGGACGCACCACGGGCTCTGCCCAGACGACCCGCACCACTGCCTGCACCTCCGAAAACACCCGAGACCTGTACGGCAGGCGGCGCACGGCGGAGACTACATACACAGCCTGCTGCGACGCCTACAGCTGTACCGAATACAGCAACCGGCGGCGTTGCAGCTACTGGCCCGGCTTTTGCCATCCCCGCTGGCTGACCTGCAGCCAGCTGTACGCCCGGGGCCGCCGGTAAGGGGCCCTGTCATTGTGGCCGGGCAGCTCATCGCACCGAGGGATTGGGCATCATGCCCAGTTCCCGCATGGAGCACACCCCGTCCGGCGCTACAATGATGTGATCCACCAGTTCCACATCTACACGGCGCAGTTCATCAAACAGCAGGCTGGTGGTGCGGACATCGGCGCTGGAGGGGTTGCAGATGCCGTAGGGGTGATTGTGCGCCAAAATCGCCTTGGCGGCGTCTGCCCGCAGCGCCGCCTTGACAACGGTGGCGGGTGCCACTCCAACGGTTTCCGGCGTACCCTCCGACAGCTTTTTGCAAAACAACACCCTGCCATTGTTGCCCAAGCCTGCAAAATACAGGCACTCCACCGTTTCGCCCAGAAACTTGGACATCATATAATTTTTGGCCGCCTCGATATCGTTTATCATGTTGTCGCGGGAGGACACATCCTCCATGTACGTGCGGATGACCGAGGAGATCAATTTTATGTAAGTGGCGGTTTCCTCGCTGACGCCCTCCACCTCACACAACAACTCGTAGGAGGCGTCAAACACGCCGGAAAATGTCCCAAACCGGTCGATAAGCCGGTGGCCTGTCGCGTTGGTGTCGGCGCGCGGTATCGAGTAAAACAACAGAAATTCCAGAATCCTGTGATGGGAAAAGTGATCGAGGCCGCTCTGGCGGAACTCTTCCTTTATCCTTTTCCTGTGACCGCTGTGGATATTTGACATTTGACTTAACCCTACCTGTTTCATTGCAATTGTCTGTCATTATACACCATACAACCCGATTTGAAAAGCATTGTGCCGGATGGCACATTTGTGCTATACTGGAAAAACAAATGGCATACATTGGCTTGTCAAGCCACCGATTTACCAATTTAAGGGGATGTGGAATGAGACGGTTGACAATAATGGAAAATGATTCCGGTCAGCGGCTGGACAAATTCATCGCCAAGGCGGTTCCTTCCCTGCCCCGTTCCCAGCTGTACAAGTATCTGCGCATCAAACGCATCAAGCGCAACGGCAAGCGGTGTGACGGCGCGGAAAAGCTGGTGACCGGCGATGTGCTGGAGCTTTACCTCAACGATTCCTGGTTCAGTGAGCCGGAATATCCGTTTTTGGCGGCACCCTCCGCCGTTCAAATTGCATACGAGGACGAAAACATCCTGCTGGCGGACAAGCAGCCCGGGCTGGTCGTTCACGAGGATGACGCCGGGGAGCAGGACACTTTGATCCACCGCATCCAGCATTACCTCTACGAAAAGGGGGAATATGACCCGGCCCTGGAAAACAGCTTTGCCCCCGCCCTGTGCAATCGGATTGACCGAAACACCGGCGGCATTGTCATGGCAGCCAAGAACTTTGAGAGCCTGCAGATTCTCAGTGAGAAAATCAAGCAGCGGGAAATTGACAAGCGGTATCTGTGTCTGGTGCACGGCACTCCCTCTCCCCCCAGCGCCACTCTAAAGGGGTGGCATGTCAAGGACGCCGCCACCAACACTGTCCGCATCCACCCAAAGCCGGTGGAGGGCGCCAAGACGGCCCTGACCAGGTACACCGTGCTGGAATCCCGGGGCGGCCAATCCCTGGTGGAGGTGGAGCTTCTCACCGGGCGCACCCATCAGATCCGCGCCCACATGGCAAGCATCGGCCACCCGCTGGTGGGCGACACCAAATACGGCACCAACCGGCAAAACAAGGACACCGGCTATCGGTATCAGGCGCTGTACTCTTACCAGCTTCGCTTTGCGTTTTCCACAGATGCGGGACGGCTTCAATATCTGAAGGGGAAAACTGTTCAGGTGGAGGATGTGCCCTTTGTCGCTCGATTTCGGAATGAATGAACCGGAAGAAACTCACGGGAGAGTTTCTTCCGGTTTCTTGCCGCTCCATGTTCCAGATAAACAACAAAACATATCCCCGCTCCACCCTGCCTTATATATGGCAGGGCGGAGCGATTGATTTTTTTTTGCTTCTTTTCTTTTTTCCAAAAGAAAAGAAGGCCTTACTGCTTTACCGTCAGCTGCTTCACCAGCTCTTCGTCGGGGTCGACGATGACAGTCTGGTAGTGGTCGTATATCACCATGCCGGGCTTGGCTCCGTTGGGCTTCTTGACATGCTTGACAAAGGTGAAATCCACCGGCACCTTGGAGGATTCCCGGGCCTTGGAGTTGTAGGCGGCGATGATGCACGCCTGCTCGATGGTGGATTTGGGGATCTCCCGGCCATCTGCCAGAATGATGGTGTGGGAACCGGGGATTTTCTGGGTGTGGAGCCAGATGTCGTAGTTGCGGCTGTCCTTGAGCGTCAGGCGGTCGTTTTGGAAATTGTTGCGGCCGCTGAGAATCCGGAAGCCGTCCTTCGACTCGTATCGCAAAGGGGGCAGAACCGCCTCCTTTTTGGCCTTGGCGGTGCGATTTTGCTTGACGTAGCCGCCATCCGCCAGCTCCTGCCGAATGGCAAGAAGGTCGGCATCTGTTTCCGCCCGGGTCAGGGCGTCGAACACCGTGTCCACATACGCCAGTTCCGCCTCGCCTTCCTCGATCAGGCGGACCAGCATCTTCTCCGCCGTGTCCGCCTTGCGGTACAGCGCGTAGTAACGCTGGGCATTCTGCACCGGCGTCAGCTGGACATCCAGTTCGATTGCCATGTCCCCGCCCTCCGGGTCGTAGAGGTTCTGGACGACGGCGACGGCGTCCCCCTTTTTGATGGCGTACAAATTGGCGTTGAGGAGGTCACCCCGAATGCGGAGCTGCTCCCGGTTGCCGCATTCCTTCAGTTCCTCCCGCTGGAGAGCCAGCTTGCGGGCGATGCGGTCGCTGGCGTTGGCCAGCACCCGAAGCAAATCGGAGGAGCGCTGTTTCATCCGCTCCATCAGATCCCGGCGGGCATAGAAGGCATCCAGCAGTTCGCTGTAGCTGTCGTATTCCCGGGTCATCATGGCGTTGCCGTACTGGTGAATGGGCAGATAGGAGAAATCCCGGGGACGCCCGTCCAGATCCATCACCATGGTAGGGGTGCCGCCATAGGTCTGAATGGTCGTTACCAGATTGTTCAAATAAAACCGGAGCCGCTCCCGGTGGTCGTCGGATAGGGACGCAAAGGTCTCCTGCCCGCCCCGGCAGGCAAAGTCGGCAATTTCCCTGCATACCAGGGGGGACATGCCCATCACCGCGTCCATCAGCGCCTTGGACAACTCCACAGGTTTGCCCTTGGCCAGCCTGTCCATAATGGCGTCAGCTGTGGTGTCAAACAGAATCAGCTTATCCTGCAGGGGCGGCAGGGCATAGCGCATCCCCGGCAGCACCTGCCGAACGCTGGACATCTCCGGGTCGATGCGCTTGATGGCGTCGATGATTCGCCCCTCCTGGTCGACGATGATGATGTTGGAGTGGCGGCCCATAATCTCGAGCACCACTGTTATCATCACCAGGTCGCCCAGTTCGTTGCGGGTTTCAAATTCCAGATGCAGAATGCGATCCATTTGAATCTGCTTGACCGCAAGCAGTTTTGCCGAGGAAAGGTGCTTGCGCAGCAGCATGCAGAACATGGGCGGGGATTTGGGATTTTCGGGCGCGGATTTGGTAAAGTGCACCCGTGCGCTTCCGGCGTTTGCCGAAAGCAGCAGCTTTTCCCCTCCGCCTCGCCAGCGGAGTTGAAGGATGATCTCATCCTTGGAGGGCTGTGCGATGCGGTCGATTCGGGCGCCGTCGGCCCGGGTTTCGATCTCATGGCGCAGCCTGCTTAAAAAAGCACCGTCTAATGCCAATACAGTTCAGTCCCGTCTGTAGTTTTCTATGGTGGTCCGGTCGGATCCGCGCGGCGTTACAGCGCCGATACGCCGTCAGTGCAGCGCTTCGACACGTGGACAACCGCCTGCGGCAGCATGTCCCGCAGGCGCTTTGCCAGCGGCTCCACGATAACAGCCTCTGTGTGATAATGCCCGGCCTCCGCCAGCAGTATACCCGCCTCGGCGGCCTCCAGCCAGATGTGGTGCTTGCACTCACCGGTCAGATAGGCCTGCGCGCCGCTTTGAATGGCGTCGGCCAGATAGTCCCCGCCGCTGCCGCCGCAGAGAGCCACGGTTTTCACCTTGTCCCCAATGGCGTGGTAGCGCACGGCGGGAGCCTGCAGTCGCTCCTTGACAAGCGCCGCAAACGCCGCCGATTCCATGGGTGCGGGCAGCTCGCCCACTCGGCCAAGGCCGGATTCGTTCATGGGCCGCACATTTGTCAGCCCCAGCTGCTCCGCCAGGGCGTCGTTGACGCCGCCTTCGGCAATATCCAGGTTGGTGTGGGCGCTGATAACGGAGATGCCCGCTTGCACCAGCTTCCACGGGATGCTGTCCGCTCCGATGGATTTCAATGGCGAAAATATCACAGGGTGGTGGGTGACAATCAGGTTTGCCCCCTGCTCCACCGCTTCGTCGATTACGGCGGAGGTGGCATCCAGAGCCACGACCACGCCGCAAACCTCCCTGTCGCCACCCCCAATCAGCAGACCGGGATTGTCCCACGGCTCCGCCAGTTCAAAGGGGGCGATGGTTTGCATCGCCTTCATATATGCTTCCACTGTGATCATGTTGCTCCGCCATCCTTTCCCGGATCTCAAGTGCCAGTGCGGCGTAGGGGGCCGCTTCCTCCCTGTTTTGCCCGGCGGCCAGGCCGGCCGCTTTCTTTTGCAGTCTGTCTGCCACAGCCGCCAAATAACGGCGGGACGCCGTGTCTGTATTGTACCACACCAGCCCTGTCCAGGCAAACCGCAAATCCGGTTCCCGGCATTCTCCCGTGTACCGCACCGACAGCACCGTATAGACAAAGCGGCCCGATTCCACCGCGATTTCCCGGTCGATGGCAAAGCCGGTTTCTCCCAGCCGGCGGCGGAGATGCTCTGCCTTTGTCATGGGCTGCAGCACAAAATGCAAAGCCGGATCCCGCGTCCACTCCGGCCCTGTCATGATTTCCCCAATGAGGTCGCCCCCCATGCCGAGGACGGTAAAATCCCGAATTTCCCGCTGTGCCAGCCCGGCAAGGCCGTCGGTTAAGACCGTCTCGATTCGCCCTGCAAGCCCATATTCCGCGATGTGGGCCTCCGCCTGCTTCAGCGGCAGGGGGTTGATATCACAGGCAAAGCCCCGGGGACATCTCCCCGAGGCCACCAAATGACAGATCAGGTATCCGTGATCCGTTCCGATATCGGCTGTGACAGCGCCCTCCCGCACCAGAGACGCCGCAGCGGCCAGCCGCGGATCCAGGGGGGTCACAGGGTGCCTCCCACAGGCACGGAGGCTTGCTCCTTGCGCTGCAGCGTCCGCTGCACTCTCCACATGATAAAGGCGACGATGTATTGGCTGGCTGTCAGCAGGCACATGGCCGTCACATAGCCGGTGGCATTTTGGGGAAGAGCCATCATAATGGCAAGGCCGCAAATGCGCCCCGCCGCCATGGCACCCTCCCGAATGGCCAGCATCTCGCCCATGCTTTTCCGGGTGCTGTTGTTCTCGCCCAGCACGTCAAAGGTGGTGTTGTTGCAGGAATTGATGATAAACAGCTGCAAAAACGAGTTGATGACATTGAACAGCATCACCATGGGCGCGTTCATTTTCAGGAACAGCAGTGAGCACACCCCCAGCAGCAGCGTGGTCACCACAATCAAATACTGGCCCCGGTTGTGGCGGCGCACCAGCCGGCCGTACACCCAGGAGCCGATGATGGCCATAATGCCGGTGAGGAATGTGTTGATGCCTACCAGGGATTCATCGGTGATGATCTCAAACAGCAGCATGTTCACGATAAAGGCGAAGGTGCCGTCCCGAATGCCTCGCACAAACTCATAGGCCATCAGCATTTTGTAGGTCAGCTTGCCCAGCAGCAGCTTTATGGCCAGCCGCAGCTGACTTTTGTGGATGGTTTGCTCCACCGGCGTCAGCTTCAGCTGCACCCGGATCTGGGCCACCACGCAGAGCATGCCCACGCCAAACATGATTCGATAGCCGATGTCCCCGGGCATCCGGGCAATGACAAAGCCGGAAATAACCGGGCAAAACAGCGTGATGATCCCCTGGATGACACCCAGGGCGGATATGCCGATGTCCCGGTTGTTTTTGGTGGTGTAGTGAGAGACGAGGATGTTGTGGGCAGTCCAATAAAACGCGCCGCCTGTCCCCGCCAGAAACGCCACGAAATAGTTGAGTTTATCCATGTAATTCAGCCCGAAAAACAGGGCTACATACATCAGCAGATAAAACATGCCGCCCAGCCGTATCACTACCAGAGGACTCTTTTTCTGGCAGATATAGGCCGCCAGATGCATGGTTATAGCCGCCGCCACATAGGTAATCGCCCGGTATATGACAACACCGGTCATGCTGGGCGATATTTTGTACAGCAGAGTGTTGACAAACACGCTTTCCAGCGTGGTGTAAAAGACGAGGAATATGTAGTTTTGGGCCAGCTTCTGGTACCGCTCTCCCATCCGATCCAGCCCCAGAATATCAAAGGCCTTCCGTTTGATGCCGGCAAACACTCGCACCATGGCAATGTTCCATTTCTCCGCAGGTCAACTCAAAAACACACCCGCGCCATTCCGCTGCGGCAAACGGCACGATCACTCAGTCACCTCTGCGCCCGAATTTCGGCAGAAAAGAAGGCGGCTGCGTAAAAATCCCGCTGTGCCGCGCTTCTGTATTCGGTTGAAGGCAATCAGCCGGCCTTCACATTGGCGTTCAGCTTCTCCAGCAGGGAGTCGCAGTCCACACCGTGAACCATGCAGGCCTGCTCCACTGTCTCCCCCCGAGAGGCCGGACAGCCCAGGCAATGCATGCCGATAGACAAAAAGATAGGAGCCAGGCTGTTGTCCTGGTCGAGAATATCGCCGATGATTGTATCCCGTGTAATAGTCATAATTATACATCCTTTCCTGCGTTGCGGGTTCAATTTATTCATAATCCTTCATTGCGTTTGAACGAGGCGGCCCATTTGCAGGCGCCGATTGGATTCCCTGTCCGGCGCTGCCTGTTGCCACCATAATAATAGTACGGATTTTCCTATTTTGCAATAGAGAAAATTATACAGACTTGTCGGCGGTGGCAACGGGAGTTTTGGAGGATGTTTTGAGTCTGCTCCATATCCACTGAAAGTCCCGCAGGCGAAAGCTGCCCAAGGCAAACAGCGCCACACAGTACAGCGCACATACAAGGCCGATTCCCACGGCCAGCCGCCCCCACAGTGGCACGTCACTCATGGGGAAGTAGTTGGTGAACACCTTGACTATCTGGCTGGAGGCTCCCGCCGCCAGCGCCGGCCGAAGCACCCAGCTCCGCAGTCGCAGCCGAACCGACGCTATGTGCATCAGCCGCCGGAAATTGAGCAGAGAGGTCAGCAAATTGCTGATGACCACCATCACTACAAAGCCTGTAATCCCCTGCTGCGGAATCAGGAAATAGATGACGGCAATGCGCACCAGAGAATCGGCGATGGCGTATTTCATGGTGCTGACCTGCTGGCCAAGGCCATTGAGAATGCCTACCGCCACCATCTCAACACACATGAAGGGGCACAGAAAGCTGAGCCTGCGGAGCATCTCCCCCACCTCCGCGTTTTTGTACACCGCTGTGCCAATCTCGTAGGGGAATGTCATAAACACTGCCACAATCAAAACTCCGGCAATGAAGGTGTACTCCAAAATGCGGGAGATAGTGGCCTCCAGCCGGCGGGTGTTGCCGGCGGCATTCATGCGGGAGATTTCCGGTGTCAGGGTGATAACAAAGGAGGAGAGCAGCATCAGCGGGAATGTCAGCAGCGGCATCACCATCCCCTTGACCATGCCGTAGGTGCCGGTGGCCATGCCGTCCTGCCCGTAGAAGGCCTTGAAGCCGCTCATGATGAGTACATCCTCCGCCAGCCGCAGGAAAGAGCGGACATAGGCAGTCACCGAAAGGGGGACGATTATCGCGAGAATCATGCTGTTGACGCCAGTAACAGTGGCGCGCTCCCCTCTGGCACCGTATTTGCGCTCCCGGAGAATCCCCCAGAAGGAAAACAGGAAGCAGGCAATCTCTCCGATGGTCATGCCCAGCACCACTATCACGCAGCCGTACTCGATGCCCATGGGAAGGTATTTCCCTATCAGTCCCATAATAAACGCCATCTTGACCAGCTGCTCGATGACCTGGCCCGCAGCGGGGTTCCCCGCTTTGCGGCTGGACACGAAGTACCCCCGCAGGCAGGCGGATACCGACAAAAACGGCAGCCCAAGCCCCAGAATGCGCAGCGCCATAACCGTGCGCCCGTCCTTCAAAATCACAGTGCCGATGGGCTCCGCCAGGGCGATTACAGCGACGCTGACCGTGCAGCTGATAAGCAATGCCAGCACACAGGCCCGCTTCAAAATCCGCCGGGCGTTGGCTCGGCTGCCCAGAGACAGCTGCTCCGCCGCAAGCCTGGACATCGCCGTGGCCATTCCCGATGTGGCCAGCGTAACACATACATTGTACATGCTCATGATAAGCATATGGACGCCCATGCCCTCGGCGCCCATGGCGTTGGACAGATAAATGCGGAACACAAAGCCTATCATCCGCACAAACAAAGCGGACGCGCTTAAGATAAGCGCGCCTGTTACCATGCTGTTCTCCCGTCCCTGCAGACGGCCATTCCCCTGTTTCATGGATCTGCTCCTCAACTTGATTCGATTGGCCGGGCCCCTTGACCGCCCCTGCCTATCCTATCTATATTGAGGAATTGTCCGTCTCATACCAATCCGGGATGAAAACCTCCAATGCAAAGGAGGGCGAGCTCTAGATTTTCTGCCAGGTTCGCCGGGAAAAGAGCATCAGCAGCGGATATATCTCCAGTCTGCCCATCAGCATATCCAGCGACAGCATCCCCTTGCTGAGGGGTGACAGCAGGCTGTATCCGCCTGCCTGACCCATTATGCCAAAGCCCGCCCCCACATTGTTGAGACAAGCCGCCACCACACTGGCCGTCCCCTCAAAGTCCAGATTGTCCAGCGACACCACCAAAAAGGAGCCGCAGTAAATGAGGAAATACAGCACCATATAAATGCTGGTGGCGCCGCGCAGTTCCTCGCTGACCGCCTTGCCGTCCAGTTTTACTATGGATACAGAACGGGGCCGTACGGCTTTTAACACCGAACGCTTCGCATCCTTGAACAGCAGAATCAGCCGCGCTACCTTTAGCCCGCCGCCGGAGGAGCCGGCACAGGCGCCCACAAACATCAGGACAAAGAGGATCATCCGGCTAAAGTTGGGCCAGGAGCCGAAGTTCGCCGTCTGGAACCCGGTGGTGGTGCTGATGGAAATGACCTGGAATACGCCGTGGCGCAGAGCCTGCGACAGAGAAGGGTATACCCCCTCCCCCAGCAGATTGCCCGTTACCAGCGCACCGGCAACCGCCAGCATAATGCCGTACACCTTTAGTTCCTCGTTCTTTCGGATGCCGGAGAAGTTGCGAATCAGCAAGAAAAAATGCATATTGAAATTAATTCCGCACAACAGCATAAATGTGGCGACGACCGCTTCTATGTAGGGGCTGTTGTAGGCGGAAATCGAGGTGGCGTTTACGGTAAAGCCACCGGTACCGGCTGTCGCCATAGCCGTCATCACAGCATCGAAAAATGGCATTCTGCCGATTAGCAGAAAGATCAGTTCAAGCACGGTAAGGCCTGCGTAAATGCCGTATAGAATGCGGGCGTTGTCCTTCAGCTTCGGCACCAGCTTGCCGGGGACGGGCCCGGGGTTTTCGGCGTTTAGCGTCACTCCGCTGCCGCCACCCCAGCTGACCGCTTCTGTGGCAGTCAACAGGATAAGCACCCCCATTCCGCCAATCCACAGGCAAAAGCTGCGCCAAAACAGCAGGCTGCGGGGAATGGTCGCCACATCCGTCATAACCGTGGCCGCCGTAGTGGTGAAGCCGGATATGGATTCAAACACACAGTCGATGGCCGACGGAATCTGCCTGCTGAACCAAAACGGCAGCGCCCCCATCAGCGCTATGACCAGCCAGCCCAGAGCAATCAGCACATAGCTTTCGCGAATGCGCACCTTGCGGCCTGCGTTTTTCCCCCAGACATACCGGCAAAAAAGCCCGGCAGCCGCCATAATCCCGGCGGAAAGGAGAAACGCCTGTATCATCTGCGTCTCCCGGTACACGCAGGCCACCAAAAGCGATGGAAGCACCAGAAGCGCCTCCATCTGCATGACAATCCCCAAGTACCGGGCCAATATTTTATGGTTCATTGCATTCCCATCCTACGATGTAAAGATGTCGTTCAAATCACTGAGATTTTGCATGTTGGAAATGACCACGACGCTGTCGCCCTTCATCATCACATCCTGTCCGCTGGGGATGATAACCTTGCCCGAACGGACAATTACGCCCAGCAGGATGTTCTTTTTAAAGGGGATTTCTCCCAGCTTTTTCCCCAGATGCTTTGTCTTTTCGGCAACGGTGAATTCCAGTGCCTCCGCCTTGCCGCCGACCAGCTTGTAGAGGGTGCTGACCTTGCTGCCCCGGGTGTTCTGCATGGCGCGGACATACTGGGTAATCCGGATGGCCGTGCTCATTTTGGGGGAAATAATGCTGTCGATGCCCATATTTTCCACAATATCCAGATAGTTGAAGCGGTTTACCTTGGTGACGACCTTGGGAACCCCCTTGTTTTTGGCCAGCATGGACATGATGAGATTTTCCTCGTCCATGCCGGTCACCGCCACAAAGGCATCGCTGTTTTCCAGCCCCTCGACCTCCAGCAGCTCATGGTCGGATCCGTCGCCGTGAATGATGGTGGCGTGAGGCAGGCTTTCGCACAGCTCCTCGCAGCGCCTCAAATCCTTCTCGATGATTTTCAGCTGAAAGCGCTTGTCGTCCAGCAGGCGCGCCAGATAATACCCCAGCTTGCCGCCGCCCACAATGATGATGGAGCGAATCTTGTACTGGGTGTCGCCCAGCGAGTTGATGAACTCCGTGATTTTTCGGTTGTCGCCGGTGATGTAGATGCTGTCACCCTTTCGCAGGATAAAGGAGCCGTTGGGGATATATACCTCGCCGCCCCGCTCTACCGCGCAAATCAAAATGGTGCCCGGCTTGTAGGGCAGCTCCATAATGCGCTTGTCCACAACAGGGGAGGTGCCGGAAATTTTGAACTCCACCAGCTCCACACGGCCCTTGGAAAAGATATCAATCTTGACAGCCGGGGGGAACTTGATGATGCGCGAAATCTCTCGGGCCGCCTCCTGTTCCGGATTGATGACCATGCTGAGACCGAACTGCTCCTTGAACATATCCAACTGCTGCATATATTCCGGGTTTCGGATGCGGGCAATCGTATTTTTGCAGCCCAAATGCTTCGCCGTCAGACAGCAGATCATATTCAGCTCGTCGCCGGAGGTTGCCGCAATCAGCAAATCCGCCTCCGGTACGCCAGCCTCCAGCTGTATCTTGCGGGTCGCGCCGTTGCCCCGCACACCGATGATGTCCAGCTGCTCCATGGATTCGCTGAGTGTCTGCTGATCGCTGTCTATCACGGTGATGTCATGGCCCTCTCCGGCCAGCTGCTCTGTCAGCGCGTATCCTACCTTACCGTCGCCTACAATTACAATATTCATGGATAGTTAACCCTGCTTAACCCTTCCTGATTCTCGCAAAATATGGTCCAGTTATTAACAACCGGACCATATCCTTCCATTATTACTTGCTCTGCAAAAATGCGTCAAACGCCAGATAGGTGTTGTACACATCCAGCTTGCTGACGACCTCCATGGGGGCGTGCATAGATAATACCGGCACGCCGATATCGATGGTATCCACACCCAACCGGGAGATAAACTTGGCAACGGTGCCGCCGCCGCCGTGATCCACCTTGCCCAGTTCGCCGGTTTGCCATACCACGTCGGCATCGTCCAAAATGCGGCGGACAGTTCCGGCAAATTCCGCGCTGGAGTCATTGGTGCCGCCCTTGCCGCCGGAGCCTGTGTACTTGGTTACCACCACGCCATAGCCGATATAGGCAATGTTGCGCTTCTCCGCCACATCGGGGAAGGTCGGGTCAAAGGCAGCGTTGACGTCGGCCGACAGGCACTGGGATTTGCTGAGCACCGTGCGCCCCTCAATGCCATAGGGCTTTGCCAAATCTGCTACAAAATATTCCAGGAACCGGGAGTTGAGGCCGGTATTGCCGTCGGAGCCGGTCTCCTCCTTGTCGGCCAGGATATTGATCCAGGTGCATTCCGGCGCGGCATTTTGCAGGCTCGCCATAATGGAGGTATAGGCGCACACTCTGTCGTCGTGGCCGTAGGAGCCAATCAGGGAGCGGTCAAAGCCCAGATCTCTCGCCTTGTGAGCGGGAACCATAGTCAACTCCGCCGAAAGGAAGTCCTGCTCCACAATGCCGTATTTCTCGTTGAGCAGCCGGATGATGTTCAGCTTGACCTTCTCGCTGATTTTGTCGTCGCGGAAGGGCAGCGACCCCACCAGCACATTCAGCTCCTCGCCGCGGATTCCCTCAAACAGCTTCCGCTGGTTCTGATCTTTAGCCAGGTGAGGCAGCAAATCGTTGATGCAGAAAATGGGATCATCCTCCGCTTCCCCTATGGCAACCGTCACCGTTGAGCCGTCCTTTTTGACGATGACCCCGTGAAGAGCCAGAGGGATAGCCGTCCACTGATATTTCCGTACGCCGCCGTAATAGTGGGTTTTGAACATGGCCAGCTGCGATTCCTCGTACAGGGGACGGGGCTTTAAATCCAGCCGAGGGGAATCGATGTGGCTGGCAATGATTTTCACGCCGTCAGTAAGAGGCCGCTTGCCCATCACAGCAAACAGGAGCGCTTTTCCTCTGTTGTTCAGGTACACCTTATCGCCTGCACTGTATTTTTTTGCGGCGTCAAAGGGGACAAAGCCCTCCTTCTCCAGCATTTTGATTGTGGTGGTAACGGCTTCCCGCTCCGTTTTTGCATTGTCCAGATAGGTTTTGTAGGCCTCGCAGAACTCGCCGGCCTTTGCGATCACTGCGTCGTCCATGCGGATTCCGCCGTTTTCCGGATTCATCAGCAGTTGATCCTTCAGCTGCTCCGCCAGCGTTTTTTCATTGGTATTTTCCATTGTGAATCGCTCCTTTTAACATATTATGTCATTTTTAGATGCCTGTCATTTCAATTCATACAGGTGCTCGTATATTTGCATTGTGGCCAGAACCTTTTCCACATATTGTCTGGTATCCCCAAAGGGAATGGTTTTTATTTGAACGCCGTCCGGCGAATAGTTTGGGTCTGCCAGCCATTTGTTGGCATTTCCCCACCCGGCGTGATAGGCGCACAGCGCGTTTTCGATTGTCCCAAACTCATCCAAAAGCAGCCGCAGAAGGGCCGTTCCATATTTAATATTAGACGGCTCATCGTACAGTATTTCGTAGGAAGGCCTTTCCTCTCCCAAGCGGTACGCCGTCCAGTCCAGCGTATCCTCTGTGATCTGCATCAACCCCCTTGCCCCCACACTGGATTGGGCCATGGGATTAAAGCTGCTCTCTGTCCGTATCACTGCATACACCAGCGATTCCGGCAAGTGATTTTCCAGACTTTCCCGGCTGACATACTCTTCGTATTTCACCGGGTAGGAGGAACGGTAGTACGCCGTTGTCACAGCCTGCAGCAACGCGATGCTCGCCAGCATAACCACTGCCAGCAACAGAACATCCACCAACAGCCGCCCCGGCGTCCGGTGCCGTCTCATCGGGACAATCCCGCAGTGCCGTCACCGGTCTGGACACCGATGGCATCCAGCATTTCCAGCACCTTGACAACAAGCGCTGTCATATCCCCGTCGTTGACGATGACAAAATCGGATTCCCGGGTGTAGAACCCGTCGTCATGCTGGGCGCTCATTCGGCGCTCGGCTTCCTCCGTCGTCAGGCCATCCCGGCGCACAATGCGCAAAAAACGCTCATCTGCCGGGGCAAGCACGCTGACCACCTTGTCGCAGCTTTTGTGGGTGCCGCTCTCGATCAGAGTAGGGGCGTCCAGGAACACTACCGGCTCCCCTGAGCGCTTGAGGCGCTCGATCATGGCGAAAATTTCCTCCTGAATATAGGGGAAAGTGATGCGGTTCAGTTGCTTTTGCTTCTCGCTGTCTCCAAAGACCATATTGCCCAGCTTGCGCCGGTTTAGGCTGCCATCGGCGTTGAGTATTTCTATGCCAAATGCGATGGAAAGATCCAGCAGGCATTTTTTTCCTTTTTTCACGACGTCTCTTGCGACGGCATCGCAGTCGATTACCCGGTACTCCCGTTCTGTCAGCATGCGGGAAACAATGGATTTCCCCGCACCGGTCTGGCCTGTCAGTCCAACAATCAATGTTTGTTTTTTCATTGGATGCCTCATTTCAGAAAATGCAATGGATATACGCCGCCACTCGTATGGAAATTAATTCCCTACCATCCTCACAGATAGATTTCGTGAAAGCCCGCAGCCCGCAGCATCCGGTTGTAGATGGCAAGCCCCACCCCACTTGCGGAGGGAGCACGCGCATACACCGTTTGGGCCCCTGCGGTGTCCAACTCCCGCAGTGCGGAAAACAGTCGCTTTGCCTGGGAACTGTGCGAGTGTTCCTCGCCATAGGCCAGCGCATTGGCGCCCATCGCCTTCATGGCGTTCAAGTCCTCTTCAAAGACTAAGAACCACACGGCTTCTCCCCGCTTTTCCTCGGCGAATGCATGAAACCGGGATTTGTCTGCGTGTACCAGTGTCATGCTGGCCTTGGGGGCGTAGTGTTTGTATTTCAGGCCGGGAGAGCGCACCGCCACCCCTGCCTCCAGCTGATGGGTGACAGCGGCGTCCACCTCCACCTCGCCCAGCACCTTGCGCAGCTGGGAAACTGTCACGGCACCGGGCCGGAGCAGCCGCGGTACCGAACCGGCCAGCGACAAAACGGTGGATTCCAATCCCACCTCACACTCTCCCCCATCCACTATCATGTCGACCCTGCCTGTCAAATCGGCGATGCAGTGCTTGGCCGTAGTAGGGCTGGGCCCGCCGGAACGGTTGGCGGAGGGGGCCGCAACGGGTACTCCCGCCTGCCGGATAATGGCCCGGGCAACGGGATGAGACGGCATGCGAATGGCCACTGTGTCCAGTCCGCCGCTGGTTTGCAGCGGCACCGCGTCGGATTTGGGCAGGATGATGGTCAGCGGCCCCGGCCAAAAGGCCTCGGCGAGGCGTCTGGCCGACTCGGGAAAATCGGCGACAAGGGGAAAGATGTCGTCCAGCGCCGTTACATGGGCTATGAGCGGGTTGTCCTGGGGGCGACCCTTGGCCGCAAAAATGCCGGCTACAGCATCCGCATCCAGTGCATTGGCGCCGATGCCGTACACGGTTTCGGTGGGAAACACCACCAGCCTTCCCGTGGCCAGCAGCTGGGCGGCCTCCCGGATTGTCCGGCTGTCGGCATGGAGATCGGCCACCTGTGCAACTTTTGTCTCCATGGCGGCTATTCCTGGCTGCTCTTCAGCTTTTCCGCCTGGTCAAAGGTGATGAGCGCCTCGACAACTTCGCTCATGTCCCCATTGAGGATCTGTTCAATCTTGTATAAGGTCAGGCCGATGCGGTGATCCGTCACCCGGCCCTGGGGGTAGTTGTAGGTGCGAATCCGCTCGGAGCGATCACCGGTTCCCACCTGCAGCTTGCGCTCGCTGGCGATTTTATCGGTCTGCTCCTGCTGCATTTTCTCATACAGACGGGAGCGGAGAATCTTCATGGCCTTGTCCTTGTTTTTGTGCTGGCTACGCTCGTCCTGGCACTCCACCACCAGGCCCGTGGGCAAATGGGTGATGCGGATGGCCGACTCCGTCTTGTTGACATGCTGTCCGCCCGCACCGCCTGCGCGGTAAGTATCGATTTGCAGGTCGGAGGGGTTTATCTCCACCTCCACATCCTCCACCTCCGGCAGCACCGCCACCGTGACTGTAGAGGTATGCACCCGGCCCTGGGACTCAGTTTCCGGGACACGCTGCACCCGGTGCACGCCGCTCTCAAACTTCAGGCGGGAATAGGCCCCCTCCCCTTCAATGGAGAAGCTGACCTCCTTAAAGCCGCCCAGCTCTGTCTGGTTGGCGTTGAGGATCTCGGTTTTCCAGCGCCGGGATTCGGCGTACATAGTGTACATGCGGTAGAGGGAATTGGCAAACAGAGCCGCTTCATCGCCGCCTGCACCGCCGCGAATCTCGATGATGACGCTTTTTTCGTCGTTGGGATCCCGGGGCAGAAGCAGGATCTTCAGCTCCTCGGAGATTGCCTCCAGCAGTTCCCGGTTTTCGTTGAATTCCTGATCCAGCAGTTCCCGGAATTCCCGGTCGTGGCCGCCTTCATCCAACAGCTCTCGGGCCTCTTCCATAGCCGCCTTGGCCTTCACATATTCCCGGTATTTTTCCACAATGGGAGTGAGGGCTTTCAGTTCCTTCATCAGGGAGGTGTACCGCCCTGTATCGCTGACGACATCGGGATCCATCAGCTGCGCATTGATTTCCTCGTAGCGGTCGTCCACACTTTTCAGCTTATCAAACATAGGGTCTCTGCCTTTCCTTTGTATAGTATACCGGCTCCGCCCTATGCAGGGGAAGCCATGGGGGAATCTCACGCGGAAAAGCAGGCCCGCTAGGTCTCCTCCGGCCGTGTGATTTGCTTGATGTTCTTTTCGCACTTGGAGCGGGGAACCATGACCTCCCGGCTGCAGCCAAGGCAGCGGATTCGAAAATCCATCCCGGAGCGGAGCACCAGAAAGTCCCTGGAGCCGCAGGGATGCTGTTTTTTCATGGTAAGGGTGTCGCCAACCCGGACATCCATGGGCATACTGTCATATCCTCTCCCGGAATTTTGCCTATGTCCATTTGGGGACATGGCCATACTCATACATCATATATTATAGCAGATTCCCATATCCATTATCAAACTTTTTTTCCTCATTTTGGGTGGCTGGGTTTCCATTTGGATGCAATCCAAAGATTTCCTGCTTTATTTGCCGCTTTTTTGCAAACTCTAACCGTATCACATCGCGAGAAAGGATGGCAGCCACTATGAGTGCAACCATTTTTTGTACATTTGATCAGCAGGACCTGGCCGATTTGGCTATGGGGAGGCTCCGCAATTCGGTTCGAGGCATCCACAGCATCCAGTATTTGGCCGATTTCGGCGACAGCTTCCATAACCGTGCCAAAGACCGGGACAGCTTTTTTGCCGGCCCCGCAATGGCATGGGGGATGGCCGGTGGCTACAACAACGCCTCGGTGCAGCCCTCTCGGCCGGTCAGTGTCAAAATCGTCTGCGACGATGCCGCCAAAAGCCAGATTGTTGGCAGGCTGGTCAATCTTCACGCATACAAAATCGTCGCCTCCTGACATTCGCCCCCGCCCCGGTCTAGGCGAGACCGGGGCGGCGCTTTGTGTCCCTCTCTGACGGCTCTGCCAGCACTTTTGCAGACAATTCCGTTATTCCTGCATCATTGGGGTCTTACCCGAATATACATGATAATGCGAATCTGCAATGGATAAATGGACATCGATATCTGTCATCTTGCTTCATTGACGGCAGGTCGGTTTGGCATGGCGGACAGCTTTTGCACAAAACAGAGGAGGTTGACACACAATGACCAATCCCTACAAGCCGGAGGGAATGCTCATCCATTCCCCCCAAAACCGTTTGGCGCTGCAAAGCGTGCAAGCCCTGCAGGATGCCATGACGCAGGGCCGAATTCTGGAGGGGCGGACGCTGGTCTGCGACTCCGGACACAATTTGATCGTCGACCTGGGCTGCTGTCGCGGCGTCATTCCCCGCTCGGAAACCGTGCTGGGCATCGATGACGGCTCCACCCGGGATATCGCCATCATCTCCCGGGTAAACAAGCCGGTCAGCTTTGTGGTAACCGGCTTTTCCAAGGGCAGCGACGGCTCTGTCATCGCCATGCTGTCCCGCAAGCGGGTACAGGAGCTGTGCCGGCAGCAATACGCCGAAACCCTGCGGCCCGGCGACATCATCGACGCCAGAGTCACCCACATGGAATCCTTCGGCTGT
Source organism: Ruminococcaceae bacterium OttesenSCG-928-L11 (assembly GCA_030265885.1). Lineage (GTDB taxonomy): Bacteria > Bacillota > Clostridia > Oscillospirales > Ruminococcaceae > WRAV01. Next base: position 3,443 of record JAJDGX010000026.1, on the reverse strand, counting down.
TTTGTGGATATTGGCTGCGGCATCACCTCCCTCATCCCCATCGACGCCATCTCCGTCTCCCGCATTTCCCACCCCCGCGACCGCTTTCGCAACGGGCAGATTATCAAAGCCGTCGTCAAGGCCGTCGACGAACTGGGCCGCTTTACCCTGACCCACAAGGAACTGCTGGGAAGCTGGGAGGAAAACGCCGCCCGCTTCTCCCCCGGGGAGACGGTGGCAGGCATTGTGCGCTCTGTGGAGCCCTACGGCATCTTCGTGGAACTGACCCCCAATCTGGCGGGTCTGGCGGAGAATCGAGAGGGTGTTTGCCCCGGCCAGCATGCCAGCGTTTACATAAAGAGCCTCATCCCCGAAAAAATGAAAATCAAGCTGATCGTCATCGATGCCTTCGACGCCGCCTACATTCCCCCCGAGCCTGTCTATCGCATCGAGGATGACCACATCTCCACCTGGCGCTACTCCCCCGATTGCTCCGAACGGGTGGTGGAAACTGTCTTTGACCGGGAATAGCCCATATACAGAAATACCCCGCGGATTTCATGGGAAATCCGCGGGGTATTGCACGATTACAGCAGCAGAATGACCGTTCCCGCCACAATGCACAGCCCGCCGCCCAGCGTTTTCAGCGACACAGGCTCGCCCAATATCAAAAACGACAGCGCCATCGTCACCACAATGCTCATCTTGTCAATGGGCGCAACCTTGGACACATCGCCCATCTGGATGGCGCGAAAATAGAACAGCCATGAGCAGCCGGTGGCAATCCCCGATAAAATAAGGAAAATCCAGTTGGTTTTGCTCAGCTCCCCGATGTGCTTGTGCCCGCCGGACACAAAGACGATTCCCCACGCCATTACCAGAATCACCACCGTGCGAATGGCTGTTGCCAGGTTGGAATCCACGCCCTTGATTCCCATTTTGGCCAAAATGGCTGTCACGCCCGCGAACAGTGCCGACAGCAGTGCAAACACCTTCCACATGATGCAAAACCCTCCTTGCAGTCTCAGGATTCCTTGTATGCTTTTATCATACCGGGGATTTCCCCATTGTCAACTCCCGGTTTCGCTTCGCAGGAGATTCAGCCCCATCTCGCCTGCAAAACAGGCCATTATTGCTCCGGATAGCCAGTGCAATCCGGATGGGAGCACATGCCTTCCCCATGCGAAATCCCTTTGCTTGCCCCATCGAATCCTCTCTCATAATTGACAATCCTTTCTCTTTTCGATAGTATAAATGCAGTATGGTTTCCACCCTTCACACAGGGGCCGGAAACCAAGAAGAGAAAGGAAGGGAAATGAAAATGAATCGGCGTATTTGGGCTTTCCTTGTGGCAATCATGCTGGTCATCGGCATTTGTCCCCCGCATATTCTTGCGTCCGAAGCCGCAGCTGATGATAAGCTGGGCTACTCCCTCGGCCAATCGGCCGGCTATTCCATCGAAGAGCTGCCTGACGAGGCGTTTCTGCCTCCCGATGAGAACGCACCGCAGTTCTCCCCCTTTGCCCTGTCGGGCACGGTGGACATCCGGCACAACCGCACTGTGGAGGATGTGGTCGACACCCTGCGGGAGTACCCCCATTCCGGTTTTACCTCCAATAAGGTAACCCGCTATGCCGCCGGCGATGAGCCACAGTTTACCGCCCCTCACTACGCGGGCTCCCTGAATCAGGACGACATGGACGACACCCTCAACGCCCTGAAAATGGTGCGCTATCTGGCGGGTCTGCCCTATGAGACGCTCCGCTTCACGGATCCCTACAACAACACTGCCCAGCACAAATCCGTAATGATGGCAGCCTTCGACCTGTTTGCTCACGGCCCGAAGAAGCCGGACGGTCTGGCCCAGGACTTTTACGACACCGCCCAATCCTATTCCTACGAATGCATTTATGCGGGCATTTCCAATACCGCCTATTCCATTCTGGGCTTTGTGGCCGACCCCGGCTCTAACAACATCCAGTATGCGGGTCACCGGCGGAATCTATTTGTCCCCGGCATCGAGGAATTTGGCCTGGGCTATGCCCAGTATGACGGCAGCAGCTACCGGGGCCACCGCATCACCATTCACTCCGAACGCGCCTACGCCGCCGCCGGGGATTACTACGCCTGGCCCTCCGACGGGGACTTCCCCATCCAGTATTTTTCCTTTAGCAACAACGTCGACTCCTCGCCGGTCTATCCCTGGTCCCTGTACCTGGGCGCAGACTACAAGGCGCCGAGCCGCAGCGACATCACCCTGACCGTAAAGCGCCTGCGCGACAGCAAAACCTGGGTCTTTGACGACTCCACCCCCTGCCTGACAAGTGCCATCGGCAGCAGCGTCCCCGACTATAGGATGCATCTGGACGTTTCGGGCAAGAACATCACCTTCCGCCCCGATGTCACCTCGCTGGGTGCCCTTCGCGACGGCGACGTATTCCAGATTAGCCTGAGCGGCATCAAGGATGCCAACGACAAGGCGACTACACTCAACTACTCCATCAACTTCTTTGATCTGGGTAAGGAAATGAACCGCAGCACCGTCACCTTCCGCACCACCCACAACGGCGCTCCCGTTGCGAATGCCGCTGTCACCGCCGACGGTGTCACCGTATACTCCGATGCCGACGGCTACGCCAAAATCCGGGTCGAAAACAACCGCAGCTATCGCTACACCGTTGCCGCGGCGGGCTACGCGCCGGAGGAAGGCACCGTCGAGGTGGAGGAGCAAAGCATCTCCCACCAGGTGCCCCTGTATCTCCCCGTCTCCTTTGTCGTGTCCGACGCATCCACTGCGTATTCCGGAGCCCCCCATGCGGTTCCTGTAGCAGCTACCCCCAACGTCGCCTATACCGTCACCTACAACGGTGTCGCCACTCCGCCCACCACCGCCGGCTCCTACACCGTTGTCGCCACCGCCACCGAGCCGGGATACAAGGGCAGCGCCACCGCCTCTCTGGTCATCTCCAAGCTTCCCCTGACGGTGACAGCCGACGACTGCACCATTGCATACGGCGACAACTCCGTCGCCTATCCCCTCACCTACAGCGGCTTTATCCCGGGTGAATCCTCCGCCAGCCTCCAGACCCGGCCACAGGCCGCACCGGAAACCGACGGAGCACTCCAGGTCGGCTCCTACCCCCTCCATGTGTCCGGCGGTGCATCCGACAACTACGACTTCCAGTACCACAGCGGCACTCTCACTATTGTTCCCCGCCCCCTCACCCCCCGCAACATCACCGTCTTTAACAAGCAATATGTCCCTGGGGACACCCGTGCCGTGATCAACGCCTACATCGCCACTCTGGACGGCCTGCTGCCGGGCGACGACGTGAAGCTGGATATCTCGGCCGCCAGCGCCCATTTCCAGTCAGACACCATTGGCGACAGCAAGCGGGTTGTCATCAGCGGACTTGCCCTCTCCGGTGCGGACAAGGGCAACTACACCCTTTCCAGCAGCAGCT
>JAJDGX010000259.1 GCA_030265885.1 Ruminococcaceae bacterium OttesenSCG-928-L11 | reverse complement strand
CTGATTATCTGAGCCTCCTGCGGCGCATTCATCTGCTTTCCAACAAGGCTGACACCACCTGGTTTTTGAGCATCGACAACTTTGTTGGCGCTGCGGTTGATGCCCGTGGCAGGCCGAAGCCTTTGAGAAAATCAGTCTGGAAGCCGCCGGCGGAGACAATGACCTCACAGACGATGTCACTCAGTTTTGGGATGAGCACATCCCGATTGTGTTCCGCTTGGCAAGCGGCTATGAATACTATGCCATTCGTCTGGCTGACGGCGCTGTTGTAAACGGAATCGAGCCGGAGTTTGAGGAAGTGTCGGCGGTGGCTCCCTCTTTCGAGGCGTTCTTAACATCGATTATTGCGGGAGAAATTATATTGTAGGAGGTGGCGCCACTTGTTTACGGATAATCGGCTTGCCTTATTATCTGAGCGATACGAGCAAATAAAATTCGCTTACAAGCAAATGATTGATGAAAAAAGAGCTGCATCCTCACAGACGGTTATCAGCAAAAGGAAGCGATACAATGTTCTGCCCTATGAGGCGGAGCGGAATGGAGATAAGCTGAACGGCAAAGCGATTCCGGAGCCGATTATTCATAATGACTGCTATATTTACAGGATTAATGCGCAGGGGCAGGTGCTGTTGTCGGAACGAATGTCGGAATCACTAAAAATCCCAACCTATTTTACGCTCTACACCTATGAGGAAACGCTTATTGAGCGCATTTACGGGGATAATCATCGCGTATATCGCGTCGAGTGGGCCTACCTTGAAGACGGAATTGTAAAAGAGGTCTTATGCTGTGCGAAGGAAAGCAACAGCATAGAGGTTTATCAGTATGACGGGGCCGCCTTGGCCTTCATTCATCACTTTCAAAAATCAAATAAGAATGGTGCGGAAAGCAGGTTCGACCTTGCATTTCACTACAACAAAAAAGGGGTTCTCGCTTGCATTATCCGCGTATGGCCAAGCGGGAGAACGGAAACTATCTTCTCCACTGCGAAGCTCAACTTTAAGGTTCTTGGCGGGCGGCTGTATTCTGAAATCGCACAGGAAGTTTCGATTTTTCTAAGTGCTCACAAAGGTGAGCGCCTCACAAGATTTGCGTTGGATTGCTATTCAGGGCACGGCTATGTCAGCTTGTGTATGGATACAAGCTTGGATGAAGAATTCCGTGACAGTCCCGCGGACTGGACCTATTGCGATTTTGCCAGCCTGCCGCTGGTTGAGTTTCCTTTGGATGACAGCCAATCCGAAAAGCTCGGCAAAACAATTCTTCAGGTGGCTGCTGAATTGAGAAAGGCGGAATGCTTTGATTTGCTGGCAGTGGATACCGCCTTCGAAATTTTAGTGTTTGACCACAATGTACGGATAAGCAAGTAGCCTTTTGTCAGGCAGATATAAAGCGAAACAAAGATGAGGGTATCTACATGACAATCGCACCCATCAAAACCATTCCGATTCCCGACCGGGTCAGCTTCATCGACATGCCCTATCCCCAGAAGCATTATGTGCTGAGCGGGAAAGCGGGCAGGCACTATGTCTTTGACAGCACCTTTGAGCCGGTATGCCGGTTCGAGACCGCTTATGGGCGCAGCAACCTGTCCGCCATTCATCCCACCCGGCCGCTCATTGCGATAATGGGAACGGATGAGGCCCTGCATGTGGTGGATTTCAGCGGCGTGGATGTCTGGCAAAAGCAGGGGGAATACATTGCCGCCTGCTGGTCGCCGGACGGTACGGCGCTGTATGCCTTGCAGCGCCCCCACAAAACCCGGTTAAAGCTCGTGGTCTATGACCCTCATGGCGAGATAACCGCCCAAACTGAGTTTGAAGATGCCCTGTACGACAGCGCCGCCTATATTTCTCCCATCCCATGCTCCCGAGAAATGACCTTGCAGCTTATGGCGGGGCAGGATGGCTGCACAACCCTCTTTGTCAGCTTGTCGGATAGCCAAATCACCTTAACGCCGCTGCACAAAACATATTCCTACATCAGCCCCGCCTTTGATGACACAGGCAAGCGTTTTCTCTGCATCGAGGGTGACGAGAGCAGCGTGCATCATTTTCGCTACCCGGAGCTGCAAGAAATCGGCAACCACAAGTTCGATGTGAGCGAAGCCAATCTGGATTACACGCTGATTTATCTGGGCGAAACCGGCATCGTCCGCTATGCCGATACCTTTCATCTCCTCGACCTTGCCACCATGAAAATCGCGGACAACCTTATCATCAAGGGGCATGAGCCGGTTCCGACCTGCGAGATATACAAGAACCTGAAGGATGACACCACCCCCATTTGTGATATCACATATATGTGCAGTGTCGGCGTGTATATTATCGGCTTTGTCCCCAAGGGAGATGCCGGCGAAATCGTTGTTCTGCAAAAAAGTGACCTGCTGTAATCAATACATAAACAGATTATCAGAGTCTTGGAGATACACAATGGAATCCTTTTTGGGCATTTTCGGGGGAATCGATTTTTCCGATTCCAAAGTGCAAGCTCTCTTTGCGGCCCTCATTTTGGGGATATTCTTCATTGTTTTCGCTGTTTTTTTTGTGTGCAGGCTGTTTATTCCGCGGTCAA
>JAJDGX010000258.1 GCA_030265885.1 Ruminococcaceae bacterium OttesenSCG-928-L11 | reverse complement strand
CCTTGTCCGCCCCCGCGAAGATGGCGGCTATGAGATTATCGCAGGCCAGCGGGATGTCCGTGCTTGTGAATTGGCCGGTCTGACCTCGGTTCCTGCTATTATTCAGGATTTGGACGATGATACTGCCGTCATAATGATGGTCAACGCCAATCTGCCCCAGGATAAAGTGTTGCCCAGCGAGATGGCATGGGCGCTGCGCATGAAGATGGAGGCGCTTTGCCATCGTGGGCGCAAGGTGGATGGAATCGACCCCGGAACCCTGTCGGTAGAGATTTTGATGCAGCAGACCGGTAAAAGTAAGAACCAGATATACCGGTATGTTCACCTGACCGAGCTTGTGCCCGACCTGATGGATATGGTAGACGCTGACAAAATCGGTTTTTCCATCGCCGCCGAACACCTTTATCAGCTATCCCGCAAGGAACAGGCATGGCTTCTGGATTGTATCGGTAAATATGAAGCTACCCCCTCCGCTTCACAGGCCATGCGGCTGAAAAAGCACAGCAAGGAGGGCACCCTCACGCCGGAGATTATGGACGAGATCATGGCCGAGGAAAAGAAGGAGCCGCTCAAGGTCACGCTGACCGGTAGCCGCTTGCAGCAGTATTTCCCCAAAAGCTATACGCCAAAGCAGATGGAAGCCGTTATTATCAGCCTTCTGGAAGGCTGGCGGCTGGAAAGTGGGGTGATAGCCAATTGAACATCGAGGATGAACTGTGGGCGGTTCGCAATGCTCTAATTGGTAAGGTTGATCTGGAGTTTGACCGATTACAGCGGATGCTTGGCAACGCGCAATCGACACCGATAGAGCGGACATTGCCGCTCTCCGGCAATCCGGCAGTATTCAAGGGTACAAAGCCTGCTGCTGTTCTGTTTGGAAGTGAGCGAGTTGAAGTTTCCTCATGGAAAATGGTCTTTGCAGTAGTTCTGGCCCGGTGCAATCAATCCAAACAGCATCACGCGGCGCTTATGGAACTGCGGGAGCGAGCAGCGGGGAAATGCAGGGTGTTTCTATCCCGAAGCCCCGACCATATGAAAAGGCCGCATCAGATTGATTTGGAACTGTACGCCGAAACCCATTATGGCACAGAGACTTTACTCCATATCTTATGCAACAGGCTTTTGGCTCCCGTGCATTATGACTACTCCGGCGTTAGTATTGCGCTGACGGCACGATGAAACAAAAACAGAATATCGCGCATAGCGGATAAAAGGGCGTTCGTGTAAAAAGCGAGCGCCCTTTTATCCGCCATGCCCAAGTCAAATGCTGTTTGACTTTGCCCCCGGTACGGTTGGCTTTATGCCGCCGTGCCGGGGGCTTTTTTGCGTTGTGGCGAAAATCGAAGGAAAGGAGGACTCCGCCTGATGCACAGAAAAAACGGCATACCCATCATTGTTCCACACAGGGAGCCACAGGGCGCTATCGACCATCGGGTCTATTGTTCCGAGCGCGGCGCGCTGTGCCTGGGCTGCCCTTACCCCAAGCACGGGTTTATCTGTTGGTTCAGTGATGGAACTTGCTTGAAAACGGAAACAAACCGCATTATGGCCGGTAAAGCCAACAAGTGCCCGGCGTAACCGAGGAACAAATCGCACGGGCAAAGCAGGTGGATATCCTCGAATATATGCAGCGCCATGAACCAGGCAATCTTGTCCGGCAAGGCCCGAACCGGTTTATCCTGCGCAACCATGACAGCTTTGTTATTTCCAACGGCAAGTGGTGCTGGAACAGCCGGGATTATGGCTGCGAGACAGGCACAGCTCTCAATTACCTGATTGATGTGCGCGGCCTTGGCTTTGTGGATGCGGTGCGGACGCTCTGTGATGATATATCCCTGTCCTACGAGCCCGCGCCGCCAAAGTCGCCGCCACCGCCTAAAAAATTTGGCTTACCTCCACGGAATCGGAATAACGACCGGGTGATTGCCTATCTCCGGGGTCGTGGCATCGACCGGGAGTTGATAGATGCTTGCATCGCCTCCGGCATCCTCTATGAGAGCGCCACTTACCATAACTGCGTTTTTACCGGCAAGAACGAGCAGGAAAAAACCCGGTTTGGCTGTATGCGCGGTATTAAGGGTGATTTCCGGCGCGATCTGGATGGGAGCGATAAGCGGTATGGCTTTCTGCTGCCCCCTGCCGCCCCGGAGCGCTGCCACCGGCTTGCCGTGATGGAAGCTCCCATAGACGCCCTATCCCATCAAACCCTCTGGAAAATGGGTTATGACATCCCCGACTGCTGGCGGCTGGCAACAGGTGGCAACAGTATTCTGGCTGTGGAGCATTTTCTCAGGCAGCATCCCGAAGTGGACGAGTGTCTGGTCTGCACGGACGCGGATGAGGTCGGCGAACGGCTGGCGAGAAAGATTTCCGCCCTAACCACTGAGCAGGATGAATTTGCCCATGTCGCGGTCGGTCGCGCTGCGCCGCCTGTCGGCAAGGACTATAACAACACGCTACAAGCCGTTCTACAGACGGAACGAGAAGCCAACACGCCTCACCGTCACGGGGAGGATATTTCATTATGAAAGCGAGGATTGGATGATGGATAGCAAGCTACAAATGTTTCAGAATA
>JAJDGX010000257.1 GCA_030265885.1 Ruminococcaceae bacterium OttesenSCG-928-L11 | reverse complement strand
TGCAGAGCTGTATCCCGGTTGTGGAGGCGACCCAGGTGCCGCAGTTCCCCGTCGTTGCAGGACTGCACCCCGACAGAGAGGCGGTTGATGCCCGCCTGTCGATAGCCCGCCAAGTCCCGGACAAAGTCGGTGGCAGGGTTGGCCTCTATGGTGATTTCCCCGTTGGCGGAAAGGGAATAGCAGGCGGTTGCGGCGTCCAATATGGCGCCGAGCCGCTTCGGCCCCATAAGAGACGGGGTTCCTCCGCCAAAATAGACCGTATCCACCCGGCGAATGGTACCGCCATTAATTGCGGAAACCATCCCGGTTTCCAGCAAGGTACACACGGCCCTCGCATATGCGTCGGCCGCCTCGTCGGAAAACGGGATGGAGTAAAAGTCGCAGTAGGGGCATTTCCGGATGCAGAAGGGGATGTGGATGTACAGCCCCACAGGTCGGTCGGTGTGGTTCGCCTGCATATCCACGGCTTACTGATCCAGCTTGAGGACGGCGGTAAACGCCTCCGCCGGAACCTCGACGGATCCCATCTGGCGCATGCGTTTTTTGCCTTCCTTCTGTTTTTCCAGCAGCTTCTTTTTCCGGGTAATGTCGCCGCCATAGCACTTGGCAAGCACGTCCTTGCGCATGGCCTTGACTGTTTCCCGGGCAATAATTTTTCCGCCGATGGCAGCCTGAATGGGTATTTCAAACATCTGGCGGGGGATGTGCTCCTTCAGCTTCTCCGTCATGCGGCGGGCCCGTGGGTAGGCGCTGTCGGCGTGGAGAATGAAGCTGAGGGCATCCACCACTTCGCCGTTGAGCAGAATGTCCAGCTTCACCAGCTTGGAGGGCTTGTAGTCCGACAGTTCGTAATCAAAGCTGGCATATCCCTTTGTCCGGGATTTGAGGGAATCGAAAAAGTCGTAGATAATCTCGTTGAGAGGCAGCTCATAGTGGAGCTCCGCCCTGTCCCCATCCATGTATTTGGTGTCCTTGTAGATGCCCCGGCGTTCCTGGCACAGCTCCATAATGGCGCCGATGTAGGAGGGCGGCGTCAGGATGCTGGCGTTGACATAGGGCTCCTCCGCGCTTTGGATGGTAGCGGGGTCGGGGTAATTGGTGGGGTTGTCTATGGTGATGGTGGTGCCGTTGGTCAGGTTGATGTGATACACCACGCTGGGCATGGTGGTGATGATGTCCAGATCGTATTCCCGCTCCAGCCGCTCCTGGATAATTTCCATGTGCAGCAGACCAAGGAATCCGCAGCGGAAGCCGAAGCCCAGGGCGGCGGAGGTCTCCGGCTCAAAGGTCAGAGAGGCATCGTTGAGCTGCAGCTTGTCCAGAGCGTCCCGCAGGTCGGGGTAATCGCCGCCGTCCAGGGGATAAACGCCCGAGAATACCATGGGCACAGCCTTGCGGTAGCCGGGCAGTGCCTCGGGGGCGGGATTTTGGGCGTCGGTGACGGTGTCGCCTACCCGGGTGTCCTGCACAGTCTTGATGGAAGCGGAGAAGTATCCAACCTCTCCGGCAGCCAGTACGCCGGTGGGAATGAGACTGGTCGCACCCAGCACACCGGTTTCCACCACATCAAATTCCGCGCCGGTCGCCATCATCCGGATTTTCATGCCGTTGCGAATCGCGCCGTCCATCACCCGGACATAGACGATGACGCCCTTGTAGCTGTCGTAGACCGAGTCGAAAATCAGCGCCTTCAGCGAGGCATCCTCATCGCCCTTGGGCGCCGGGATATCCCGGACAATCAGTTCCAGCACCTCTTCGATGTTGGTGCCGCTTTTGGCGGAGATCCGGGGGGCATCCATACAGGGCAGCCCGATGATGTCCTCCACCTCCTGGGCCACTCGCTCCGGGTCGGCGGCGGGCAGGTCGATCTTGTTGATGACCGGCAGTACCTCCAAATCGTGTTCGATGGCGGCGTAGGTATTGGCCAGGGTCTGGGCCTCAATGCCCTGGGAGGCATCCACCACCAGAATGGCCCCCTCGCAGGCCGCCAGGGAACGGGAAACCTCGTACCCAAAGTCCACGTGGCCGGGGGTGTCGATGAGGTTGAGGATGTAGTCGTTGCCGTCCTTCGCCGTATATTGCATGCGGACAGCCCGGGCCTTGATGGTGATGCCCCGCTCCCGCTCAATGTCCATATTGTCCAGCAGCTGCTCCTCCATGTCCCGGTGGGCTACCGTGGAGGTCAACTCCAGCAGCCGGTCGGCCAGAGTGCTCTTGCCGTGGTCGATATGGGCGATAATACAAAAATTGCGGATCATTTCATGCCGCTCTGCCATGTATGATAATCTCCTTACATTCGTCCGGTTGGGTTTGATTCTGGTGCCAGCACACACAAACTTAACTTATCTATTATATCATAGGAAAATGGCGGAGTAAACAGGTTTTCACCCGCCTGACGGAGAGGTGCCTGCGGCGCATTGCAATTGGGGCCAGCATCTGCTGTCGCAGCTGCGCCCCAAACCCCAGTTAAGGGGGTGTGACCCCCTTAACAATCCCGCAATCTACTTCGCAGGGTTCAGGCGGGTGCCGGGTGGAACAGGGCCGCCAAGCCGGTCAAGCTGACGACTGGCTTGGCTGGTGC
>JAJDGX010000256.1 GCA_030265885.1 Ruminococcaceae bacterium OttesenSCG-928-L11 | reverse complement strand
TGCTTCCATTTTTGCCGGTTGCACCCACGCCAGCGGGGATACCCCCACAGGAGAGCGCACCTTCGACATGAACCAGGCGCCCTCCGCAGGCAAATCCGGCATCTCCACCGCCCAGGTGCAAACCACCGACACCACCTCTACCACCAAAATCGCTTTTCAGGGCAACTCCATCGTGGTGGATGGCCCCGGCGCAGCGGTCAACAAAACCACTGTCACCATTACAACCTCCGGCAACTACCATCTGACCGGCGCCCTGACCGACGGCCAGATCATTGTAAACGCCGGAAAACGGGATATCGTCCGCCTGATTCTGGATAATGTGGACATCCGCTCGGAAAGCTGCTCCCCCCTCCTCTCCCTCCAGTCTGACAAGCTTATTGTCACTCTGGCCGACGGTACCACCAACTATCTCTCGGATCCCGACGAATACACCTTTGACCCCGCCGAAATCGACGGGCTGGAGGCTGCCCTGTATTGCAAGGGCCCCCTGCAGCTGGATGGCACCGGTACCTTGGTGGTACAGGGCAACGGCGACCTTGGCATCGCCTCATCCGATTCCCTGATTATTTCCAGCGGCAATTTTGAAGTTTTCTCTGCCGGAACCGGGATCCTCGCCAAGGATTCCCTTTCCATCCTGTCCGGGCGATTCACCGTAAAAGCCGGTGTCGATGCCATTCGCTGTGACCGGGGCAAGGACGGAGGGGACGAGTTTTCCGGCTTGCATATCCGCAATGGTGCCTTTGAAATCGTCTCGGAGCGCTCCGGGCTGTCCTCCGGTGAGGCAATGTCCATCTCCGGCGGAACGATTCGCATCTCGGCGGCAGGCGGCCCCACCGATGTCGCCACTGCCGAAGCATCTGACATCCCCGGTCTGTCCGCGCGGGGGCCTGTGGTCATCAGCGGCGGCAAGCTGGAGGTGGAAAGCCCCGGCGACGCCATCTACTCCAAAGACGACATCGACATATCCAACGGCATTCTCACGCTAAACTCCGGGGCCCAGGGCATTCGCTCGGAGGGTGCGCTGTCCATATCCGGCGGCACCATGAATATGGAGGTCCGGGGCGAAAGCCTCAACGGCAACCCCATAGCCGTATCCGGCGGCGCGGTTTTTTCCGATTCCGGCGCCACCTCCCAGACAGAGCCCGGCTCCCTGCGAATGAACGGCGGCTTTATCTGCGCCACCCGTCCTTTTCCCCGCCCCCAATGGGATGCCAGCCAGCTGCACATTCGCGGCGGGATATTCCTCCTCAGTTCTCCTGTGCTTGACACTGCAGCGACCGACGACGCCTCCGAGCCGGAGGTGACGGTTTCCGGCGGCACTTTTGTCTATACCGGCGACGGTGATGCCGTACCCGCTGTCCGACAACAGGGATCCATTGTGCTGTATTATCAGGGGGTGCAGCCCGCCAATCAGCTGCTGTACATCACCAATGCCTCAGGCACTCCCGTGCTGGTCTATGCCCCCTCCTCCGCCTATCGCACTGTGGTAATCAGTTCCTCCCTCTTCCGCGCCGACGACGCCTATACCATTTATGCCGGCGGCCAGGCGGCAGGCGAGGAAACCGGCGGTTTCTACCCCGCTGCCACCGTCTGCAGCGGCGGACGGGAAATGGCCTCCTTTACCTTTACCGATTCCCGCACGGAGGTAGAGCTGTCTCGATGAGCTCCTCCCGGCCGGTAAATCCCATACAATCGCGACACCATGCGAAAAAAACGCACTCCACACATTGACAAACCCCTTCAAACAGTATAATATAAACAGGGTCATTATCCGGGCATCGCCGGTGACCTTTGGGTTGTCTGTATCCGTATAGTACGCGTTCCCTGTTCATATAATACGGATAGACTGTATATGAAGTGAATGTCGATAAAAGGGGTTATTGTTTTGAAATTACGCAGCAAATTAACTGTTTTGGCGCTGGTGAGCGTCCTCATTCTCACCGTCTTTTCCGGATGCCAGGGCCGCGAAACACCGGAGGAATCCTCCGAATCCGTGCCGTCCCTGCCCAGTTCCTCCTCCTCGTCCTCCTCAGTCGCCTCCAGCGCGCCGGAGGTGGTAGACACCGTCGAGAAGATTATCATCGATTATGTGGACGCAGTCGCGGAGAAAAAGGAGCTGAACAGCGACACAGTGGGCTGGCTGCACATTCCCGGCTCCATCATCGACGATGTGGTTCTGTGCCGAACCGACAGCAACCAGTATTACATGCGCCTCAATTTCGAGCAGAAAAAGGATTTTAACGGGGTATATTACGCCGACAAGCGCAGCATATTCGGCACCGGCACCCGCGAGGAATTGGGTGTCAACACCTGCATTTACGGCCACGCCCTGACCGATAACGAGGACAGTCCCAACTATTCCATCCGCTTCGGCCCCCTTCACGATTTCCGGGATCCCGATATGGCGGAGGAGATGCCCTATCTCTGCTTTACCACCGAAAAAGAAAATCTGGTATTTGAAATATTTGCCGTGTTTGTCGCCAATAATGACAACGCCGATGTCCCCTATAACCGGGGCGATATCCCGGCCGCCGAGTTCTGCGAAATGGTTCGCACCGAGATTCTCCCCCGCTCCATTTACGACTA
>JAJDGX010000255.1 GCA_030265885.1 Ruminococcaceae bacterium OttesenSCG-928-L11 | reverse complement strand
AGGCTGTGTGACAGCCAAAACCATGTTTGGGCATCTTGCCCCAAAAAAACCAGCATCAAAAAACAAAGAAAGGAGGTGACAGCTTGGTAGCTGAAATCCTGCTTGTCCCCGAGGAGGACGCCCTCGACTCCGGAAAAGCCTCGGCGCAATATGTAGCCCGCCGCCTGGGCGCAATGGACATCAAGGTACGGGAAAGTGTCAGCCTGTGCACCGATCGCAAAAAGCTGCAGCAGGCCGCTGCCGTAGCCCTGGAGCGAAGCAACATCGTCTTTGTGCTGGGCGGTCTCGACAAGGAAAGTGATTTCCTGGCGAAAACCGTTTTGTGCCAGGGGCTGGGGATTCCCCTGTCCGACGACATGGAGTGTCTGGAGATCATCCGGGATATCTGCCAGCGCAACGACCTGCCCTTCTCCGACGGAGACGCCGCCTACGCCGAGGTTCCCCACGGCGCTGAGGTGCTGTACCCCTCCCAGGGGAAGGCCCCGGGCTTTGTCATCTCCTCTTCGTCCCAGCATATCATTATGCTGCCCGACAATCAGCAGGAACTGAGCGCCATGTTCAACCGCTATGTCACCCCCTATCTGGGGGGACAGGATCCCTCGGCCACGGTTACCCATGTGCTGCGCACCTATGGCGCACCGGAGGACTATGTGCGGGAGAAGCTGCTTGCCCTGACAGCAAGCTCCAACCCCGCTGTGACCATCCAGAAGGACGGCAATGAGGTGCTTATCCGGGTGACAGCCCACGGTACCTCGTACCAGGAGGCGGCGTCTCTTTGCATGCCCGCCCTCAAGGAAGCCGCCCGGATTATGGGCGATTTGGCCTATGGGCTGGATGTGGACTCCATTCAGGAGGCTGTCATCGGCAAAACCCGAAAGAAAAATCTGGGGATTTCCATCGCCGAGGCCGGTACCGGCGGTACGCTGACCCGTGTCATCGGCGAGACCATTGGCGGGGCCGATGTGCTGCGCTACAGCACCGGCGCCGACGATGCCGACGCCAAGGTAAAAAAGCTGGATATCTCTCCCCGACTGCTGCGAAAGCGGGGCAATGTTTCGGAGTACGCGGCGGTGGCAATGGCGGCGGGTGCCCGAAAGCGGGGCGGATCCGAGCTGGGTGTTGCCATCACCGCCAACAACGGCTTTCGGGATAAAAAGAGCCAGCCGGGGCTGGTGTACATCGCTGTTTGCGACGACAACTATGTGTATGTCAAGCGGCTGGTGGTGGGCGACGGCGATGTGGACAGCGACATCATTGTGGATGCCGCCATCTCCCGGGCGCTCAATATGATTCGCCTGTTTGTGGATTACCTCCCCGACCCCTACAAGGGGTGCATTCTGCTGGAGGAGGCCCTTCAGGGTGCCACTGTCACCGACAAGGACGCCTATGACGAGGACTTCCCCGACACCGACCACCGCTCCGGCTGGTTTGCCCGGCATTTCGTCATCCGAAAAGCGGACGGCCCGGCCGACAAGGTGAAAAAGTTTGTGTGCTGGCTGGCTGTGCTGGCTCTTTTGGGGTGCGGCGCATACCTGACACTGCGGCTGTACCGCTCTCAGACCGGTGCGCAGCAGGCGGAAAGCCTGCGTGCCCTGTATCTGGAGGACGCGGAATACAAAAACACGGTGGACTCCAAATTTCCCGCCCAGTATTTGCAGCGGTTTGGGCCGCTGTGGTCGGTCAATTCCGACGTGGTGGGCTTTGTCTCGGTAGAGGATACGGCGGTGGCTTATCCCGTTGTACAGGCTACCGACAATCAATTTTATGCCCGGCGGGATTTCTATAAAAAAGACAACGGCCAGGGCATCCCCTTTTTGGATTATCGGGTGGACATCGGCCGGCCCAGCGACAATCTGGTCATCCACGGCCACAGCATGACCGACGGCCAGCTGCTGGGGGAACTGCTGCAATACCAGACGCTGGACTATTTCAAGGCCCATCCCCTGCTCACCTTTGATACCCTTTATGAGGAAAACCAGTACAAAATTTTCGCTGTGTTTATTACCAACGCCCGGTCGGATCAGGGGGAAGTATTCGCCTATCACGACTTTATCAACGCCGCCAGCGACCGGGATTTTGAGAAATATGTGGAGCAGCTGCAGCTGCGCAGCATCATCGACACCGGGGTGGATGTAAGGCCCGGGGACATGCTGGTGACTCTGTCCACCCGCACCTATGAGTTTGAGGACGCCCGGTTTGTTCTGGTGGGCCGCAAGCTGCGGGCCGGTGAGGATCCGATGTCCGATGTGGATGAGGCCAGAATGAGCCTCTCCCCCCTGTACCCGGATATTTGGTATGAGCAATTCGGCGGCACACGCCCGGATGTGGACAGCGCTTCCGTGGTCACCTCCACTGCCACCCGGCCCAATTCCCAGGTGCCGGTCTCGGTCAGCGAGCTGGTGGTGTCCGGCGCTTCCTCTTCGGCGGAGGTGTCTGCTGTGGCGTCGTCGGAACCCGAGGAAAGCACCTCGGAGCCGACGGAACCGCCTTCCTCCCCCGCCCCGGCATCCTCTCCGGAAAGCCAGTCGGAGGCCGAAACCGGCGCCAGTTCCGCCCCATCCTCCGCAAGCAGTGAGACAAGCGCCTCGTCCCAG
>JAJDGX010000254.1 GCA_030265885.1 Ruminococcaceae bacterium OttesenSCG-928-L11 | reverse complement strand
TGCCTTTTTTGCCATCCTGCTCGCGGTAATGACACGAATCCTGATTCAGACGGAGGAGTATCACCTGGAGGAGCAGATGGAGATGGTGACAGGCGTGGTGGCCGACAGCACGGAGTATGTCGTCGCCATGTCCCTGGACAATGCCTTTTGGCAGGAAACTGTGGACTTCGCCAAGGGGGAAAACCCTCACTATATCGAGCGCAACTGGCCGTCCAACAATCAATCGGTGCTGGAAAGCTACAAGCTGAATATCTATATGGTGCTGGACAGGGACGGCAATGTGGTGATGGAGGAGTACCGGGATTTTATCACCGGGGAGCCCATCGTCTTTGCCGGCAGCCTGGCCGAGTATCTGGCCCCTGCCCGCCGGGATGCGCTGGAGAACTACGACCCGGCCCATGAATACGAGGAGCACGGCCGGCACGGCGTCGCCATTTTTCAGGATATGCCCATGTACCTGTGTGTGACCCCGGTTGTAGTGCCGGAATCCGGGGAGGAGCCGGCGGGAGTTCTGGTGGTCGGTGTGGTGCTGTCCGACGGGTACTTTGACGCGCTGACTCATCTCCACGATACCGATTACGCCGTGTTCTACGATGAAGCTGCCCTGGAGGAGAGGCCGGTTCCGACCTACACAGACCGGGATACCCTGCAGATGACACTGGGAATGAAGGGGCTGACCGGCGAGAGGGCCGCCCTTCGGATTACCATGCCCCGCACGCTGTATTCCCAGGGGATACAGGGGCTTTCCATGGCGATGATTCTGCTGGTGGCGGCGGTGGCCGTGTATGTGGCGGTGGCCTATATGGTGATTGTGCGGCGGATGATAGCCCCCGTGGAGCACATCAGCGACGACATCGCCCGGCTGGAGCCCTCCGCCCGGCTGGATGTGGGGCCCTATGCCCATGTCAACGAGTTTGCCACGCTGGGGGACGCGGTCAACGATATGCTGGGCCGGCAGGATCAATCCAACATCTCGCTGAGCGTCTTTCAGAGCATCCTAAACGGGATGGACGCGAACCTGTGTGTGACGGATCCCATCACGGATGAAATCCTGTTTATGAACGAAAAGATGATTCGGGACTTTGGCTTTGAGGCCATACCGGTGGGAGAGGTCTGCTGGAAGGTGCTGCAAACCGGGCTGGAGGGGCGCTGTGACTTCTGCCCCATTGAGAAGCTGCTGAACCGGGAGGCCCTGACCCTTTCCTGGGAGGAGCACAACCCGGTGACCGGGAAGTATTACCGGAATGAGGGCAGGCTGATTGAGTGGGCCGACAGGCGACTGGTACACCTGAAGCATTCTGTGGACATCACAGAATCCAAGCAGGCGGGGCGGAAGCTGGAAAAGCGCCTGCAGCAGCAGGAACTGATGGCGGCGTTGTCGCGGAACTTTATTTCCACCCGCACGCCTGGGGAGCTCATCGACGATGCCCTGCGGATGACAGGGGAGTTTCTGGGTGTGGATCGGGTGCTGATTGGCCTTGCGGACAGGGAAAAGAACGCGCTGCTGTTTATACACGAATGGTACGACTCCGCGGAGGTGTCGGAGCCGCTGCTCGATAAGACATCGCCCTTTGGGCCGGGGGATGACCTGTATGAGGCCATTGTGGCCCGAGGCGAGGCCTATGTCAGCTGTGACGATGTGACCCAGAGCGGTACGTACCACTATTTGCAGGGGGTGGGAGTGGCCTCCTTTATCGACATCCCCATTTTGCGGCAGGATGCCCTGTGGGGCGTGCTGTGCATCGACGAATGCAGCACCCCCCACGTGTGGACCACCAGTGACATCCATTTTGTAAGCATGATAGGCAACATCATCTCCGCCGCTGTGACGAGAGGGGAGATGGAGGAGTCCCTGTTCCGGATGTCCTCCATTGTGGACAGCTCGCCCCAGTACATCAGCTATGTCTCTGAGGATGGCGGCTTTACCTATGTCAACAAGGGGGCCCAGGCCCATTCGGGATACACCCGGGAGGAGCTGCTGACAGGCGGCATGTACATGCTGTTTGACGAGGAGACCCGCAGGCGGATTGAGGCGGAAATTATACCCCAGGTGCAGGACAAGGGCCGGCTGGCCTTTGAGATGCCGATGATTCGCAAGGATGGGGAGATTCGCACCATGTCCTTCTCCGCCTTTACGACGGATCACGAGGAATACGGCATCGCCGCCATCGCCACGGATGTGACGGAGATGCACCGGCTGCAGCGGGAGCTGCTGGACGCCAAGGAGCAGGCGGAGCAATCCAACCGGGCCAAAAGCGACTTCCTGTCCCGCATGAGCCATGAGATGCGCACGCCGATGAACGCCATCATCGGCATGACCAGCATCGCAAAGGCTTCCGGCGACAAGGAGAGAATGGCCTATTGCCTGGATAAAATCGACAACGCCTCCAACCATTTGCTGGGGGTTATCAATGACATTCTCGATATGTCCAAAATCGAGGCCGACAAGTTTGAATTGTCCTACACGGATTTTGAGTTTGAAAAAATGCTGATGCGGGTGACCAATGTCATCAATTTCCGGGTGGAGGAAAAGCGGCAGGACTTCATTATTGATGTGGCCGACGATGTTCCCCGGGCTATCGTTTCGGATGAGCAGCGGCTGGCACAGGTC
>JAJDGX010000253.1 GCA_030265885.1 Ruminococcaceae bacterium OttesenSCG-928-L11 | reverse complement strand
GTAACCATCCACAAATTGTACTATAATATACGTTATGATACTTTAGAGGAAAGTGGGATAAGACAGGTATGAAAAGGCTGGAAATCAAGAAGCTGTTTGCGGCTCCCGCCGAATATGGCGAAAGGGAAGTAACTGTATGCGGCTGGGTCAAGACCATTCGCGACTCCAAATCCATTGGATTTATCGAGTTGGGTGACGGCTCCGGCTTCAAGAATCTGCAAATCGTATTTGAAGAGGAAAAGCTGTCAAACTTCAAGGCCATTACCAAGCTGAACGTAGGCTCCGCCCTGATTGTGACAGGCAAGGTCGTGCTGACCCCCGAGATGAAGCAGCCCCTGGAGCTCCACGCCACCCACATCGAGGTTGAGGGGGAATCGGCCCCGGATTATCCCCTGCAGAAAAAGCGCCACTCCCTGGAATTTTTGCGGAGCATCGCCCATTTGCGTCCCCGCACCAACACATTCAGCGCAGTGTTTCGGGTGCGGTCTGTGGCGGCGTATGCCATCCACAAATTTTTCAACGATCGGGGCTTTGTCTATGCCCACACACCCATTGTCACCGGATCCGACTGTGAGGGCGCCGGTGAAATGTTCCGGGTGACCACCCTGGACATGCAAAATCCCCCCAAAACCGAGGACGGCGCAATCGACTACGCACAGGATTTCTTTGGCAAGGAAACCAGCCTGACGGTCTCCGGCCAGCTGGAGGCGGAGATTATGGCTCTGGCCTTTGGCAATACCTATACCTTTGGGCCGACCTTCCGCGCCGAGAACTCCAACACGCCCCGCCATGCCGCGGAATTCTGGATGATCGAGCCGGAAATCGCCTTTGCAGATTTGCAGGACGACATGGAACTGGCTCAGGATATGATGCAGACGGTGCTGAAGCACATCATGGCGGAATGCCCGGACGAACTGCAATTTTTCAATGACTTCTACGACAAGGGCCTGTTGGAGCGTCTGCGCAACGTAGCCAATTCCGACTTTGCCCGGGTAACCTACACCGAAGCGGTGGAAATCCTCTCCAAAGAAAAGGAGCGCTTTGAATTCCCCGTATACTGGGGCTGTGACCTTCAAACAGAGCATGAGCGGTATTTGACCGAGCAGATTTACCAAAAACCGGTGTTTGTCACCGACTATCCCAAGGAAATCAAGGCGTTCTATATGCGCCTCAACGACGACGGAAAAACGGTGGCGGCCACCGACCTGCTGGTTCCGGGTGTAGGCGAGATCATCGGCGGCAGCCAGCGCGAGGAGCGCTACGATGTGCTGATGTCCCGCATTGAGGAATGCGGACTCAAGCCGGAGGATTACAGCTGGTATCTGGATCTGCGGAAATACGGCGGCACTCGTCATGCCGGATTTGGTCTGGGCTTTGAGCGGCTGATTATGTATGTCACCGGTGTCTCCAATATCCGCGACGTGGTACTGGCCCCCAGAACAGCCGGCTCCGCCGAATTTTAATCAATTCTTAGATTTCCCCGCGAACGTCTCGCGGGGAAATCCCATATTAGTCAATGATGCGATGTGTCGCAGCCATAATGCACTGGCTTGGCTTCCCATGCACAAAACGACAATGAAATGGAAAGAGAAACTATGGAACAGTTACATCGCTTGGAGCAGGAAATTGCCCAATACGCCGCCGGAGGCATTTGCGTGGCATTTTCCGGCGGGGTGGACAGCGCACTGCTGCTGGCTCTGGCCAATCGCGTCACAGGCGGGAAGGCCCACGCGGTTACCGTGTATACCCCGTTCCACTCCCCGCGAGAGCCGGAAGCCGCCGAACACATCGCACGGGAACTGGGGGGCGCCCACCGGCTCATTACACTGGAGAAGCTGCCGGATCCATTGCATACCAATCCGGTGAACCGGTGTTATCTCTGCAAACGCTGGATCTTTGAGACGATAACAGACTACGCCAAATCCCATGGATTGGCAACGATCATCGACGGCACCAACGCCGATGACTTGCAGGAATATCGTCCGGGCTTGAAGGCGCTTGCGGAGTTAGGGATTATCAGCCCCTTAGCCCGCCTGGAAATCAACAAAGCCACCGTCCGGGAAATAGCCGCGCAGCTGGGTGTCTCGGTGGCAAAAAAGCCATCGGCACCGTGCCTCGCCACCCGGTTCCCCTATGATACGCCCATTGATTTCACCCGGCTGCACAAGCTGGATGAAATGGAGGAGGCAATCCGAGAGAGAGGCATCGCCACCGTACGAGTACGTACCCACGGAGACATCGCCCGCATCGAGGTGCCATCAGACAGCTTCCCGCAGCTTCTACAACACCGGGAACAGTGGATAGCATTGGCAACTGAAGCCGGATTTACCTATGTGACACTTGATATGGAGGGCTTCTCATCCGGCAGTATGGATAAGGCGATTCGAAAAATACAATCGCAATTTTCCTGAAAACCTTATTGACATTCCATATTTTCTATAGTATAATAAAATCCGTCGCTGAGAAATCAGCGAGTTTGGGAGCATAGCTCAGCTGGGAGAGCACCTGCCTTACAAGCAGGGGGTCACAGGTTCGAGCCCTGTTGTTCCCACCAAGTCGGTATATCCGACTTTCTGGCCCGGTAGTTCAGCTGGTTAGAACGCTAGCCTGT
>JAJDGX010000252.1 GCA_030265885.1 Ruminococcaceae bacterium OttesenSCG-928-L11 | reverse complement strand
TCTGATTGAAAAAGCCAAGGTTCTGGAAATTGTGGCTGACGGTGACCTGACTCCTCAGGTCAAGCAGGCCAGTGACCAGGATACCATCGGCAATGCCATCGCTCTGATGCTGACCAATCTCAACGGCATGTTCTCCGAAATCAACGGCATCTCCGCTCAGGTGGCTTCCAGCTCCAACGAAATCGCCAATGGGGCCCAGTCCCTTGCCCAGGGCGCCAGCGAGCAGGCCGCAACGGTGGAGGAAATCAGCGCCGCCGTCGCCCAGATAGCCACTCAATCCGGCGCCAGCGCCGAGGCGGCTCAAGTGGCCGCTGTTGACGGCTCCGCCATCCGTGACATCGCCATGGAAGGCGACGACAAAATGCAGAACATGATGAATGCCGTTGTCGAAATCAACGAGGCCAGCAAGGCCATCGAAAAGGTCATCAAGGCCATCGATGACATCGCCTTCCAGACCAACATTTTGGCACTGAACGCCGCTGTAGAGGCCGCTCGGGCCGGTCAACACGGCAAGGGCTTTGCCGTAGTCGCCGATGAGGTGCGCAATCTGGCCGGCAAATCGGCGGAGGCGGCCAAGGAGACTGCCAGCCTGATTTCCACCAACCTGGAAAAGGCCGAGCTGGGGCTTTCCATCTCCAACGACACGGCCCAGTCCCTCCAGAAGATTGTGGAGGGCATCCAGAAAACCAGCGATGCCCTGCGGGATATGGCCGAGCAATCGGAACAGATTCAGTCTGCCACCATGCAGGTGACAACCGCTGTGGATCAGGTGGCACAGGTCGTGCAGCAGAACAGCGCCACCAGCGAGGAATCCGCCGCAGCCAGCGAGCAAATGAGCAGCCAGGCCCAAGCTCTTCGCGGTATGGTCGCCCATTTCCGTCTGCGCGGAGTGGATCAGCGGGACGCCTTTGCGGCACAACCGTCTGCTCAGGCGATGCCTGTCTCCCAGCCGGTTGCCAGTGGCTTTGCATTGCAGCCGGGTTCGAAATATTAAGATTTGTCAATAAAAGAAAATCCCTGCAGAAACGAGTTGCTTCGTTTCTGCAGGGATTTTCTTTTATATGTGGAAACCGTTAGAGAGGCTTTTCCATGACCAGAACGTCCCAGGCCGGTTTGTTGCCCCGCTCCACCTGTTTGTGGCGGACAGTGCGGTAGCCCAGCCGCTCCCAAAAGGCGATGGCGTTGGTGTTGCTGGCGATGACACCCAGGCCCATTCGGTTATACCCTTTGGCCACAGCGGCCTGTTCCGCGGCCTCTGCGATGGCACGGCCAATCCCCTGCCCCTGCAAACCCTGGTGCACCAGCAGCAGGCCGATCCAGCAACAGGTGGCGTCGGGATAGCCGGTCAGAAAATCCAGAACGGCCACCGGCTCATTCTCCGACCAGAAGCCTATGAAGCTTTTTTGCCACGGCTCCAGTCCCGGCGGCAGGCCCCGGATGTCCTCCAGGCAGTGCTCCCGGGAGGGCGGTTCCTCGTCGGTCAGCATAAAATAGGCCAGATTGGTTTGATACAGCGCCATGACCGCGTCCACCTGCGGGGCGGCCACTC
Source organism: Ruminococcaceae bacterium OttesenSCG-928-L11 (assembly GCA_030265885.1). GTDB lineage: Bacteria > Bacillota > Clostridia > Oscillospirales > Ruminococcaceae > WRAV01. The sequence continues at coordinate 1,072 of JAJDGX010000252.1, read as the reverse complement.
GCTGGATGGTGTACTGGGGCAGCTGTGTTTGCAATGCGGGTATCATAGGCGTCTCCCCTATCCCAGCCAGCGACAGGCGGCTGTCGCCGCAATGGATCCGTCGGCGGCGGCGGTAGTCAGCTGGCGGACGGTTTTGGTGCGGCAATCCCCCGCCGCGTATATGCCGGGGGTGCCGGTCTCGCAGCTTTCATCGGCGATGATGTAACCGGTGTCGTCCAGCCGCACGACCTGCCGATAGGCCTCGTTGTCCGGCACCTGGCCCACGGCGATAAACAGGCCGTCTACCGGCAGCTGGGCGGTCTCGCCGGTCAGCACATTGCGCAGCTCCAGGCCGGTCAGGAAGGGTGTGCCGGTCAGACCGGTCACAACGGCATCGGTGAGAATCCGGATGTTCATGCGCCCCCGCAGCTTTTCCAGTTCCCGGGGTTCAGCCCGAAATTCGGCCCGGCGGTGGATGAGCACGACCTCGCTGCAATAGGCGGACAGGTGCAGTGCATCCTGGACAGCGGTGCTGCCTCCCCCCACTACGGCGGTGCGCTTGCCCTTGAAAAAGGCGCCGTCGCAAATGGCGCAATAGGACACGCCGGCTCCGGTCAGTTCCTCTTCCCGCTCCACGCCCAGGTGGCGGTGCCTGGCGCCGGTAGCGATGATAACCGCGCCGCATTCGTATACGCCGTCCTCGGTGACGACGGTTTTGGTTGTGCCGTTGTCCCGGATTTCCGTTGCACGGCCCAGTTCCACCTCGGCGCCCAAGTCCATGGCCTGGGACAGCAGTGCCGTGGCAAGCTCGCTGCCCGAGATGGCCTTGATGCCGGGGTAGTTTTCTACATTGGGGGAAAGGGCGATTTGCCCGCCAAAGGTTTCTTGCTCCAATATCAGGGCGGATTTGCCCGCCCGCAGTGCGTAGATGGCCGCAGTGAGTCCTGCGGTGCCTGCGCCGATGATGACGATGTCTGTCATGGGGTGCCTCCTGTTGGGGTTGGTTTGCAGGCTTCGCCTGAGGGGGATTTTGCTGAAATACAGCTTTGTCGCGGGGGGCAATGTGCCCAAACGTGGTTTGGATGATAGGGTT
>JAJDGX010000251.1 GCA_030265885.1 Ruminococcaceae bacterium OttesenSCG-928-L11 | reverse complement strand
CGCTCGGTACCTATGCCGCCGGAGGCTTTGCACTGCCAGCGATGCTGTAGGGCCTGTTCCTTTTGTATTGTGCATCTGTTATTTGATATTTCATTGCGATACATGCCTCATGAAGGCATTGGAGGGTATAATAGGATAATGACGAAATTGGAAGCGAGGATCGTGAAGGTTCTCAAGAGCCAGAAAAAGGGAATGGGCAAGAAGGATCTGGCAAAAAAGCTGGGTCTGGGCCGCACCCGCCGGGAGGAGTTCGCCCAGGCGCTGACATCCCTTGTCGCCCAGCATGTGCTGCTGGAAAAAAACAACCGGTATATTCTGGTGGAGAGTCTGGGCCTGAGCCGGGCGCAAATTGTCAAGGTTACCGGCACCTTTGGCTTTGCCAAGCCTCTGCCCGAGGGCAACAAGGATGTTTTCATCCCCGGCCGCAAGCTGATGGGCTCCATGCCGGGGGATATTGTGCTCATCAGGCAGGCCCGCGGCCAGGGTGAACTCCCCGAGGGTGAGGTCTATGAAATATTGGAGCAGGCCGACACGCCCTTTTCCGGGGTTTTCACCCGGGATTTGGACGGCGATTTTGTCGTGCCCGATCGCTATGTCCGCTTCCCCATTCGGGTGGATGCCAAATCCAAGATTCCCGCCCGCCCCGGCGACAAGGTGCTGGCTAGTTTGACCGGTCGGGCTGAGCGCCACTCCGGACTTACCGCTGTCATCACCGAGACCTTCGGCAGCGCCTCCAGGGCCTCCTCCTGCTGCCGCTCCATACTGGCGGCCAACGGCATTCAGCCGGAATTCCCCCCGGAGGTGATGGAGCAGGCCAAGTCCATCCAGGCGGGAGACGGCATTCATGCCAAGGAGCTTGCCCAGCGCACGGATCTGCGCCACGAAACCATCTTCACCATCGACGGGGCCGACTCCAAGGATCTGGACGACGCCGTCAGCCTCCGCCAGCTTCCCGACGGCTGGGAGCTGGGGGTGCACATCGCCGATGTCAGCTACTATGTCCCCCACAAAAGCCCGCTGGATGCAGAGGCCTATGTGCGGGGCACATCCGTATACTATGCCGACTCCGTTGTGCCCATGCTGCCCAAGGAACTGAGCAACGGCATCTGCTCCCTCAACCCCGGCGAGGACAGGCTGGCCTTCTCCGCTTTTGTACAGCTGGATATGGACGGTCACATCCAGTCCTACCGCTTTGAGAAATCGGTCATTCGCTCTCTGGTCAAGGGGGTGTACAGCGAGGTCAACGCCCTGCTGGACGGCACCGCCGACCACTCCATCCACGCCAAATACGCGGGACTGGAGGATACCATCGCGCAAATGCGGGCTCTGGCCGATATTTTGATGAAAAACCGCTATGGCCGGGGCGGCATGGATTTGGACTCGGTGGAAACCAAAATCCTGCTGCACCCCGACGGCACCGTCAGGGACATTGTCCCCCGGGAACGGGGCGTCAGCGAGCGCATCATCGAGGAGTTCATGCTGACAGCCAACGACGCGGCCGCCTCCTTTGCCCTGTCTCTGGAGACGCCCTTTGTCTATCGGGTGCATGAAAGCCCCTCCCCCGACAAGCTGGAAACCCTGTACGCGGTGCTGGATACTCTCGGTGTCAAGCACCCCAAATCCAAGACCGGCGTCACCCCCGGCTCCATCGCCAAAATTCTGGACGATACCCGTGGCTCGGATCTTGCCCCTGTCATCAACACCATGGTGCTGCGGACTATGGCCAAGGCCAAATACGCGCCGGACAACATCGGCCATTTTGGTCTGGCCCTGAAAAATTACACCCACTTCACCTCACCCATCCGCCGCTACCCGGATCTGGTGATTCACCGCATTCTCTCCGCCCATGTGACGGGCATGAAGCCGGACAACATCCGCAAACGCTTTGGCAAATTTGTCACCGAGGCCTCGGCTCACTCCACCGAGCGGGAGATTGCCGCCATGACAGCGGAGCGGGACTGCGAGGACTGCTACAAGGCCGAATTTATGGCCCGGTTTATCGGCGATACCTTTGACGGCGTCATCACCTCCTGTACCGCCTTTGGCGTGTACGTCCGCCTGGAAAACACAGCCGAGGGATTGGTGCGGCTGGCCGATTTTCCCGACGGCGACTGGGCCTATGACAATGTAGTTTCCTTCAAGGACAGCGTGTCGGGCCGCTCCATTCGCATCGGCGACGCGGTGCGGGTGACCATCGCCGGCACCGACGTATCCGCCGGGCAAATCGACATGACCCTGGAAGGGGGCGTCATCCTGTGAAGCTGGCCAGAAAAATCACCGGAGGCCTCTCCCTCTTTTTCCTCGGCGCGGCCCTTGTAGCGGTCATCATCAGCCGGTGGGGATTCTCCCTGGGCGCCCCCGCCGCCATTGGAATCATCGGAGGTGCCGACGGCCCCACCGTGATCTACACCGCAACCAAATTAGCACCACCCCTGCACTGGGCCGCCAAATTCGCCCCCTCCGCACTCCTCGGCATCACCTGGCTCATCCTCCGCCTCCTCTCCCACAAAGAAAAATAAACATGAAAGTCCCGGATGGCAACCATCCGGGACTTTCATGTTTATTTGGGCTAAGATCCACAGCGCTCTACCGGCGGCACAGGCACAAAGCCCCTCGGCTGCGCAGCAGG
>JAJDGX010000250.1 GCA_030265885.1 Ruminococcaceae bacterium OttesenSCG-928-L11 | reverse complement strand
AGCCATGTTTTGGAAGGTGCTTGTCGGCCTGCGATATGGCATAATCCTGGGCGCTTTGCGTTGGAAAGCCCAAACAAGCTATTCAACAATACTTTTGCATGGAGTAATGAATATATTTGGACGATGAACAGATCTTGGAGTACAGCAATAGCGATAGATAGCAAATTAACGGAGGGAAAGAGTTGCGCAAATCTCAAAATATTATTGACGATGTGACCAGCCAAATAAAAAATATGTCGGCGATATTTACTCAAAAACCTATATTAGTCGGCGGCAGTGCAATGGAATATTATGGATTGCGCGAGACTGGCGCAGATATAGATTTAATCATATGCAATGATGATTATTTGCTTCTTGAAAAGCAGTATCATAAAGAAAGAAAAGATTTATATGGCGATTTGGGCATTGTCTTGTGGCCTTTTGAAATATGGCGTAGTATTGCGCTTTTAGATTATGATTTCTATAAAAGGAGCGCCCATGAGTATCAATCCATACTGGTAGTGTCTTTTGATCAATTACTATTTATGCGTGTGATTGCAAGAGAGGTGGAAAAGTATAATAATGACCTTGAGCTGATGGTAGAGTATGTGTATTCAAATCAGCGAAACAAAGAATATTTGAATAATGCTGAAACTCACATAAATACTTATCAGAAACAAGGTGGTGTTGTGCTCGGGGGAAACTACGCCGATTAAGCTAAGAACAGATCTTGGAGCAGCGACAAAAGGCTTTTAGACTCAACGGAAACTCCTCTTCAGCTGGAAGGGATATCAGGATAAGCGCGGGCTGCTCCAGCGGTGCATATATCTTATTCTTACGCCCACTCTGTGAGAATCATCAAGGAAAGGAAATCCTCACATCGGATAGATGGTATTTGAAATGCTACTCAAAAAAGGGTTGTCCTTGGTATTGGCGGTTTCCCTTGTCATTTTGATAGGGCTTCCATGCTTTTCCTCAATCGGCGCTGCCGAGCCCGTGGGTTTTGATGAAATTGAGTTCAGCGGACAAGGCCCTGCCGGCGTTGAACTTGTAAAAACAAATGCTAATAAAATCACCTTTGAATTTCTTAATGTGGAGCACGAAGAGCGTTACACGGTCACGCAATCTGTAGAGAACAGAAAAATGCAGATTGTAGTCACGAATACTGCACCAAAGTATGGCGTAAATGTGCAGTTTGGCCCGGATGAATATAGAAATGTTATTCGTGTTCATATCCCCAATGAAGTATATAAGCAGTTTAATATCACTGCTAATGAAATGGTTATACAAATAAACGACTTCAACGCTCCGGTGCAAGCGACAGGGGAACGTGGCGGTATCTATCTGAAAGATGATAGCATTGTGATGGGGACATATAACATAAGTGTCAGCTCCGGCCCCGTTTCTATTGAATCAGCTTTCATTAACACGGACATAAAAGTTAATGTGGAAAATGGCCCGGTAACTTTGCATTTCCATGAGCAGCCAAAAAATCTTTATCTTGATACAACAAGCTGCGGACCTATCGTAAAACGTCCTGATACATGGGCCGCGGAATATAAAGTAGGGAACGAAACACCAGAGATTATCATTGTTAATACAAAAGGCTTAACAACAATTAAAGTAGAGTAATGATCGTCAGCACTTGGGATATAAGCCGAAAGGAGCTACGAATGTCAACAGGTTTTTACACAGCCTTCGAAGCGCGCTTTGTGGTATGGGCGGAGGGCCGGGAGGATATCCGCGCAGCGTTAATAGCAGGCTCCAGGGCAAGACCGGATCATCACGCGGACGAGTATTCCGATTTGGACATCATGATGTACACAACCAAGCCGGAGGCTTATCTGAAGCGGGAGGACTGGCTCCGGGAGCTTGGCCCCTTGCTAACTTCAGTTGAATTCCAGAACGGCGGGGGCGGCTTGGAGCGGCTGTCCCTGTTCGAGGGTGGCTATCAGGTGGATTTTGTAGTCAGCGACGTGGATGAGCTGCGCCGCATTGCCGGATCGGGGGAGACACCGGATTGGTTTCACCGAGGGGTGCGTGCTGTTATAGACAAGGATTATTTGTGCGGAAGTATTATTCCAAAGCGATTTATACCGCCGGCCTCCTACCCGGTCAGTGTAGAGGCATTTTTACAGGTCACCGACATGTTCTGGTTCCTCTGTCTCTATTTGGCCAAGCAGATTGCCAGGGGTGAACCCTGGCCGGCCAAGATGCGGGACACAAATGCAAAAGAACTGCTGCTCTGCGTGATCGAATGGCATGAGAAGGACCGCTGCGGCCAGGATTACGACACATGGCATATGGGCCGCTTCATCAAGGAATGGGCTTCACCTGATACCCTGACAGAGCTGAACAGTACCTTTGGCCACTTTGACAGGGAGGACAGCTGGCGAGCACTGAATGCGACGGCAAACCTCTTCGCCAGGCTGTCCCATGATATCGCCGGGACCCATGGCTTCCCGTATCCCGATGCACTGGAGCAGAGCGTCCGGGACTGGATGCGTGGGTGGGTGTCCGCTGCGGAAGGAACGATTCCATAAGCGCTGTTTTGCGGCAGGAAGGGCGGTGACAGGCTAGGGTACGCTGGAAGATTTGTTCTTCACTTTGATCCTCTGAAAACGGCCCTGTAGAAACAGTGGAAATGATGCAAATGATAAATCTTGCAAGCGACGCTAT
>JAJDGX010000025.1 GCA_030265885.1 Ruminococcaceae bacterium OttesenSCG-928-L11 | reverse complement strand
AGGGGTCCTTTTCCTTTGTCTTTTTGAGTTTTCATGCTTGTTTTTCCTCTCGTTTTCGTCCCTGGCTAACACTTTGGCTAACAGTTGGCTAACACGCCTGCAATTGGCTCCCTGCATCTTGTTTCTGGCCTCGGCTGTAGGGATGCTGGTTCTTATTCAAGCTGGCTGTGCTGCACATACGGAAGGTTCCTTGCATATCCTTTGCAAGGATTTTTTTGCGCTGTTCGCTGATGTGTGTGTAGATGTTCATGGTCGTTTCCAGCTTGGAATGCCGAAGCCATTCCTGGATGTCCTTTACATTCCAGCCCTTGTCGTAGAGGATCGAGGCTGTGCTGTGTCTGAGATCGTGAAACCGCATGTGAGGCATCCCGATCTTGGCGATCACCGTCTGGAATCTCTTGGTGATGTAGTCAGGGCGGATCGCATGACCGTCCGGCCAGGTGAACACATAATCCGATTTCACATACTGTTTGCCAAAGAGTTTTTGGTTGGCCTCCTGCTGGGCTTTCACCTGGAGGAGCAGTTCTCTGACGTCGGGCAGCAGCACAAACGTGCCGTGGCTGGCCTTGCTCTTGGTGCGATCCTTGGCCACGATGGTCTTGTGCTTGACCACGGTGTGCTTGATCTCCAGCGTGTCATCGTCGAAGCTGATCGCGTCCCATTTGAGCCCCAGGGCCTCAGAGCGGCGCAGGCCATAGTTGAGTGTGACATAGAGGAAGGGCTGCAAAAAGTCGCCATCGAACGCTGCCAGCACCTTGTTGGCTTCCTCCGCACTAAGGAACACAGCATCTTGGAGGTTGTCCTTTTTGTCCTCCACACGAACCGGCGGGATGGAAACCTTCTCAGCCGGGTTCCGTGTGATATCCTCCATCTCCACCGCATCAGCGAAAATGAGCTTCAGCACACTGGCGTGCTTCTTGATGGTTTCATTGGAGAGCCCGCCTTTCCGCCCATCCTTTCGACCGCCGCTCTGCTTGAATATGTAGTATTCCTTGATGTCCCGCGGCTTGATCTCATCAATGGCAAGCTTCTTCTTTTTAAAGTACGGAATCAGGTGCTGCTTGACCACGTTCTCATAGTTTTCCCAAGTGGAGAGCTCCACACCGGCCTTTTTGCCCTTCAGCCACAGCAGGGCGTAGTCAGGGAGCATGCTGCCAGCGGCTACGGACGCCACCTGCTTTGCGTTGTAGTGCTCCAGCCATTCCGCCAGCTTCTTCTCCGCGTTGCGCTTATTGCCCCGCTCCGGAAGGCCCGTATTGATCCATTTGGGCTTGCGCTGGCCTTCCTCGTCATACAGGTTAATCACGCAATGCCATTTGCCTCTGCGCAACTGCACGCTGCCTGTTATCTTTTTTCCTTCCTGCATTGGACCTTTCATGATAACTCCTTTCGCGGCCTCCTGCAAGAATATTACTGGTAGGCATTATTCTATCACAAAAAGCCGCATAAATAAAGCAATTACGCAAGTTTATCCGAGATATACTGTGTGACGGAGCTCTTGGGGATCAGGTATTTGCGGCCCATTTTGATGTGCTCAATCTGACCAGATTTGAGTAGCCGGTACGCGCTGTTTTTGCTGATGCTCAACATGGTGCACAGGTCGCCGTGGGTCACGATGTCGGGGTAGCCTAGAAATAGTTGACTGTTCTGCATTTGCTCCATCCTCTCTGTAAATATGGCTGATTCACACAAAGATGGGTCGGAGTGTTTTGCCGCACTCCGACCCACGGTTTCTATAAATAAACCTTTATTGTTGTTCTTCATTTTCGTTTGCGGATGTATTGCGCTCTATTCGACACTACTTCCCAAGCGCAGGGCAACAGCTTGAACCGATGCTGGCAAAGCATCGCCACAGGAATTTCACCTCCCCAGCCAAGGGGCCTTTACGGGTGTGCGTGAGCCTGTCCGTGATTGTCGCGGTACGATCCGCCACGGATCGTTTTATGGTGAGGGGGTGTCGCTCGAGCCTTTGATGCTATCGTTTTGACGGATTTCTCTGACAAATCCGCAGGCAGTCTCCGCGCCTCTCACCAACGCTCGCCGGTTATCCACCGGCCGGACAGATTCATGGATTCAAACAGTTGGATGTTCAATTTTCAAGCGGCATTGAAAGGCAACGATTACTTTTGAAAAAGGCCTTTCAATTATATGGAGATTTAGAAGGTCTTTTACAACATGTTTGAGAGAAAAAAGATCGGTACGCGATTTCGCGTACCGATCTTTGTGGTTATTCGATTATGTGTTTTCTCAGGTTTTTAATGGCTCGAATGTACAGCCCCGATACTGCTTGTTGGGAGCAATTCAGCAATCGGGCGATTTCCACTTGCCCCATATCATGAAAAATATAGAGGTCGATCACCTTTGCCTGCTTTCGAGGCAGTTTTTTCAGTGCAGCTTGGATTTTGGGAATATATTCCTGCCTCCATTCTGACTCGTTGATCTGTTGGTAGTGAGTCCACACACAGTGCTGCTCAATCTCCTTTTCACTGATAGTGGACATCAGTTTATGGTGATACCTAAAGCGGCGTTGCTCGTTTTCTTCTGGGTTTTTATATAGCATTGACATTTCCTCCGTTTTCGTCAATTTGGCAGCGAAAACGAAGAGGCGGAGGAGAGCGGCAACCCGCACCAGATTGAACTTTATTGGCAAAGAGAAAAGCACATGGAAATGAATTTCTCCATGCGCTTTCGTTACTATTATTCAGGTTAATATGAGCTAAAAGTGCGTGTCCAATATCTGCGGAATAAGCCCTTTTGAAGATATGAATTTGAGGGTTATAGTTGTACTTCGCTCTACATGTGGCTGCTCACTATAAGCAGCCTTTTCACAGCAAATGGACACATCAAAAAGCGCCTCCTCCAGCATTAGCCTAGAGAGGCGACTTTGATTACTGTGCGACAAATGATCCCCGCCAGACCAATTTTTTTTGATCTGACAAGGAAAGCACGCACTATAAGTTCGTGTAATGTCGAATTGATATGCCATTCACAGAGAGCAACACGCACTATAAACTTATTCAAGGAGGAGTTTATAGTGCATATTGTGAAAGATCATTTAGGAACTATCATAAAAAATGCCCGAGCAAGCAAAGGATTTACACAAGAAGATTTGGCCGAAAAAGTTGGAATTGGTTTGCGGCATGTGAGTTCCATTGAGAATGGTGAAGCTCGTCCAGGTTACACGGCTTTGGAGAAAATTATACAGATACTTGATATCCCAGCGGATAGCATTTTTCGCCCAAAAGCGATGACACGCAGCTTGGAGCAGGAACAAGCGATAATAGAATTTTTAGCTTGTAGCCAAGAAGAGCAACAGCTAATCTCAGCTACTGTACGTTGTATGATACGGGAATTAAGGAAAATAGAAATGCAGGCTGATGAATAGAGTGTTTTCTCTGATTGTAGCACCAATAAATCTCAAAATCATCACAATAGTATCGCAGAATTGTCGCAAACCAGAGTGATTCCACCTATTATAAAACTGTAGGATAATCCAACTTATAACCAACTCCTTGGAATGTCCGGATGTATTTCAAATAATCCGAGCCTAGTTTTTTTCTGATTCTGTTAATCAGATTTCTTACCGCTCCAGTGACATTCTCGGCGGGAGCTTCATCGCCATAAGTATGAAAATAGATCATTTCATATGTAAATACTCTGGCCGGCTGAGACAGCAATAATTCAAGACACGCATATTCGCCACGCGTTAGCTCTATTGGCTTTCCGGCAACAGTAACTTGTTTTTTCTGTCTATCCAGCGAGATTTCCTGAAATGAGAGTTTACTTTCATTCTGATTTCGGCTGCGGGTGTTTCGATATCTGCGGATCAATGCAATTCCTGTCATAATACCTTCCTCAAAGGTTTCAGGGATCAGCAGATATTCATCTGCTCCATTCCGAAGCGCGGCTACCTTCTCAACGCCATCATAATGGGATGTCAGCACTAGAATCGGCAGCTCATAGGCATCGTGCATGTCTTTAACGGTTGACAAAAGCAAATCGCCCACATAGTCTTTTACAATTGTTATCAGATGATGTTCTTTGACCCTCAATTCTGCGGTCGCTTCCTGTGTCGTTTGTACATTTGTAAGGCAGCCGCCGTATTTCTTCCATTCGCCTTGAACCAAGTCAAAGACTATCGGATTGCTGTCAATTAATAAAATGTTATAAAGCATTTATATATCCCCTTAGTTGTCATAGTAACAATAAGCCGACCCTGTCTCTTCATGAAACAAGGCCGGCTTATTATCGTTTCTGTCTATGGAATGTGACCAGCCTTCATGCGACTATTTCCGCTCCAGTGGATCCTCGGATATAACGATATCCCCAGCCAGATTAGTGGAAAATCGCAAATATCCATTTGCGTCAAACCAGTAGTTTGGATTTGCGATACGGGTATAGGTATTCTCCGCACGGTTATAGGAATAGAAGATCAGCGCGGATGTGTCCATGTCACCAAAGTCAACTTTAGCGGCCACTTGCACGACCTGCCCCCAGGAGCCTATATGGTCGAGATGGATAACGCGGATTTTGTTTGCAAACCACTTTTCAAAAATGGCAACGACTCGGTCAACCTTTTTCCCTGAAACAAAGCCGGATGTCATGGTGTCATGCTGCATGATATTGGGCGAAGGGACATATAGCCGCACTTGAACCGCACGCCCTATAACGGTATCGTGCTGATACTGATATCCTTGCAGACTAGACCAGGCCGCTCCGCGAACACCAAACAAATCGCTGCTACGTGTACGGATATAATGCAAAGAAGAGTTTCGTGCTTCATTTGCGGCTTTTGTTGCAGCCGCTTTTTCCAGCCATTCTTCCAATGCAGCAGCACCAGATGAGCTTACTACAGAGCCACTAGATGCTCCACTCGACCCACCGGTGACCCAACCGGAACTTCCAGACGACCCGCTACCGGATGAACTGCCACCAGAGGATCCGCCGCCGTTGTTGCCCGAATTGCCGCCTATATAGGTAAAGTTCGCGGTGATGGCTGTCGCGTTTGCAGGCATGGTAAAGGTAGTGGACGCACTGCTTTGATCGCCAAAACTGCCACCATTGGATGTTGTCCATCCACTAAAGATGTAGTTGGCGTTGGCGGCAGCGCTAATGGAAATGGTTGCTCCGGAAGCATAGGAGCCTGGGTTGCCGTTGATTATAGAACCTCCGGCGGCGGCATGGATACTCAGCTGGTAGATACTTGGAGATACAGTATCCCAAATCGCATAGAGGTCAAGATTGTCGCCGGGCATGGTGATTGCCACGTTTTCCGCATACGATGCTCCAGCTCCGCCGCTGTTTGTATTCCACTCTTTAAACCGCTTTCCCGTTGGAGGCGTAAATGTGTTATACGCCGCGGCAAAAGTCGCTCCTGCCTCCTGATCACCTTGTGTGGGCGGCGTACCACTCCCGCCGTTTGCGTGATAGGTTACAGAATAAGTGGTTCCCACAGGCACCGACTGTACAATCACATTGACAACGGTGCTTGTTGTCGTTGCCGTTTTGTTGCCGGTAGCAGCGTTGTTGGTGTTTGTTACCACCACATGGTAGCTGTGGCTGCCGACCGTCAAGCTGCTCGGTGTGGTGTAGTTGGCGGAATTTGCGCCGGGAATTGCTGTTCCATCTTTGAACCACTGATAGGAAATCGTTCCACCGTCAGAGACTGTGGCAGTCACGCTCAGGGCATGGGTGCTGCCTACAGTGATGGTGCCACCCTGCGGCTGAGAAGTAATGACGGGCGCTGCGGCATTAACCAGATTATTCACTGTAACCGTAGCGGTAGCACTTGTTGTCGTTGCCGTTTTGTTGCCGGTAGCAGTGTTGTTGGTGTTTGTTACCACCACATGGTAGCTGTGGTTGCCAACCGCCAGATTGCTCGGGGTCATGTATCCGGCGGAGGTCGCGCCGGGAATCGCTGTTCCTTCCTTGTACCACTGATAGGAAAGCGTTCCGCCATCGCTGGCCGTGGCAGTCACGGTCATGGAATATATGCCGCCTGTGGCGATGGTGCCGCCCTGTGGCTGAAAGGTAATGACGGGAGCTGCGGCATTAACCAGATTGTTCACTGTAACCGTGGCGGTAGCACTTGTCGTTGCCGCCGTTTTGCTGCCGGTAGCAGCGTTGTTGGTGTTTGTTACCACCACCGCGTAGCTGTGACTGCCGATCGGCAGATCAGTCGGCGTACTGTAGCTGGTGGAGGTTGCACCAGAAATTGGGGTTCCGCCCTTGTACCACTGATAGGAAAGCGTTCCGCTATCGGATACTGTGGCGGTCACGTTCATGGTATATGTGCTGCCTACAGTGACAACTCCGCCATCTGGCTGCGTGGTGATGACCGGAGTTTGCGCGTTGGTGGGATCCAATACGGTAACGGTAAACGTGTTGCTGTCGATGCTTGCTTGGTCGCCGTTCTTGTCGTTGACCACCCGTATGAAAAAGGTGTAAGTACCTATCGCCAGTTCGTCGATCAGAAACACACCATCCGTGCGATCATCCACCATTGTTCCTTCTCTGTAAAGCTTGTAGGAAAGCTCCCCGCCGTCATTTACACTGGCGACGATGGTTGCAGTGTGGCTACCGCCTACAGTAATCGTCGCACCCTGCGGCTGTGTGGTGATGGTGGGTGTTTCGGAGCCAGTGTCGCTCAGGGCCTCGAATGTTACATTATAAGCCGCCCATTGGGAATCTTCTTTATAATCCGTTAGCAATGCGGCTGGAACCTTAACCGTGACCCCATCGGGCAGTGCATCGGAGTTCGATATTGTGACGATGACACCAGCCGGGATTGCCAAGCTTTGCAAGCTATCACACCCAAAGAAAGCCCTTTCCCCGATTTCCACAATCGTATCGGGCAACAAAATCTCGGTTGCTCCTGTCAAAGCAAGGAATGCTGAGCCATTAATCTTTGTCATTTGCGTTTGATTCGACAAATCCAAAGAGGTAATGCTCATGCAGCCGGAAAACGGGCCCTCTCCCAAGGAAGTGAGGCTAGTCGGCAAGGACAGGTTGGCTAGGCTTGTACACCCGCCGAATGCATAGTCCCCCAGCGTCAGTAGTCCGCTGCAATTGGAAAGATCGACACTTGTAAGACTTGCGCACTCTCCAAATGTTGCGCTTCCCACAGCAGCCAAGCTGTCCGGAAAGCCCATATACTCCAAATATTCGCACCCGTAAAAAACGCTTCCCCCAACCGATGTAATTCCTTGGGGCAAATCCACGCTGGTGAAATTGCAGTCTTCGAACTGGTTGTCGGGTAAGGAGGTTCCAGCATACGTTGCACCCGACATATCAAGACCGGTAAGCCCAGGCATTGAGGTTTTCATGTAATCCAAGTCAGCCGCGTTCATGTTGCCCGTTATGATCAGAGTGCTTACACTTCCAGGCGCGCCGGAGCTTTCCGCTTCCACCCGATTCCCCAAGCCACCCGCTTGCAAGTCCACAATGGTCAGCGCCATACTGCGCGTCGGGGCGCGTAACACACCGATTGCGCTGGAAGGCGTCGCGGCGGGCACCAGAACCTCAACCGGAAGCTCGACATCTTCCACATCAGCGGGATCGTCAGATTCCTCTTCTCCTGTTTCCGACTGTCCCTCCGTTTCCAGCCCGCTCTCGGCATCCTCCACAGGGATTTCCGCCTCGTCGATCAATTCAGGATCTCCAGATTCTCCGTTGGAGGCATAACTGGTGAGATCTCCACTGAGAGCGGAGAAAATCAATAACAGGGATATCGCTCCGCACAGAATTTGCTTTGTTGCTCGTTTCACTTAAAACCCTCCTTTTTTGAATAAATTATGTAAGACCAATTTAATCTGTACCGTTTCTTGTTTCGCTCATTTGATCAAGCCCGGCTTCAATCAACGCGCGAATCATATCCGACTGGGTGCAATTATAAAATGTTTCCTTTTTCACGTTTTTCAATCGCTGCTCCATATCTGGCGGAATTGCAACAGTGATGCGCTTTTGTTCTGTCATAACGCTCCTCCTCGTTTTGTCGGTAAGTTCTGAACCAGTGAACCAGCTTCATTATAGTGCATAGGTTCAGACCCTGTCAATACAAAGTTCTGGACAGAACTTATGAACCGATGTATAATATGAACTGAGGTGATAAACATGCCAACTGAAAAGCCACGGTACACTGTAATTGTCGATGAGGAACTCCTGAAGAAAATTGATGATTTTCGGTTTGACAATCGCTACCCAAGCCGCTCTGCTGCCACTCTGGACTTGATCCGCGCGGGAATCGAGGTCCTGGAGAAGAAGCAGGCAAAGGAAAAAGCCAAGAAAAAAGATTAAGTGGCTATAGTTAGCCCATATCTTTTGGCCGCACCGTAAAGTAACAATACCAAGCCGAATGGGATCTGTGGCGAGCAAAATGCACAATGAGGGGGGAAATAAAAATGAGCCGTGAACAGAAACCGTCCAAAGCAAATGACCCATGCCGTTCGGAGCAGGAAGGCCGCACGGCTCTGATTGAACAAAGAATTATGGAGAGCACTGACTTTGACAGCGCATCAGATCTGATCAAAGATAACTCCACCCAAAAATCCATTCACGATTATTTCGCGCAGCTTCTAAAATACCATAACCTAACCGCAGCGGAAGCAATCAGCAAGGCGGATTTGGACAAGGATTATGGGGTGCATATCATCACCGGGAAACGCGGAACACGCAGGGATAACTACATACGGCTCGCCATCGCTATCGGGCTTGATTTTACCGAAACGCAGAGTATGCTGAAGTTTGTGCGTACCGGACAAATCTACGCACTGCGCCAGCGCGATGCCGCGATTATGTTCTGCATTCACCGAAAATATGGCCTCATGGAGACTCAGCTCATGTTGGATGAGCATGGCTATGAGCCTTTGGGGGACGGTGAATTTCACACTGATGGTGAAGTCCCCTTAAAGGATGCAGCGCATTCGGTTGACACCGAGCAGGTGGAACAGCTTGTAAAGAGCGCATCCAGTTTTTCAGAAGTGTTGGAAAAAATGGATGGAAAGCTGATTAAGGGCGATATCGAGCAGTATTTTGACAGTTTTTTGCAGAGCCGGGGGATGCAGAAAAAATATCTGTTTGAGGTGGCCGGCATTAATCCCAACATCGGCTATCAGCTTTTGCGTGGCCTGCGGCGAAGTAAAAACCGGGATGTATATTTAAGGATTGCTATCGTGATGGGCCTCGGCATTGAAGAAACGCAGCGAATGCTGAAGCTCTTGAATGTCGGGGCAATTTATCCGGTGGTGGAGCGCGACTATGCCATCTATTATGGAATCAGCCGGGGCTATGGTTTGGAACGAATGCAGGAGTGGCTTTGTGAACATGGATTTTTGCCGCTGTAAACAGTGTGCATTTTGCTCGCCTTTTGGGTGCGCGGGTCGTGTATGATTGAGGAAAAGAAGATCATAGCGCCACAGTCAGACAGCGAAAAGGCTGCGGCAAAAAGAATAAAGATGAGGTGAATACAATGCAAAACAAACCAAACAAATCCATGCTGATCTGGAGCATCATCGGACTAATGATCCTTGTGCCGGCAGCAGTTTTTATTGCGGTTACCAACAGTCAAAACGGGATGCTCAATGCGGCGGTGTTCCTCCTTTTAATTGTGGATGTTGTAAATATCATTGTTTATATCGTGAGCTATTCAAAATACCGCAAAGCCTCCGCGGATATGCAAACGATTCAGAGGGAATCGAGGAAGCTGAACACACCAGCTAAAATCGTTGTGACAAGGGGTGCGAATGACGGAATGCAATCTAGCCTGGAGCTGGATATTTTCAATAACGGAGCACCTGTTGGCAAGTTATCGGTTGGTACCAATACAGCCTTTCAAAGCGACTTTTGCACAAATACCCTGACAGGCTCTTATGTCCATCCATTAACGAAGGAACCCATTCCGATGAACGGCAAGCTGACATTGGAGCTATCCGATGGGGATGAGGCACAGGTGTTTTTTGAGAAAAAGAAATTTCACAGAACGCGGTAGATGTTGCTAAAATGAAAACAACCAAAAACGCGGGGGCGATGTAGTTTTGGACAACTTCCAAACTCTTTATAACGAATTCCTGCAATCAAGTATAAAAGAAAGCCTACCAGGAGAAATTCTGGAGCGCTTTGAAGTGATAAGCTGCCTCGCTTTTGACGATAACAAGGAATTATATGTGGTCAGGGAAAAACAGAACAGCAAAAAATGCATCCTGCGCGTCACCAAAGGCGAGACAATGGATAACGCGGCCGCCGAGGCGGAAATTCTCCGCAGTCTTGACCACCCAGCTATCCCCAAGATGATCGGTTATTGGAGTGAAAAAGATAGGGGATATCTGATTCGGGAATACTTTGATGGTGTTACGCTTCACGCGCTCATCAAGGAGCGTGGCGTTATACGGGCTGAGCTGCTCTTGGATACCGCAATCGACCTGTGCGATGTTTTGTCCTATATACATGCCCAAAATCCTCCGGTGATTCACAGGGATATTAAACCGGAAAATATCATTGTAGCAAAGAATGGCGCTGTTAAGCTCATTGACTTCGGCATCGCGCGCAAATACCTGGAGGGGGCGGCAAAGGACACCCAAATCATCGGGACTGAGCTGTACATGGCCCCGGAGCAGTACGGCAGTGAACAAACTGATGGCCGGGCTGACCTTTATTCTCTTGGTATGTTGATGCTTTTTATGGCTGTGGGGCAACCGGATGTGCAGCGGTTGCAGCAAGAGTTCCCACACAGGGCCCTTTTGCCAGTTGTTAGGAAATGCCTGCAATACGATCGCGCGCGCCGCTACCAAAGCGCGGAACACCTGAAGAGAAAGCTTCTCTGCGTAAAGCGGCGCACCAAGCAAAAAATCGTTCTATGCGCGGCGCTCTTGGCCGCCATTGTGATCGCTCTGGCGGCGGGGCTTATGATTGGCCGAGAACAGGGCTTTCGGCAGGGGGTAGATTCCATTATGGATATCCCCGTAGATAAAAACCGCCCCTTCACCCACGAGGAGTTAAACCAGCCCATTACCTTTGAGAATCGGTACATCGACCTGGCAGTGCGAAACGCGCTCAGCAAAATGCCGGGTGATGTCATCAATCTCAGCGAAGTGGTCTCGATTGATACAATTCGGATTTTTGGCACACACATTCTCCATCCGGAGCTGGATACACAGCTCGTTAAAACCCATATAGCAAAAGGGGCGGTTGCTTACGCCACCAGTGATGGCTTTCCCATCGACATCCGAGGGGACATAAGCGACCTTTCCAGTATCCCAAATTTCTACTATTTGAGAAATCTGACCCTCACCTCCCAGGCAGTATCTGATCTCTCCCCCCTGGCTGGCATGAAGCTGGAGGAAATCAGCCTGGCCGATAACTTCGTGGGCAATCTGCTTCCCTTAAAGGATATGGCAACGCTGCGCAAGCTCGATATATGCCAGAATCCGCTTGGGGATCTCACGCCGATCTCTCGGCTGTTGTCGCTTGAGTATCTCGACATCAGCCAGACTCAGGTAACCGACCTGCGACCCCTGACGGGGCTGACCAAGCTGCAAACGCTGCGGATGAGCTACTGCGACGTCAGTGATATCAGCGTTTTGGCAGAGCTTCCGAATCTTGCAGAAGTTGATATCAGCCATACATTTGTGACCGATCTCACCCCGCTGCTTGGCAGAGCGTCGCCGATCACAATCACCTGCGCGGGCATCCCCGATGAGGTTGTAGCACAGGTGCGGGGTGTGGAGAATGTCATTGTAAGCGAAGAATAGCTATCTAGGGGGGATTATGGATGAATGTCTACAAAGAACTTCTTCAAAATATGGATTTTATGCTGATGCTGGCCAATTTTTTCCCATCTATTTGTGATTTTGAAGTCTTTGAAAAGGTCATCGAAGCGGAACTTCAAAGCATAGGAGCGCAACGAATTCTAGATGCCGCAAACGATGAGGATGTGCCCCTAAAATACCTTGTTTTTATCGGTCGTGCGATTACGCGCTTTCGTGAAAGCGAAAAAATGAATGATCTTGTCTTTGCCAGGCGAGCTGAGGCGTTATATCCATTAGCGGCGGACGAAAAAACAATCGTCACAGCGTACCTCGATAAGTACCTCTATAACAGGAAGCGGGTGCTGGGATCAGAGATTCTGGATCTTTACAAAGACAGTGAGCTTGGAGCATTCGGTATCACATGCGAGACAGAAGAGGAGGAAAACTCTTTGGATGAGCTCATTGTAACCTACACTTATCACTATAAAGGGGTAGGTATCTGAAAACTGCCCGATGACAATGGGAGGCAATCCATATGGAAGCCATGCCGTTTCCGGAACCCAATACCGTCATTCAAGCAATTTGCAACCGTTATGGCATTTGCCATGATGCTCTGCTCGATGGAAAACGTGATCCCCGAACCGCGCATGTGCGGATGATTGTGGTTCATTATTTCCGTGAACATCGAGCTATCTCGTTTTCCACACTGGGAAAACTGGTCGGCAAGGATTCCGTCACAGTTGTTGATATCTATAAAAAGGCGACGGTGAAACTAAACACTGATGATAATTTTCGCGCCGAACTCGCACAAGTGCAAAGGGAAATCAGTGGCTGTAGTGATCTTCAAAAATGATCAGGGAGGTGTTTGACATGCTGTTTTTGGGGCGACACGAATGTGAGCTTGACAACAACTACGAAGTGGATGTACCGCAGCAATACAGGACAAAATTACATGCTACTCCGGATTATAATGTGTTTTGGGTGGCTCCAAAGGGCACAGTTCTTATCTGCTATCCGGTTTATCCCCCTGACGCGGAACTGGCCGAGTTGGATGAAGCTCCCGCCCGGCTCCCCTGTTTTGATTCTGGGAAGCTGCCGTTGCCAAAGCAGTGGTGCCAGAACCTTCAGATCAAACCGGGTGATGCCTTGTATATAGTAGGGGTTGGCGATCATTTGGAGCTTCTCAGCAAAGAGCAGTATGACGCGGAAGATGACGTGTTTCGGAATATTGATTTTGATGAACTTTTTTAGCTCTGCAATGCGGAGGAACAAATCATGTGCAAAAGTGATTACCACATTCACCCGCTCAATCACCGATACTGGAAAACGCCGCCTGCCGAACTGAAAAATCTCGCCCTCACCGAAGATGACCGCTTCTGGGTGCGCAATGTGGTGGAATGGTGTGTTTATGAACGAAATCTTCATAGCATTGCGCTGACTGATCACGATATGACACAAAGCAGTCTGTATGCGCAGCAGTACGCAAAGGAGAACTTCTTGAATCTGCACATTGTGGTTGGCGCGGAATGTGAGGTGTCCGTTCCAGGATTTCCTCCCGATAAAAACTGGGCGCATATTCTGTGCTATGGGACCCATGTACTGCCCGATTATTCCAACAACACGCCATTGCCCGAATTTGTAGACGCGGCGCGGGTACTGGGTGCTTATCTGGTGTTGGCACATCCTGTCATGTACCCTCATGTATTCGATAAATATCACAGCCTCTTCGATGGGTATGAGGAGCAAAGCGGTGTCACACCAGTATTTCGGCCTTCTACTTCGCTGCCGGTTACTTTGCGAAAATTCCACAATTCGGATTTCCATTACCAACATGACCTTCCCTGCCGAAGCGATCCACGGCTGTGGACAAATCATTTTGTATTGGATGTATGAACGCATTTGGATGCGCGGTCGCGACTGAATAAAATGGGAGGTGGATAGAATGTACAAAACAGGCTTTGCGCCAAACACATGGCAGGAGGACGGCCAGACGCTGAACGATGAGTTTTTTCAGGTGCTGAAAGGCTTAATGGACGCGAATGCACATTGTTATTGTGGTACCGTGTCCTGCATGATGTATTATTCCTCGGGCTGGCACTATTCCGGCAGCAGCCCCGACTACCGGACCTCCAGCCCCGAATACTGGGATCTAGAAAGGGCAATGGATGAAGGTGATCTGGAGGAAGCTGTTGTCGATCTCATGGTTGACGCTTGCCATCTTCTTAATGGGAGCAACTATCGGTATTCGGTCGATCCCCGGCCGGAACTGACCGCAAAGATCATGTCTTCTGTTCGAGCTCTGTTCGACTGGTGTTGCGGCAAGCATTCTTTTGTTGAGCTTTTTTGCAAAGCGTTTTCAAACTTCATATTATTAGATGCCGAGAATCTGAAAAGTGAATATCCGTTTGCGCGGGAATGGCTCCGCTATGAAACGTTTTTATCAACATATCCATTAATGTCAGATGCCCGCGTGGAGTGTATCTCCTGGGCATACCTGCCGCACAATGGCGAATATCTGGACGAGCGCATTCTGAGTGCCCAACTCGACATGCTTTTGTTTTGCGGCAAGGCGGATCTGCCGTTTGCGGAAATCCATGCACAAATGCAACAGCTGCGCGAAACTGTGGAGCATTACAGAACCGATCAAAAAATGGAGTGGTATGCAAGCATCTGCGCTTCACTGTATGAAACCCTACTCAAGCGAGGCAAGGCGAAAATGGAACATGTGGAGCAGCTTACGGAGTGGATGCTATATTTCAGAGCGCAAAAGACAGATTATTCGTGTATCGCCGACTTGCACAGTATACGATGGCGTATCGAGGGCGCTTTAAAGGCAAATTAGCAGGGGGAATTTGCAAGATGAGGCTAATAGGTTTAATAGGTCTAGATGTATTGGTATTTGTGATACCCGCAGCTATTATTGCAATCATCATTGGGGTAAAAAAGCTGATTCATGTGGTCTTTGCAGGGGCCTCTGCTTGGGCTCGATGTAAATTTACAGGCCATCTCTGGGAGAAGGGGACTTGTTATTGTGCACGCTGCAATAAAATGAGGCCGAATGGTCATGAGTGGGAAGGCTGTCAATGTATTATTTGCGGGCAAACTCGTCATAAATATGAGGACGGTATCTGTGTTCGGTGTGCAACCCAATTGCATCCGGAACCCATGTATGTACCGGATTCCACATCGACCTCTTTCAGTTGCAGCACCTGCCCCTATGCAGCCAATAGCGTGGATAACCAGAGCTTTGGCTGTTATGGGCCGGATATGGGTGGATGCTGCCGATAAGCCTTGAAAGACCAAGTCAACAATCACCGAACCTAAATTGCTACCGCACAGGAGGAGGGATGCCAGGATGGTCCGTTTTTACATATTCTTTTTTGCATGGATTGCTGTTGCAGTCGTTGTCGAGAGGATAACCGCGCTGATAATAAATCGCAAGAAGATCCTCTGCTTCCTCAAAGGCCATATCTGGAATGAAACCGAATGCCTGTGCAGCCGATGCGGAAAAACGGAGCATGAATGGCTTGTCATCGCGGATGGGGAAATTTTGTCTTCCACACAGGATCCAGAAGTGGAATATGAGCTCTTCCACAAGAAGTGCCAAAAGTGCGGTCGGGAGGAGAAACGCTCGGAAAAAACGGTAACCTGCCCATCGTGTGACGGAAGCGGGTATGATTTCGACCATTTTGCCTCTCTTTCCGGCTGTGGCGGCAGCAGCAACCACTGTAGCACATGTGGCGGTTGTGGGCGCGTAAAAGTGTAACAGGGATTTCAACATATGGCTTGCCGGTACTCAGCTGAATGCACACCCGTTTGGAGGTGAGGACGATGGGAAGGGATAGAAACTTGCTGGTTGTGGGAGTAGAGCGCATTGCCCACGAAGCAATTGCTCCGCTCCGGGAGCAATTTCCAGGGGCTTTATTTCACAGCGTCGGCTTTACATATAAAGATTCCGCCCAGCCAGATATAAGCCTGGGATGCTATGAGCAACACTTTCTTTCTCCGGAGTTATGCTTGCGTCAGGTGAGATCAAACGATCCCCTGTTGACAGATGCGATCAGAAATACTGACTTTCTGATTGTCGTCGCAAGCCTGGACGAAATTGCAAGTTGTGTAACGACCTCCCATCTCTCCGAGCTCGCGGAGCATGAAGGATGCCCCGCCATCTTCATTGTGGCGCTTCCTTTTGACTTCTTGGGGCCGCAGCCAAGGCGGTTTGCTCAGGAAGTACGGCACCGGTTGGCGAGGCAGCGATGCACGTTTCTTCCGATTTCATGTGAAAAGCTTTGTGATGCGCCCTTGCCTGATCCTAACCGCGATTGGAAGGCCGAATTTGAGCTTCGGATTCCCCGCGCCTATGAACAGCTCACGCTTGCCTTACAGTATGCCTTTGTCTCGGCAATGGAATTGCACCACAGCCTTAACTCAGCGAAAGAGAAATCTGGATGGGCCAACAAACACATTGACCTTGGGTTTGGTATTGCGGATTCCGTAGAGCAGGCATCCGGGGCGCTATCGCAGTTTAGGCGGTGCCCCTTGCTTCTTCCGGATTTCTCGTACAGCCGGATCCATCTGGTTGCCGCGAGCGGAACAGAACCGCCTGCGCACATACTCGATGAGATAAAAAGGGAGCTTGAAGACCACGAGAAAGCTTCGGTGTCGCTGTCCGCGAGGATTGTCCCGTCACTGGATCAGCGGCTTTTGCTGGTGGGCCTAGCTGTGGAGTAAGAACCGAAAACGATTATTTCATTAATCAAAATTTGTTTGCAGTAAAACGAATATAGAGCAGTCTAGGCTTTAATCAGTTATTTCCTATTGGCTGCTGCTTACAAATTTTCTCTTCTGTCTTTAAGCTTATCCCGCAGGGGATAGTTCACTACATGCGCCACCCTGTCGCATGCCATGCGGCAGCGACAGGGCGCACTTACCCCTTGTAAGAAAACTATGGATCATCCAAGAGCCGATATAGATTCGAGCTTTTGCCGCCTTTGGTTCTGAAGCGATGCTCCCGCAGCAGAAATCCTGCCTGCTCCAGATCGCAGAGCGCCCGCTCCACCGTTCGTTTTGACAGCTTCAGATCGGCAGCAATGGTGCGGATGGCGGGAAAGCATTGCCGGTCCTTTCCCGCCCGGTTTTTGAGGTACATGTACACCGTCACGGCCCGATGCGGCAGATCAGCTGCGTACACAGAATCAAAGTAACCCATGAACTAATCCACGCGAACAGGCGGTTTTTCCTCCGCCTGCTTTTCTTTTGGTGGAGTAGATCGCCGAGTCTTTTTTGTTGGCGGGTATCGCTCCAGAATGACGGATTTCAGCGCGTCGGCGCTGGCGTACCTGACCTCGCGGGATGCTCGCTCCGCGATCTCGTATGGCGCATCAAAGGTGATACCCCATTTGAAGAACAACTCCAGCGTCGTTTTCATGGGATGCGCACCTGTTTTGGTGACGATGAAGCTGCCCTTGGGCAGCGACTTCAGCTGGTCGGAGGACATCAGTGGGCGCCCGATCATCTGGAGGGACTGGCTCGGGTCTTTCTTGCCAGTAGTGACATTGCCGCTCAGCACGGTCTGGTTGCCGAGGCTCTTGGAGAGGGTTTCCGCCGTGTCGGAGTTGGGGGCGAAGCCGCCGAAGATGGTATCCTGGCAGTTATCCAGGATGATGGAGGCACCCTCCTTGCCATAGCTTTTCTGCAACTGCGCGAGGCTTTGGATGATGGGTACCATGCTCACCCGGCGCGAGCGGCTGGCGCTGAACATCATCTCGGCGGAGTTGATCTTGGGAATCGTGCCGAACTCGTCGAGGTACATCATGACGCGGTTGGGCAGCTTGCCACTGTGTTCGTCGGCCACCGAGAGTATCTCCCGGTAGAGTTGCTGTACAATGAGGCTGATGAGGAAGTAGCGGGTGTTGAATTCTTCGGGCATCACCAAAAAGATGGCGCTCTTGCGCTTGCAGAACCGCTCCGCATCGATGTCGGTCTGAAAGCACAGGATGCTCTCCAACTCGGAATCCAGAAAGGAATTGAGCCGCGCCATCGCCGTGGAGAGAACGGATTGCATCGCCTGCCCCGCGCTGGAGAGTGCCGCACCCGCAAACCACTTGGCCTTGTGATCGGGCGGGAGCAGCTGCATCAGCTGCTGGAACCGGCTGGGCTGCCCTTTTTCCACAGGCTCCAGCAGTTCCTGTATAATCTTGAACACAGACACTATGTGTCGTTCCTCCGGTGCGCAGAACTCTGCCACCAGCAGAATGGTCGCTGTGAGCAGCCCCTCCGCCGCGTCGTAGAAGAAGCTGTTTTGGCCGTAACCGCTGGAGTCCTCCCCCTCGGAGAAGATGATGGTCTTGGCGGTGATCTTGGCGTAGCGTTCCGCCTTGGCCCTGGCTGGGATGTTGGTGGCATCGCGCAGATATTCGTCCATATAGCGGTTGACAAGGTAGATCATATTAAAGCCGCCCGAGCGCATGGGATTGCGTAAGTCCAACACGGATACTTCGTAGCCGTAGTGGTTGGCGGCCACGCCCGCGTAGTTCCGAAACAGATCCGCCTTGGTGTCGGTGGTGAGAAAGCTCATGCCGGAGGCGCAGGCGTATTCTAAATTCGGATAGAGGAAGTAGGCGGTCTTGCCAACGCCCGCCGCGCCGATCATGACGCAGTGGATGTCGCCGGTGTCTACCAGTGCGGTCACTTTCTTGCCTGCGCGATTGCAGCCGACAACGAGACCCTGTTGCTCAACGGACGGCAGACGCTCCCTGTTGCGCCAGAGCGCCGGTGTGAACGGAACGTGCCGATAGATGGCGGCGATTTCCCGCTTTGTCGCCCAGCGCGCGGTTCCGTGCTGGCCGTCGCCGACCGTTTTGCTCTTGATGCGGTTGAGGGAGTAGTTCTTGGAGAAAAAAGACGCCACGGCCAGCAGAAGCATCATGCCGCCGCAGAGGAGGATTAAGGGGAGCATTTGCATGGCAGACCTTCTTTCAATATCAATTTGCGCAGCTTGGTAGCCGTTATGAACAGGTCAGTCAAGATTGCTTGATTGCCCTGTTTTTTCGGGATATACTGTGATTGTGGCACAATGAGGAGCGGAGGTGACCGATTGAGAATTACGATACAGGAAAATGAACAGCAGGATGATATAGAAATCGTCATCCATTGCAGACGGACCGATGAGCAGGTGTCAAGGCTGGTCGCCACGCTTTCAGGCATGGAGAAGAGGCTGACCGGCACAAAGGACGGCAGAACCTATGTCCTCGATCCCGCTGCTGTTTTGTATTTCGAGTCGGTGGACAAGAAAACCTTTGCCTACACCGAATCGGAGGTTTTGGAGGTTGCCCCTCGGCTTTATGAACTGGAGGAGCGGCTCCCGCGAGATTTCTTTCGCGCGTCAAAGTCCGCGATTATCAACATCACAAAAATACAATCCATATTTCCCGATTTCGGCGGCAGGCTGGAGGTTACGCTGATCAGCGGCGAAAAGCTGATCGTTTCCCGGCAGTACGCCGCTGATCTCAAAACACGGTTGGAACTTTAAGGAGGCTCGTTATGAAACGATTTTTTCAGTTGATTATGGCGATCAAAACAACAGCGGCGTTCGCGTTCACAGGTGGCATCATGCTGCTCACAGTGGGAACGATGCTTTACGGGAGAGACAGCATCTCCGTCAGCCTGATCTGGCAGATCATTTTCCTCGCGCTCATTTTCGGATGCCTGCAATTCGTCACATTTTCCGAGAACACACTGGGGCGGATGGGGACGCCTGGACGAATGACCGTGCTTGGCGTATCGATGCTGATGGTGTTGGCGGTGTTCGCGCTCATCTTCCGATGGTTCCCTATGCAGAGCCTTGTCAATTGGCTGGTATTCATCGGGCTGTATGTCGTGGCATTTTTGATCGCAACCTTGGCGCTGCATACAGTGTTTCGTTTGGGCGGCATGAAGTACAACGAACTGCTCGTCGCGTACAAGGCCCGCCGGGAAAGCTGATTACATGCTCATCTCCATCTCGGGCTCGTCCCGGCAGAGATGTTGCAGCTGCTCGTTCCAATCCTTGTACTCGGGCAGGAGGCAGGATACACTTTCGTATCCTACCTCCTGTAATGTTTGTGTGAGCCTCTTTGTGGCCTCGATGCCCGCCGCGTCGTTGTCCAGACAGAGCGCCACCTCCCGGATGTGCGGGTTCCGCTCCAGCATCCACAGCATGGCCTGCGGGGACACGCCGCACAGCGCCACATGGCTGTGCGGCTGCCAGTGCTGCGGATACATAGTCAAGAACGACAGCATGTCCACGGGGGCCTCGAATACATAAAGCCGCCCGCTTTGCCCTGTATGATGGAAGCTGCACCGGGCATCGCTGCCCGCGATGTTGCCGCGGTAGCTTTTCTCTCCTATGGTGAGTGTGCTGCGTTTGTGGGCGTGGCGGGCGACACCGTTCCCATCCTTGCCCACGAACACCGCGTTGTGGTATTTGGCGTCCTCATACAGCGCCCCTGCCTTGGCGAAGTGACGGATGATCTCACGGTCGATGCACCGCTCCTTAATGAGATAGGCAAACACGCGGCGCATGTCGGTGTGGGCCTCCGGCAGATGGAATGGTTTGGGTGCAGGCGGCTTCTTCTCCGCCGGTGTGAAACCAGCGCCATGCTCTCCGTTCAGCAGCAGGGTCACCGCGTCTGGAAAGCTCATATCGTAAAACCGGCGGACAAAATCAATCGCCAGCCCACCTCGGTCCGCGCTGTGTTGGTACCATTGGTTGCCGCGGATGGTGACACTGTCGTGCCGCGTCCATCGCCAGTCGTGGCCGGAGCGAGTGACTTCCTCACCCTGAGCGCGCAGGAAGTCGGCGAGGTCGGTATTGTTTGCCCGCTGCTTCTGTCCCTCCGTAAAATATACATATGGAATCGTGATCCCCTCCCATTAGTAATTTTGTATCGGTTCATCCTGTGCGTGGCCTTGGGCCTGCCGCTTGTCGCGGAGCTCACGCAGGCGCTTGCGGTCGATATGATCAGCCCGCGCGGTTTGCTTTTGCTGTTGATCATCAAAGAGCTTGGAGAGCCCCCGGAGCAGCCGTGTTGCCGATGAGACTGTTGACACCGTCAAAATGGCAGGGGTACTGCTCTGTCCAATTTCAGCGGATGAGAGCGATTGGCTACCGAGCCGCATCGCCTCGTCTATCACCATGTTTTTGACCGCCTTGAATTCCTTTTGCTGTGAGAGCGGCAGCGGGTCGGGCAGCTTGTCGGCGTAGGTCTGGAGCACCTGATTTCGCATCTCGTACCATGCATCGTAACAGCGGGCTACGCGGGAGTCCCTGGCAAGCTCGTCCACCACGCTGTCCACGATGGCCTTAACGTCTGCCTTGAGATAGCCGTACACTTTTTTACCGCCTGTTTTGGAGAGACGGTCGGCCAGCGTTCGCAACAGAGACTCCACGCGCGGGTTGTCGCAGACGCCATCTTGCATCTGGCCGCACACTTCCCGCATGACGGTGAGACTCTCACAGCTGAGCGCATCCCGCTGTATCGTCTGCTCCGAATAGATTTGTAGTAAATCCTGCCGGAAGATTTCTCTGGCGAGACAGGAACGGATGCCATCGATGCCCTGTCTGGTCAGATACGCCTCTTTGGGGTCGGTGGAGTAGGCAATGAGGTGGATGTGCGGGTGGGAGCCCTCGTCGTGGAACGCGGCATACCACTTCAGGTGATTCGGCTGTATCTTCATGTGCGCGGCGATGTCATTTCGCTTCTCCCGCAGCAGCGCCCGCCACGCGGCGGCGCTGTCATAACCAAGCCGGGCGGCGTCCTCCCGCCGCAGGCTAACCACGTTTGTCCAGACATTGCCCGGATGCTCCGCCACCTCACTTTGCACCTGTGAGAGATTGATTGTCTCATCGGTATCACTAAATAGGCCGTGGGAGCCCATCTTCTGCACACGAGGGCGGTTCGCGACATATTCGAGGAACATGCCACGGCCGGCGAAGCGGTCGGCATTTCGCTCCACCGCCTGCGTGATGAATTCGGAGGCTGCCCTGACCGTGGGGCTTGCGAGGTAGTCCTCGTACTCGAACATATCCTTTGTATCGGGAAGGTCGCGCAGCAGCTTCGCGATCAACTGCTCCTGCTTCTTGCTGACAGGGAGGTCAGAGGGAATATTTTTGTCTACTCCCTCCCGCGTCGCCATGTACTCAATGAGATTTGAGCGGTGCGTCAGCGCGCTACCAATGTAGCGGCACTTGACGATAATCCTTGGCATCGCACATCACCTCCTGTTGTGCCGACCAATCAAAACTGGTATAATGCAAATAAACGAGGCATCGGAAAGGGGCTTTTGAATGGGAATCCTCTCGTTTTTCAAAAAGAATAAACTGCCGGAGGAAGCGCCAAAACAGGAGACGGCAATCCCCCCGGAGATGGATCGCATCGTACAGGAATTTACGGAGCAAACCATACAGCCGACCCTCTCGCTCAAAGCCGTGCGCGGCGGCACTACTGTATTCAGCAGCAAGTTCGGAGGAACGCCATACTTGCCGCAAGGCTTTGCCTATCCGCACAATGAAGATTCTACCAGTGACAAGAAGCCCCTCAAGCTGTTGGCGCAGCTCAACTTTACGGAGCTGCCGCCGCTTCCCGGCTTCCCGGCGCAGGGCATTCTGCAATTCTATGTGGCGTACGAAGAGAAAGACGATGTGCAGGGCCTTGACTTTGACAATCCCATTTCGCAAGGCGGCTTCCGCATCATCTATCACAAGGATATTGTCTTGGATGAATCGCTGCTGCAAGAGCCACCGGCTTTAGAGGACGCAGCCGATGTGTATTTCCCCTTCAAAGGTGAGTTCGCGCTGATAGCGGAACCGGTCCGGCAAGCGATGAGCCCGAACGATTTTCGGTTCGATGCGGCATTCCTCAAAACATATGAGAGATATCTGCCAACCGACAAACAGCGTGTCTGGGAGTTGGACAGCACTGTTAACGATATAATCAGCGATACCTTTTCCGGCACCGGACATCGCATTGGCGGTTATCCTTTTTTCACGCAGGAAGACCCTCGCGGTTACGGAAAGTATGAAGATTATACTTTCCTGCTTCTGCAAATAGACAGCGATGGCAGGGGCGATGATGAGATTATATGGGGAGACTGCGGTGTTGCTAATTTCTTTATCACACCAGAGCAACTGAAAGCCTGCGATTTTACCAAAGTGCTTTACAATTGGGATTGCTATTAACAGCGATCCCTTTTCTTTTTTCTTGGGGATTATTAAGCATCACCCTGCTGGAAGCGCAGCACTTCATCGAAGTTGACGGCGCCAATGGATTTTTTGACATCCTCCACGCACTTCCCGCGCAGGCGCCTCAGACTCACATCGTCTACATCGGCGCCCGCCGCAACCACATTCATCATGATGCTCATCTCCACAGCCAGCTTGAAGAGCAGGCGTGCCATGCGGTTCTCACTGGATTGCACCGCGCCGGACACCGCCGAGGTGATGGCGACCGGCAGGATGTTCACGGCATCCTGCGCCGAGAGGTAGCCGCAGTAGAATCGCACCGCCTTTTCGATGAACTCGGAGCGGGATTTGCAGTTGTCGGTTTTGTAGAGGCGCTTCACCATCTCCTGCGTCTCAGGATGTATCCACAGCGCGAATTTTTGTTTGTTGTCGGTCGGCATGGCACCATCCTTCCTGTAATTGGATTGCGGTTATAATTGTGGTATGATAATTCATGAATGAAGCACAGAGAAAGGCAGAGCGTCACATATGAAAAAATATTTATGCTGCATTTGCTGTCTGATTTTTCTGCTCGCAGGATGTACCAATCGAAACGCCGAAAGTTCAACATTTGACACATCGCAAGGGGGAGCCGTATCCTCAGAAGGCAGCGCGCTAGACGATATCACGCAGGAGCTGCGTGACCTGTGTGAGCAGGCCGTGATTGACTTGCAGTATAATTCCGTGCTGACAGAAAGCTGGGAAGGTGCGCCGATCATACTCAAAGGACCACTCACCGCTATGAATCTGGCGATTACCAATATTGAAAGGACGGACGACGGGCTCCTTGTCACAGCCGAACTCTATGGCAATGTCTACATTGATCCTGTCACCCTGGAGGAAACCATTGAGTATGGCCCTGTCCCCATTATGACGGAGGGAAGCCAGCCAAAGCCGGGGCTTGCGTTTGGAAAATCTGTTGTGCTCCTTCGGCAGTCCGCGGAGGGGCTGGAGCCGTTATCCTGTACTTATGAAAAGTACCCGCACCCCGGCCTGGATTATCTCAAAGCCCAAACCGAGAAGCTGGAGGCGGCTCTCTCCGCCAGCGAAAAAATAGACATTACCCAATACGACCAGCGGCTTGTGGAGTACATTTGGCAGTTGATATTCTCCCATCGCTATATCGAAAATCCGGAGGATATCACGCTATATGACCTGGAGAATTTCCGCGATCCCCTTGATCTTCCTCACTCATCCATTTATGATCCCGACGCGGTGGATACCCTGGACCCGGACTATCGGTTGGACGCTTCTTTGCTGCGATTGATGCCCAATCTGGAAGAGGTTGTTTGTCCCTATGGTCTCGTGGACTACAGTGTGTTTGAAAATATGCACAGCCTAAAAAAGCTGACACTGGCCGTAGATGAAGAAGTGCTGCGCACATTGAAGGTAGGACACACCGAGGAACTCGTTCTCAATGACCCCGATGTGGATGTACTCGACCTCTCCAATGTTGACACGGATATTCTGCGACTGGTGTCATGGACAACAGCGGTACGTGGGTTTGCCGGTTGCGAAAAAATCGAGAAGCTATACATCATGTCTACTCGAACGGATATGCGGCTGGTGAACGCGGACACGTTTCCCGACCTCTCGTACCTGAATCTGTATTTTTACAGTGACACACCCCGTGTGCGCGACTTCTCCCAGCTTGCCACCTTTGACGGCGTCAAGATCGATCTGTATCTGGATTACCAGGCTTGCAACAATCAGACGTTGGAGAGTCTTGCGGGGGTAAAGTTGAACGACGTTTATCTGACGCCGGAAAACGGCTCCTATCCGTCACAGGATTTTGATCGTTCTCTTGCGGACGGCTTGAATGCTCGAAAGATTAGCTATGGTATGGAGATGTACTTCCAGGAGCGTACCGGAAAAGAAGATGCTGCTTTGGAAAATCGGCCCCTGTTTTCCAGCGGCCCCGGTAGCATCAAGGTTCCGCTGGGAATCGGTGAAGAATTAAATGGCTGGACGCTGGATTATGTGGAGGACTACAACAATTTGGAAGAACGGATCATTGCACGTTTTTCTGGTGAAGCAACACTAAAGGGTTCCATCCGCATACATTCACAAGAGGAAGGATGGATATCTGGCGAAGTAGAGTTTACGGTGGCGGAGGAGTCTCTGTCGCAGCTGCCCTACTATGAGCATGACACCCGCACCATATGGTTTGAGATCGCTAACGGCGACATGATTAAACAGGCTGCCGGAGCGGATGCGGGGGAATATATCGACTGCGAAATCACGATCAGTGGGTATTCGTATGAGTTTGCGCCGATGCTGTGCTGGAACTCCAGTACGGTCACGGAAATCCACAGGATCGGATAAGCTGCTGTTGACGGCTGTTTTGACCCCGCCGCAAAGCTCTTTGTGGCGCGACAATCCTTGAATTGCGACCGCTATCGCAACACTGTTGCCGCAATTCCGACCCCGGTCTGTATCGTTCCCGACCCGCGTTGCGGGGCGGTGTGACCGGATAGGGGCGCGACTGCGACCCCTATCCTTTAACCTGCTTCCTTTTCGACCCTGTGAAAAGCCCCAGCCCGCATTGCGAAAGGCTTTTTCTCACTCGGGCGCAAAGGCCGCAAAACGCCTCGGGGAGAGCCTTTGGGTACACGTTCCCGGCTACGGCTCTCAAAACGCCACACGCGGCCAACACGGGGGCGACAGGCGCGATCATTCCTGCTGACCGCCATACTCACCGGGATTCTGAGGCACGGTCGGCCTCGACCGGGGCGGGCGCGGAGGCCGCCCTGCCTGCTCCTGGCGGCGCATCTCGAAAAGCTCACGGACATCCTTGGGGATGTGCCGCTCACACAGCTTATCGATGCATTTGGCGAGTTCGCCGTCCAGATCAGCCTGGGATTTCCGCATGTACAGCCGCAGGGTGGAGAGCTTTTCCGCGTCATATTTGAGTTGCAGAGTTTCGGTTTTCATAGCGATTCCTCCAAAATAATCAGTCGCACATCCCCATGCCCATCTCCTGGGCGCGGGGCGTGATAATGAGCTCGCCGTTATCGATCTCCATGTCCGGGGTATATGCCGCGAGCCGCTCGCCGAGCATCTCGATCACCGTATCCCACAGCATTCCGTTGCCCTCCATGTCGATATCGAAGTCGCGGGCGCGGCCAGCCAGATACAGCGAGACAGGCTTGCCCTGCTCCAATTGCCCGGTACATTCCTCGGCGGCATGCTCCACAAAGAGGGACAGCCTCTCGCAGAGCGCGTCGAGGGCAGCGTACCGTGGGGTGTACTGCTCCCGCAGATCAATGCCCTCGGCCTCCATCTCCCGATGGGTCATGCCGATGCCGCGGAGAATAGAGTAGTAGGTTTCATCGTCCAGCAGGCCGTCGAAGCCTCGCAGCAGGCCGCCGAACAGTTCGGCTTTGCGTTGTTCGGTCATTCAAAAACTCCCTTCTAATCACGGTAAATACGAGCGGGGATTGCACGGAATCCCATCAATAATAAATTCCAGATGCAAGTGCGGCCCTGTGCTGTTGCCAGTACTACCCGACCAGGCGATGGTTTCTCCCTGGGCAACCTCTTGCCCCTCGCTGACGAGGATGCGGGAATTGTGGGCATACAAAGTCACAATCCCGCCGCCGTGATAGACTACCACATGGTAGCCGTAGCCGCCTGAGCTCATCTTGGTGTAGAGGACTCTGCCTGCCGCCACCGCCCGGATTTCGGTGCCGGTGGGGATGGCAATGTCCATGCCGGTGTGTCCGACATAGCCGGTACCAAATTCACAACTGACCTGACTTCGCCAGTCCCCAGTGATGGGGCTGGCATAATTTCCACCGACAAAGGGTGTGTCATCGCCCGCGATAAGCGCGGCGATGCGGGCGTGGGTTGCGCCCCCGCCGCCTTCCAGCGAGTCGGGATGCCGCGAGGAATAATCACCGCTGCCCACGCGATAATAAATTTCTGTGATGTTGGCGGCGTCCTCCGGCGTGATTTCCCTGCCGGTAAGGGTAGAGACACGGTCATACACTGTGGGCAGATCGGCAATAGGGATGGCAACGGAGTATTCTTCGCAGGGGTCATCTTCACAGTCCGGGTCATCGCAGTCGCGGGCGCGTTCCTCGTAGGTAAGAAAGCAGTCCACGAACGCACGGTCCGCATGGGTCTGTGGGAAATCCGAGCCGAAAAACAGAGAGTAAAACACCGCTTTCATGCGCAGCAGATCCGGCTCGCCATCCGGGGATTCACACTCGTTGCCGACTTCGGAGAGGATATCCTCCAAACTAGAGAAGCTCTGCCGCATGTTTTCGATGTGCAGCTTGTAATCGGCGGGAACCTGAGACGAGAGAGCGCCGCCTTCAAAGGACAGCTTGAGGGCGGCGTTGTTGTGGTCGGCGGTGGCAGAGAGCATGCTGACAATCACCACAATAATGAGGATCAGTGGCGAGAGGATAGCGATCACGATGCCGATGATTACCTTGCGGCCTTTCTCATCGGACAGCGCGGCGGCAGCGGCTTTAAGTGCGGCAAGTGCTGCATGAGCAGGCATCCACTCACCACCACTTCATGTCGAACGGGCTGAGTCCATCCTCATCAAACTCCATCCCATCCAATTCCTGTTGCTCGGGCAGCATCTCGGATTCATACAAATCCTGTGTCTGAGCGAGCTCCGTCGATTTCTCCACGGCGCTGTAAAGATAGTCGAGATCAAAGCCTGCGCTTTCGTATCCTTCGCGGATGGTGTCGAGGTAAAAGTCGGAGGGTTCCCCGAACTCATGGCCGTCGTTCATGATGTAGACCATCGCCGGGACAGTCTGCCCGTTCAGTTCAATGTCACGGATTTCCTTGCGGTAGAAGCTGGGCCAGCCCTCGTAAATATCCAGAGCATGCTCATCCTGTGGGCGGAGCTTCCAGAGCAGCACAGGCACCTTGCCGTTCTCCAGCTGCTCGACGGTGGCGACCGCGCCGTGCCTGCCGCCGCGAAACAGGAGGTCGTATCCCTCCAATTGGGCGGAGCCCACCACCTCGGCG
>JAJDGX010000249.1 GCA_030265885.1 Ruminococcaceae bacterium OttesenSCG-928-L11 | reverse complement strand
CTGGAGAGGCATGTCACTAGGCTTACTAATGATGACCCCCTCCTTTCCTATTAAGATTGTCATCATTATACAACAAATTCTTCACAAAATCAAGTGGTTTTCTGTATTTTCTGCCGGTAAATCTTGGGCGACTGGCTGTAGGTCTCCAGAAAATCGCCCAGCCGCTCCACAACATCCCGCAGCTGGTTTACCTCCGGCAGGTACACAATGCGGAAATGATCCGGCTGCTCCCACTGGTATGCGGTGCCGTGAGTCAGCAGCACATGCTTCTCCCGCAGGAAATCCAGCACAAACTGCTCGTCGTCGTATATGGCGTGGCGGGTTAAATCCAGCCGCGGGAACATATACAGCCCCGCCCTCGATTTGAGGACAGACACGCCGGGAATCCGGTTCAGGCCCTCCCAGGCGCATTGGCGCTGCTCGTACAGTCTGCCGCCGGGCTGGATGTACCGGTCTGTTCCGGCCGAATCGCTCAACGCCGCCTTGATGACGCTTTGAGACAGTACGTTGGAGCACAGCCGCATGGACGACAGCACATCCAGCCCCTCCAGGTACTCCCTTAGCCCTTCTCCCCCGCCGCTGACGGTCATCCAGCCGCACCGATATCCGCAGATTTGGTGGGATTTGGACAGGCCGTTATAGGTGATAACCGGCACATCCCCCGCCAGGGCGGCCGTGGAGGTGTGGGAGAGGCCGTCCATGACCAGCCTGTCGTAAATTTCATCGGAGAACAGCATCAGGCCGTGTTCCTCCGCGATTTGCACGATATCCCGCAGCAGTGTGTCCGGGTACAGGGCGCCGGTGGGGTTGTTGGGGTTGATGATGACAATCCCCCTTGTGCGGGCGGTGACCTTGGCGCGGATGTCGGCAACGTCCGGGAACCAGGCGGAGGCCTCGTCGCAGCGGTAATGCACCGCTTTGCCGTCGGACAGGCGGACAGCCGCCGTCCAGAGGGGATAATCCGGCATGGGCACCAGGATTTCGTCCCCCGGATTCAGCAGCGCCTGCATGGACATGAGAATCATCTCGCTGACGCCGTTGCCTGTGTAGACCCGATCCAGCCGGACATCGGGGATGCCCTTGGAGCGGCTGTAGGCCACAATGGCCTCTCTGGCCTCCCACAATCCCCGAGACTGGGAGTACGCCGCCGACAGCGGCAGCTGGCGTTCCAGGCTGTTTACCACGGACGCAGGCGTCTCAAACCCGAATTGGGCGGGATTGCCGGTATTCAGCTTGATGATGGGGATTCCCGCATCCTCCATCCGCTCGGCTTCTGTTGTGATTTTCCCTTTTATATCATAGCGAACCTGCTGCAGCCGCTTGGACTTGGTTATATTTCGATGCATTCCAATGTTCCTCCTTCTGAGTATGGGTGTTGCTTTGTGTGTGCGCAAGGCGCCTTTTACACCCGGCCTGTCTGGCCGGACCCTCTGCAAGCAGCATACAGATTTCCCCTTTCCCTTCAAACAGCGGGCTTTTCTTTTCCGAAAAAAAACGCCCCGAGTCCATAAGACTCAGGGCGAATTAAATATCCGCGGTACCACCTAAATTCGGGATTGCTCCCGCACTCGTCCGGCACTGGCATGCCGTATCGCTGTAACGGGCGACCCCGATGAAGCCTACTGGACGCCTGGCGGCGTCGTTGGGTTCATGGCTCGGAAAAGGCTTCCGCATTCCCTCCCCGAAGATTTACACCGGCCATCTTCTCTCTGCGCGTTTGGGAAAAGCGTACTCTGTTTCCTCACAGCCTTCACTGTTATTGAATGCATTGTACTACATTCGCGGATAAAATGCAACCACCAATTTCACAAATTGTTTGGCGGCCAACTTTGTCTGTTGTTAAGGCTCTGTCACATAATCCAGGGGATCCACAACCTCGCCGTTCTGGCGGATTTCGAAGTGGAGCTGTGCGCCGGTGCTATTGCCGGAACGCCCACGGGTGGCGATGACCTGACCGGCAGACACGGTGTCGCCCACCTTCACATGCAGATCCTGGCAATGGGCATAGAGGGACTGGATGCCGCCGCCGTGGTCGATGATGAGATAATTGCCATAGCCAACGGTTGTCTGTTTTGCGACAACGACCTTGCCGTCGGCTGTCACAAGAACGGAATCGCCCTTGGGGCCGGCAATGTCAATGCCGGTATGACCCGGATATTCCTGGAACTTACAGGCGATGTAGCCGCTTCCGGTTCCAATGGGCCACAGATAGCTTTCCGGGGCGCTGTCAGTCAGTTCGGTCGGTGCGGTCGTTGCCTCGTCGGGCAGGGCGGTCGGATTGGGGGCGGCATCGGGGGTTGAGGCGGATTCCGGCGAATCCGGGACAAATTCCTTCCCCTGCATACCCCACTGATCCGGCTTGTCAAAGGCTGCCTCCACGGGGAAATATGTCAGCGAAGCCATACACAGGCCCAAAAGCAGCATCTCGACTGTTATCAGAAGGGCACCCTTCCGGGCTTTTCCGGAGTAATGCGTTTCCTTTATAATCAACAGCAGTCTCTCCTTCATATCGGTTTTGTTGTCGGCGGCACCCCGCAATGCGGCGCGAACGCCGTAGCCCTCCGCGCTGGAGCGGCCAAGGGTATCCAAAATGGTCAGGACATATTGTTTGCGCTGTTCCGCATCCATGCCCTTGGCTACATCGGTGTCGCAGGCTCGTTC
>JAJDGX010000248.1 GCA_030265885.1 Ruminococcaceae bacterium OttesenSCG-928-L11 | reverse complement strand
TGGAAATGTGGGTATATGCACATGGCATCGCAACGCTGCTTGTGACATCATATTTTGACTTGAGCGACGAGTATATCAGTGAAATGCTGAGTGATGCCTATACGAGTATGCGCCAATACTACAGAGAAAAATCAAAAGATGGCAAGCCTGAAAATGGAGGATAACACAATGCAAGCAGCTATCCAGATTACCGACCTTACCCGCGATTACAAAAACCGGCGAGCGGTAGACCATCTTAACCTTACCATTACAAAAGGGGAATTTTTTGCTTTGCTTGGCACCAACGGCGCCGGTAAAACCACAACGATAAAAATGCTTTCATGCCTATTGCTGCCTACGGAGGGCGACGCGGTGTTGCTCGGCAACAGCATTGTGCATGACGCTGAAAAAGTGAAGAAAATCATAAACGTATCTCCGCAGGAAACCGCCATCGCGCCCAAATTGACTGTGCGGGAAAATCTGGAGTTGATTGCGCGCCTGTATGGGTGTAGCAAGCAGGAGGCGCAGGAGCGCGCCATCAAAATGCTCAGCGAGTTTGATTTGACCGACCGTGCAAAGGACAAAGCGAAATCCCTCTCTGGCGGGATGCAGCGAAAGCTGAATATCGCGCTGGGTCTTATTTCGTCCCCAAAAATCCTTTTTTTGGATGAACCCACACTCGGTTTGGATGTGCGGGCTAGAAAAGAATTGGGGAAAACCATTGAGACGCTGAAAGGCAAAATCAATATTATTGTTACCACACATTATCTGGAAGAAGCCGAAGCGTTGGCCGACCGGATCGGCATCATGCACGAAGGGAAATTGCAGGCGCTTGGCACCGCCGAGGAAATCGTGGCGGCATCCGGGCAGAAGAATTTTGAGGACGCATTTTTGCTCTATACAGGGGGTGTGTAATATGCGGGCAGCAGTATTTGCAGGCCGGAACACAAAGGAAATGATGAGAAACCCGGCCAGCCTGTTGTGCGGCATCGGCGTACCGGTTCTGTTGCTGGCGGTACTTTCAACCATGAAGCGGCTGATACCGACAATGGCGGATAATTTTGAAATAAGCAACATGGCTCCCGGTATGGTGGTGTTCAGCCTCTCGTTTCTCAGCACGTTTCTGGGCGTTCTGATGGTGAGTGATATGTCAAATCAAATGAGAGGACGTGAAATATGGACAATTTGGGAAACCTCAATGCAGCGCTTGGCTACATTGAAAGCAGGCTTGATGCGGAAATACACATGGCGGATATTGCTCGTATTATGTGTTGCTCCAGCTACAATGTCCAGCGGATGTTTTCCTTTCTAGCTGGTATTCCCCTGTCGGAATACATCCGGAACAGGCGGCTGACATTGGCGGCGGTAGAGCTTCAGCAAGGTACGATACAGGTGAACGATGTGTCAGTGAAATACGGCTACAACTCGCCCACAGCATTCACAAGAGCGTTCGCTGCTTTCCATGGGCTTACCCCAAACGAAGCGAAGCAAGCTGGAGCCACACTGAAAGTTTATCCACGCATGACTTTCTCGATTAGCATCACAGGCGGCAAGGAGTTAGATTATCGAATTGAGACCATACCATCATTTTCTGTGGTTGGTATTGAAATCGAAGCTCCGCTCAACGAGGATGGTTTTCAGATGCCGCAAAAGCTTTGGTTGGACAGCTTTCAGAATGGCGCAATCAGCAAGCTATGTCAGATGCCGATTGGTGACAGTATTTCATCACAGCCGCACGCTCTGTCGCTCTATGGAATCTCGAACCACAAGCGGCTTGACGATGAACATTTTTCCTATATGATTGCTTGCCCTGCTACTCAGAAAAGTGCCGACACCACAGCAGTCATTCCAGAACACACCTATGTTATGTTCAAAAGCGCTCCATATTCCGCTGATGACCGCACTGCGATGCAGAAACAAGTAAATGACATCCAGCGGAGATTTTATGGTGAATGGCTGCCCACAGTTTCCTACGAAAAAGAGGATGGGCCTGAATTGGAGGTCTATTATCAGGACGGCAACATTGCTTGGCTTGAAATGTGGTATCCCATACGAAAAGGATACGGAGGTCAGTCATGAACACATTAGATGCCATTCGCACACGAAAAAGTGTGCGCAAGTTCCAAGATGCTCCCATTCCAGCAGAGTGTATCACTCGAATTCTGCAAGCAGGAATGGAAGCGCCCTCTACAAAAAACAGCCAGCCTTGGAAGTATTATGTACTTCAAGGAGCTGCAAAATACAAGCTGTCGAAGCTCATGCAGGAGGGATTGAACAGCTTTGGTGATGCCGAAAGCATAAAGCAATTGCCGTTTTACGGAAGTGTGATTGGCACAATACGGACGATTGAAACCGCTCCTGCCGTAATTCTTGTTTTCAACACTGGCATTCACACCTTAAACAGTCCGGGCAGCTTGGAATCAAGGTTTATGGATTGCGGTGCAATGCAAACAATGGGCGCAACGATTCAGAATATGCTGTTAGCTGCCACCGAGCAGGGCTTGGGCAGTCTGTGGATGTGCGATGTTTATTTTGCCTATGAACAGATATGCGGTTGGCTTGGAGAATCGGCACAGTTGGCCGCAGGTATTGCCCTTGGATATCCAGCCAACGAAATCGCAAAACCCCAGCGGCACGACTTAAATAAACACACAATATTTATGGAGGATTAAAAATGGATTACA
>JAJDGX010000247.1 GCA_030265885.1 Ruminococcaceae bacterium OttesenSCG-928-L11 | reverse complement strand
ATAAGCCCTATTTATCCAATGCCACACTGCCCCCGCAGCAAAGCGATCTCCTCCCCATAGCCCTCCGGCTCATTGGGCGTCTCCAATACAAACGGAATCCCCTTCATGACGGGGTGAGAAAGAATGCCGACAATCCCCTCCAGGCCAATGGAGCCCTCGCCGATGCGGGCATGGCGATCCTTGTGGCTGCCAAAGGGATTCATGCTGTCGTTGATGTGCATGGCCCGCAGCTTGTCCAGCCCGACAACGCGGTCAAACTCCCGCAGCACGCCGTCAAAATCCTTTGCCACATCGTATCCGCCGTCGAAGAGGTGGCAGCTGTCGAAGCAGACGCCGATGCGATCCTTGACCTCCACCCGGTCGATGATGGCCCGCAGTTCCTCAAAGCTGCGCCCTATTTCGGAGCCCTTGCCGGCCATGGTCTCCAGCAGTACAACGGTGGATTGTTCCGGCTTCAGCACCCGGTTGAGCATCTCGGCGATGAAGGCGATCCCCGCCTCCGCCCCCTGGCCGGTGTGGCTGCCGGGATGGAAATTGTAAAAGGTTCCCGGCAACAGCTCCAGCCGTTCCAGATCCTCGGCCAGCATGGTTGTCGCCAGCTCCCGCAGCTGCGGATTGGCGGAGCAGGGATTCATGGTATAGGGAGCGTGGGCCACCAGGGGGCCAAATCGATGCTCCTGCAGCAGTTCCCGCAATCGGGCGTAATCCTCAGTGTCCAGCGCCTTTGCCCCCGCGCCACGGGGATTTCGCGTGAAAAACGCGAAGGTATTGGCGCCGATGTCCACCGCTTGCCTGCCGGCGGCGTACATGCCCTTGGAAACAGACAGGTGCGCACCCAAATACAGCATAGCCTTCCCCCTCCTTGCAGATATCCTTCTGGTTGTCTACTGGTACTATACCCCAAACCCGGCGGATTGTCGACCAAATTTTGAGAGGCTGCGCTCTCCCATTTACCCACACAGACATCTCAAGGCTCGCGTCAGACAAATTCCGCGAAAATTTTCACGAACCATCCTCTATTCTTATGGATAGAGTTTATTTTGTGGGACATACTATCAAGTGACGCATGAGGGCATGAAAAATTTCCCAGTCCTATTGTGTCACCGATTTGCATTTTACATAGGAAGGACGTTTCAAATGGCAGTCACGTTAAGCATGTCGGAGGAAAGCGTCACCGCGTATCTTTCCGGCGAAATCGATCACCACTGTGCCAAGGGCCTCCGCGAGGATATCGACGAAGCGGTTCAGCGGGCCCGCCCCCAGGAACTGATTCTGGATTTTCGGGATGTCACGTTTATGGACAGCTCCGGAATCGGCCTGGTTATGGGCCGCTATTCCCTGATGCAGGAACTGGAGGGGGAACTGAGACTGACCAATTTATCCTCCCACATCCGCAAGGTGATGAAGCTGGCCGGGCTGGACAGGCTGGCTGTCCTGTAAGGGAACACCGAATGAATTGTATAAAACAGGAGAACGGAGGCTTCTTTTGATTATGAGAACATCCCAAAAAATTGTCAATGAAATGCAGCTGACCTTTAAAAGCCGCAGCGCCAACGAAGGCTTTGCCCGCACCGCTGTGGCTGCCTTTGTGGCTGGATTGGATCCCACGGTGGACGAGCTGGCCGACATTAAGACGGCTGTCTCCGAGGCTGTCACCAACTGCATCGTCCACGGATACCGGGACACCATCGCCAATATCTACATAACCGCCCGCATATACGACGACAACCGCATCGTGGTGAAAATACGCGACCGGGGCTGTGGCATCGACGACATCGAAAAGGCCATGGAACCCATGTATACCACCTGCCCCGGCGGCGAGCGGGCCGGGCTGGGCTTTGCCGTTATGCAAAGCATGTGCGAGAAGGTTCGGGTTACATCCAAGCCGGGCAAGGGAACCATCGTCACCCTCACCACCAGAATTGCGTCGAGGGACGAATAGCCGGGGCTGTCTGCAACTGTCTGGTCGCCAGGCAATGGCTTCGGAATCGGAGGAATAGACATCGGGTATGAATCAAACACAAACGGACTATCAGGAGTTGGTAGAAAATAACATCGGGCTCGTCCATTCCTGCGCCGGAAAGCTGAAGGGCCGCGGGATTGAATACGACGACCTGTTTCAGGCCGGTTGCATGGGGCTTATCAAGGCGTCCAAGGCCTTTGACCACGATAGGGGGGTGCGTTTTTCCACCTACGCGGTGCCGGTGATACTGGGGGAAATGCGCCGCCTCTTCCGGGACGGCGGCACTGTTAAGGTGAGCCGGACGCTGAAGGAGCTGTCCCTGAAAATCAACCGGGTGCGGGAACGGTTCCAGCTGGATTATGGGCGGGAGCCGCAGATCAGCGAGATCGCCCAGATATTGGAGGTGGAACCCACAATGGTTGTGGAGGCCATCACCGCCGCGACACCGCCGCTCTCCCTGACGGAAAGCGATGAGGACGGCGGCGGGCAAATTGATTTGCCGGTGGATTCGCCGGAGGACATGCTCTCCAATATCATCTCTCTCAAGCAGGTGCTGGGCCAGCTGGAGCCCCACGACCGCAAGCTGGTGTATCTGCGCTATTTCAACAACATGACCCAAACCCAAACCGCCGAGCAGCTGGGCATGACCCAGGTGCAGGTGTCCCGCCGGGAAAAAAAGATTTTGCAGAGCCTGCGGGCGCTGCTCTTGAAGTGAGGGGGGAGTCT
>JAJDGX010000246.1 GCA_030265885.1 Ruminococcaceae bacterium OttesenSCG-928-L11 | reverse complement strand
ACCCCAGCCGTGGAAAGCAAGGTATAGAGCCTACACACCAGCCCCAGCGGAGCCGATACGCATATTATACACGGTTTCCGCTCGGGGTGCAACCATAAAAGGAGCGACAACGCATGAAATACATTGGGACACATGCCCTTCCGTGGACTGATAATAACCGTCCTATTGTTCGATGATTTCGGCCCACTCTTTTCTGCTCAATGTGTCAGTACATATATTTTTATGAGCAAACTCTGCTTTAATTTTATCCATAATCTCGGACTCGCGGATATACATTCCAGTTTCGCAACTATACCCTTTTCTGTTGTTCGTTATGCAGGAAAAGAAGTGTCAGCCCGCGCGGCTACTTCCTTTGCGCCGCTGCATCTTACCACCACATGACGCGCAAATGACCTTTCCCCTTAACGGATTGTCCGTCAATTTCGATTGGGATTGGTTTGTAATGGAGGTGGACACTTTGAAGTATGATTCTTGTAAACCTAAAAACAAACTCCTTGAGACCAACGCCTCATGCGTATCTTCGATAATGATACCATACATTCCTTGCTTATAAGCCATACCTTTTATTCAGTAACTGACGGATATTCTTTGTAATCACGCAGCAGCACGTTCAGATAATTGGTCGTTCCGTTCAATACGCGATATATCTGAATCGTATCCATTTTCTTAAAGTACTGATAAAAAATCAAATACTGATCGTAAACGAGAAAGCGGTATGGGGTGTTGATTATGCATATCGTATTGAGTTCCGCACCCATCAGAGGATGTGTATGTAGGTGTTTTATAATCTGACCAATGCCTTTCCGCGTACGATTGGCGGCAGGGCGGTTTACTTCTGCGATAATTGCATGGATCTCCGAAATATCCATCTTTGATATTGGCGAATATAAAATCTTAGTCTTCTTCGCCATCAAAGAAAGCCTCCATATTTTCGGCAGAAATCCAACCTTCTTGTTCACCGGATCCTGCGCCCTTACGGATCGCTTCTAAAAGCTGTGTGGAAGCCTCCAGCTTCTTCAGTCTCTCATATTCTGCGGCGTCAACGATTGCCAGTGTGGCATTGCGGCCATGCCTGGTGAGATACACAGGGCTTTCGGGTGTAATTTTGCTAATTACCTTGTTGTAATCACGCAAATCAGAGACAGGTACAAATTGTGGCATAAGATTTCAACTCCTTCTACTTCTATAGTATACCGGAGTTTTACGTAAAATTCAACGTAAAAATTATGAGGAGCT
Source organism: Ruminococcaceae bacterium OttesenSCG-928-L11 (assembly GCA_030265885.1). GTDB lineage: Bacteria > Bacillota > Clostridia > Oscillospirales > Ruminococcaceae > WRAV01. Next base: position 1,466 of record JAJDGX010000246.1, on the reverse strand, counting down.
ATCTATTTCATCAATTGTGTCAAACTCATTTTTTTCCTTGATATATCGGTAAAGTTCTTCGGTCGCAAACATCATTTTGGTTGTATTGCACTCGGGCGATTTCGTATACAGATACCAGCTTTCATCCAAGGTGGAGAGGGAAAGCCCCATTCCCTTGCCTTTAAAATCATACTCGTTGTGCAGCGAGTACATGCTGGAAGGTGGAATGTGAACGATACGCAGCTTGCCGTTCTCGCTGAAATGCAGGGTGAACCCATCCATGCTGTGGGTAAGTTCGCCCATACCGAGGTCGATGAATCCACCGCCACCGGGCAGGGACTCCACCCGAACTGGCGTCTGGACAGCATAAGTTCCAGCCTCGATCTCACTTCGCACCAGCTCGCGTTGATGCTCGTACCAATCGGGAGGATGGCTGAATTCGGTATCGCCGCTGAGAGCCAGCAAAGAGCCATATTCGGTCAGTACCCAGCGCTTGCCGCATTCGGTACAAAAAAGATGCGCTCCATCAGAATCCATCTGGTATTCGCTCCCACAGGCGGGACACCAATAAAGCGCTCGGTGTAGACCTTCCGCACGCCAAGGCTCGTCTATTCTGATCCGATTCTCCTGTTGCCAACGGTATTCGTCATACGCAAAGCTGTCAGTGATTTGACGGTTCATTTCATCCGCTGACAATGCCTGCACCTGTTCTTCATTGAGTAGCAGAGAATACTCCGCCTCCAGCGGAACCTTTCGTTTACGGGTGTTCCAAAAGGGAGCCATCAGGTGGGTGCCGCGCATTTTCAGCATCACTACAGGGACACCAAGCTGCTTGGCCAGTTTGCCCACCGAGGGCGGCAGAGCGCAGGTCGTGCCCATGTTGCAATACCGCGCCTCGGGGTAGAGCACCACACTGGTTTTATTCACCCGGACAGCGTGCAAAATGTTGCGCACCAGTGAAATGTCATTTGTAAACTTGCGGGTGCCAATCACCCCCAACCAGCGACAGGGTTGCTCCAATCCGATAAAGCTCTCGATGTCAGCGACAAAGGAGGCATATGGTCGGCCGACGACGCGATAGGCCACATAGTAGTCAGTAAAGCTTTGGTGGTTGGATAGAATTAGATAGGGCGGCTTTGTGCCGTTCAGCCCCGCTTTTTGGATTCGCAAACCATGATGAGCTGTGATGGCGGCGCTTGCTCCCCAGGCTATGCCTGCAAGCAATTTGTTCGGTTTTTTTCGGGCGACGGCCTCGATCAAAGGGCTGGTTTTTATTCATAACTACTCCAAGTGGCGGTCGGTGCTTAGCAAGTATTTTAATCTTGATTTCGTCTATTTCCCCTGTTAGCCATTTTTCTGTAAACATAGCAGACTGCCGCTCCCTGCAAAATAGGAATCGCTTCCACCGCAAATCCTGCATCTGTCCCGGCTTTTGTCAGCTGCTGCGCATCGTATCGCTTGTACCCGAACCGGGTGTGGGAAAAATG
>JAJDGX010000245.1 GCA_030265885.1 Ruminococcaceae bacterium OttesenSCG-928-L11 | reverse complement strand
GGATCCGCGGCTTTTTCAGGCGCGGATCCGGGCGGTGTAATTTTGCGGGTTCCGGGGAATTCTGCGGATGCCCTGGAATCGGTAGCGGTTGTGCGCGGGTCTTTGGATCCGCCTTGTTTCACAAAATTACAACGTTTTTCAGAGAATACTCATTTGGTTTCCGACCGATACCAGATGGGTTGTTTTTGGTGCGCAAATGCAGTGCAAAGGCTGTTGCTGCGTCAATACTGTACATATGCCTTTTGCGAAAGGATATATACCCGATATAGCAATACTCACAACGAATTTATACCAAAATGGAGGTTATACAGTGCCCGATAACAACGAAAAGAACGAGCTTTCCCCAGCAGCGGAAGGCGGACAGAACAAGGCGCGTCCCCGTCAGCCCCAGAGAAGGCCCCGGCGGCGCCCCACTACACCCAAACCGGCTGCCACAGAGGCTCCGGCTAATGTCGCCGACGGCAAACCCTCTTTGCCCGAGCAGGCCAACCCCGACCTGGTGGAGGCCCTGCTGAACGGCAAGGCCGCACCGGAAAAGAAGGCGGCGAAAAAGCCCGCCTCCGCCCCCGCCAAGAAGGCGGAGCAGCCCAAGACAGAGGCCGCCCCCAAAGCGGCGGAGGCTGCCAAGCAGCCAGGCAATCGCCAGCCCGGCAAGCGCGCGCCCCAACAGCGCCGCCCCAAGGCCGCGGCCGCAAAGACTCCCGCAGAGCCGGTATTTGTGGAGAACAAGGCCGTCACCCCGGAGAATCCCAAGAAGCTGCCGGCGCAAAAGAGCCGCAGCCGCAAGCCCGGCAACGGCCGCCGCAAAAAGAAGCCCGTCGTCCGCATCATTCCCCTGGGGGGATTGGGCGAGGTTGGCAAGAACATCACTGTTTACGAGTGCGAGAACGATGCGTTTCTCGTCGACTGCGGGCTCACCTTCCCCGATGAGGGCATGCCCGGCATCGACCTTGTCATCCCCGATTTCAGCTATGTGCTGGAAATCAAAGACCGCATCCGCGGCATTGTCATCACCCACGGTCACGAGGATCACATCGGCAGCCTGGCCTATTTGCTCAAGCATGTCAACTTCCCCGTGTACGCCACCAAGCTGACCATCGGCCTGATTGAGGGCAAGCTCAAGGAGCACGGTCTGCTGGATAAGGCGAAGCTCAACGTCGTAAAAGCCGGAGATGTGGTTCAGATGGGCTGCATGTCCGTGGAATACATCCATGTGAACCACTCCATCCCCGACGCCTGCGGATTTGCCATCAATACCCCGGTGGGTACCTTTATTCAGACAGGCGACTTCAAAATCGACCTGACTCCCATCAAGGGCGATGTCATTGACCTGGCCCGCTTTGGCGAACTGGGCAGCAAAGGCGTTCTCGCGCTCCTGCCCGACTCCACCAACGCGGAGCGCCCCGGCAGCACCGCCAGTGAGCGCACCGTGGGCGAAAGCTTTGACAAGCTGTTCCAGGTGGCCTCTCAAAAGCGGATTATCGTCGCATCCTTTGCGTCCAACGTGCACCGCGTGCAGCAGATTGTGGACGCGGCGGTGAAATACAAGCGCAAGGTGGCCGTATCCGGCCGCAGCATGGAAAACGTGGTGGCAAAATCCCTGGAGTACGGCTATCTGGATGCCCCCTCCGGCGTTATCATCGACATGGACTCCATCGGGAAATACCCGCCGGAGAAGATTGTCATCATCACTACCGGCAGCCAGGGCGAGCCCCTGAGCGCCCTGACCCGCATGGCCATGGGCGACCACCGGAAGGTAACCGTCACCCCCAACGACTGCATCATCATCTCGGCCACGCCCATCCCCGGCAACGAGAAATTCGTCACCCGGGTTGTCAATGAGCTGCTCAAGCTGGGCGCTCAGGTGGTTTACGAGAAGATGTACGACGTACACGTTTCCGGCCACGCCTGTCAGGATGAACTGAAAATGATGATGGCTTTGACAAAGCCGAAATTCTTTGTGCCTATGCACGGCGAATTCAAGCACCTGAAAAAGCACTCCGAACTGGCCAAGGCCATGGGCATTCCCCCGGAGAATATTTTCATCGGCGAAAATGGCCGCGTGCTGGAAACCGACGGTGAGACCATGCGCTGGGACGGCGCTGTCACCGCCGGCAAGGTACTGGTGGACGGCCTGGGCGTCGGCGACGTGGGCAGCATTGTCCTGCGGGATCGCAAGCATCTGGCGGAGGACGGTCTCATCATCGTTGTCGCCACCATCGACCGGGACACCAATCAGCTGGTTTCCGGCCCCGACATTGTCTCCCGTGGCTTTGTCTATGTCCGCGAATCGGAGGATATGATGGGCAAAACCCGGAAAATCGCCCGGGACAGCCTGATGAAGTGCCTGCAAAACAACACCCGGGAATGGGGTGTCATCAAGCAGCGGGTCAAGGATGACGTCAGCGATTATCTGTGGCAGGTCACCAAGCGCAATCCTATGATCCTGCCCATTATTCAGGAAGTGTAAAACAGCATACATCGGGAATTCATATTTTCGCCATGAAGATATGGGTTCCCGCTTCTTTTATTGTGGGTGGGGGTGTGGTACAATGGAGTGGACGCTTTGTTTTTCGGGCTGCGCCCGAGGCGGTTTTGGCTGTCACACAGCCTTGCCCCGAGGGGCAAAGCACTCAAACACAGTTCGAATGATAAGGTTTATCTTGCCCCTTGCGCCGGGACGGGAGATGGGGAGAGCATTTAGAACG
>JAJDGX010000244.1 GCA_030265885.1 Ruminococcaceae bacterium OttesenSCG-928-L11 | reverse complement strand
GTTCGCTCTGTTTTTGTTGTTTTTGCCACATATGCTTGCGAGATAGTTCAATAATGCCATTTATATTCACATAATTCTGGAAAGACTCTCACAGAATCTTTGAAATGCTTACACAAAACCAACACATTGGGGGCGCATGATAGGGGTAACAGAAAAAAGACAGAGAATGACAAAATAGCAAAAATATTCCACAACCGCAAAGAAAAATATTTTGTTCCATCTGCCTGTTCTGAACCATCGATAAGGAGGAATTGAACCAGAGTGAAAACCGTACGATATTCCTGCCTGGAGACATATGGCGGGGAATAGCAGCTTTTGCACCAACCCATATCCATTCCAATGTAAAACAATAACTAATTGAAAGAGGAGAGACAATTCGCAATGAAAAAAGTAGTATCCACATTGCTGGCGGCAGCCCTTGCATTGGGAATGACCGTTCCCGCATTGGCAGCAGACAGAGGCGCCAACTCCCAGATTCAAGACTTGTCCGTGGGATATTCCGAGGACGTCGGCAACAATTCCATTGACCTTGGCACCATCCGCCCCAAGGACGAGGTCACCAAATACATTTATCTGTACGAGGACATGTTCGACTGGGAGGATGGCCACACCGGAACACCGGGCCAACTGCTGACCAGGGGCCAAATCAACGACAGCAAGCTTAAAATCCGCACCACCGGCAGCAAAGGCCTCAAAGCCATCAAGGACATCTCCATCGACACCTCCAAATCCCGCATCGAAGTGGAATTTGTGGATGAATACGTCAGCACCAACGACCTGGACTTTGAGATTACCGTCTACCTGACCATCGACTCCTCCTCCCAGAAGGAGTACGGCATCACCTTTACCGGCACACTGGAAAACGAAGAGGTTGAGGCCGAAGAGGACGACACCTACCACGACCTTTCCGACGGCGACGTTGTGGAAGCAAACGCCTTCATTAAGGATGCGGAGCTCTATCTGGGCAACGGCGTGACCATGTATGCCAAGCTGTACAACGGCAAAAAATACTACGGCACCGCCAACAATGACATCAAGGACGAGGACGCCGACATTGTAACCCAGTACCCCGACATCAGCGAAATCTACTACCTGAACACCATCAACCTGAACAGCACCAGTAACTATGTCAATTTTGACATCGACGATACCTTCTATGTCTACAACACGGATCTGGAGTACATCGGCACCACCCGCGACGACCTCCCCTACTCCACTAAGTACTACCTGGCTAACAAAGAGCTGGATGTCGACACCGCCGAGGACGACCTGATCGAAGAGCCCCTTGACGCCGACGACACCACCGAATCCTACGAATCCGGCGAGGACATGGGCGGCGACGACCTTGTCCCCGACAACTACAACGACAACCCCGGCACCGGCCGCTAACCTTCACAGCGGCATACCCTGTACATCATACCTCTACCCTGATGGATTACATTTACCCTCCTTAATAGCAGCATCCCCCAACGGCAGTGCAACGTTGGGGGATGTTTTTTGCTGGGATAAAATTGATTTTTCCGGAGAGGATCATGCATCCCCGGGCTGCATCCAGACATGGGGATGTCCCCCAAGGGACGCAACCGCCAGTTCCCCGTAAATGCCGGAAAGAACCTTGCCGATTTCCGCCGCCTCGGTTTGTGCCGGCAGAAGCTCTCCCGCCGGCTGTCCCCGGTGCAGCAGAATCAGCCGGTCGCAGTAGGCCAGAGCCAGGTTGGGGTCGTGAAGTGTGATGAGCACCGCCCTTTTCTCCCGGCGGCTCACCTGGCGGATGGTGTTCAATATTCGGTGGCGGTTGGTGAAATCCAGGGCGCTGTCCGGCTCGTCCAGCAGCATGGCCGGTGTATCCTGAACCAGCGCCCGGGCCAGCACAACCAGCTGCTTTTGCCCTTCGCTCAGCCAGGAGAACTCTCGCCCCGCAAGAGCCCCCACACCCAGGCGATCTAGGGCTGCCGCAGCCTGCTCCCGGGCTCCGGCCGGCACAGCCTGCAGCAGAGACAGACGGGGATTGAACCCCATGCAGACGACATCCAGCGCGGTGATGCCCTGCATGGCGCTGGTGCGTTGGGGGATGTAGGCGAGCAGCCGCGCCCGCTTGCGCTCGTTGTGGGCGGCGATGTCCTCGCCGTTTACCAGACAGCGACCCTCCAACGCGGGAATCAGGCCGCACATAGTTTTGAGCAGGGTGGATTTTCCACAGCCATTCAGGCCCAGCAGGGCACAGAATTCCCCGGGGCCCACCGCAAAGCTGGCCCCGTTCACCACCGGATTTCGCCCGTAGCCGACCGTCAGATTCTCCGCCTGAAGAGTGGGACTCATGGCTGCCCCTCCTTCCTGCGGCTCATGAAATAGAAGAGAAAGGGGATGCCCAGCAGCGATGTGAAAATGCTGATGGGCAGCTCGGCGCTGTACACCGACCGGGCCAGAATATCCGCCACCAGCAGAATGAAAGCCCCGGTGAGAGCGGCCAGAGCCATAGAGGCGGAGCCGTTGCGCTTTAGGGCCAGGCGGGCGATGTGCGGGGCAATCAGCCCCACAAAGCCAATGAGGCCCGTCATACAGATGACCGAGGTCACCATCAGGGTGGAAAAGGCAAGCACGCCGATGCGTACCGCGAAAACCCGCACCCCCAGCATGCGGCTTTCGTCGTCATCCAGCGCCAGCAGCATCACCTGACGGCGCAGCAGAATGATTCCCCCCAAACCCACCAGAAACA
>JAJDGX010000243.1 GCA_030265885.1 Ruminococcaceae bacterium OttesenSCG-928-L11 | reverse complement strand
GGCCATGATCCTCTACGCACTGGTATTGGTTGTCAAACGCTTCACCGGGAATGTCCGGTTGCGCCAGATGATGGCCTTTTACGTGGTGCAGGGGCTTTTGGTCGCCGTTAATCTGATTACGGTTGCCATCAATGTTCCGTTGGCTATCAGCACGGCGGAAATGTTTGTAACCGGATCCTTCCTCGACATCCTCATTGATATATGTGCCATCTATTTCTGCATGAAGCAAATTCGCAGCGCCTACAGGCCCTTTGTCAAGGTTGTGGGAAAGGAGCTGGCGTAGATTCATGCAATATGCCATTTTCGATCTGGACGGCACCTTGCTGGACACGATAGCGGATTTGGCCGATGCCTGCAATTATGCGTTGGAACAACATGGGCTCCCCGTTCACCCGGTGGAGCCTTATTGTTATTTTGTGGGCAACGGCGTGTATAAGCTGATTGAGCGGACGGTGCCCGAAAACCGCCGCGATGAGGAAACACTTGCACAGGTCAAGGCGGATTTTGACGCCTACTATTCTCTCCATGCCCGGGATAAAACCAGACCCTATCCGGGGATTCCGGAGATGCTGCGGGCACTGCATGATGCCGGTGTCAAAATTGGCGTCCTCTCCAACAAACCGGATGGCTATGCCAAGGAACTGGTGCGGGACTATTTCGACGATTTGGTGGATGTGACCTTCGGCCAGCGTGAGGGCGTACCCATCAAGCCGGATCCCACGGCTGTCCACGAAATTGAGGCGCTGTTGGGAGTGAAGGGCGGTTCCGGCTTCTACATCGGCGACACTGCTACGGATATGGAGACCGGAAAAGCGGCCAAGCTGTATACAATCGGCGTTCTTTGGGGATTTCGCACAAAAGAGGAGTTGGAATCTGTAAATCCTGAGGCGATCATTCACAAAGCAGAAGATTTGGTGCAAATTATTCTTGACAAATCCGAGTAGGGTGATTATACTGAAAGCCATAAACCGAATAGCTTGAATAAAGGCGATGACAGGGACTGCCGTGTCACAAATTCAACGATAGAGAGCCGATGGTGGTGGAAATTCGGCGTTGGAGAGACACTGGGGATCCCCCTGGAGCCGGGAATCGAAAGGTAGAATTGTTTGCCGAGTAATCTTCCCCGCAAAGACAGCGTTACAGGTCGAGGATTTGTTGGAATCCGGAAATCAAGAGGTTGGATCCCGCCAGGGGATTCGACAATTTGGGTGGTACCGCGGGTATTGCATGTTAACCCGTCCCATTGTTTTATACAGTGGGACGGGTTTTTTGTATTTTCTGAAAAAGGAAAGGGGTTTTAAAGTTGGAAGCGAAATTGATGGAAATTGCCATGCGGATTAGAGGCCTTCGTGAGATTTTGGAGTATTCCGAGGAGAAAATGGCGCGGCGAACCGACGTCACTGTGGAGGAATACCGGGAGTATGAGGCGGGCCAGCGGGATTTCTCCTTTACCTTTCTGTATGCCTGCGCCAAAACCTTTGGGGTGGATATTGTGGAGCTGCTGACATCCAGGTTGTGTTCGATGAGAACCACCGTGTTCCCCACATCCACCAGCCGCTGCAGCACATCGATCAGCATATGCACATCGGCGCTGTGAAGGCCGGTTGTCGGCTCATCCAGGATATAGACGGTCTTGCCGGTGGATTTCTTGGACAGCTCCGTGGCCAGCTTCACCCGCTGGGCCTCGCCGCCGGAAAGGGTCGTGGAGGACTGGCCGATTTTGATATAGCCCAGCCCCACATCGAACAGCGTCTGGAGCCGCCGCTTGATTTTGGGGATGTTGTCAAAGAACTCCAGCCCCTCTTCCACAGTCATTTCCAGCACATCGTATATGGTCTTGTTCTTGTATTTTACCTCCAGAGTTTCCCGGTTATACCGCTTGCCCTTGCAGACCTCGCAGGGCACGTAAATATCAGGCAGAAAATGCATCTCGATTTTGATGATGCCGTCGCCTTCACAGGCTTCGCAGCGGCCACCCTTGGTGTTGAAGGAAAAGCGGCCGGAGCTGTAACCCCGCATTTTGGATGCATTTGTCTGGGAAAACACATTGCGGATGTCCGTAAACATTCCGGTGTAGGTGGCCGGATTGGAGCGCGGCGTGCGGCCAATGGGGGACTGATCTATGGCGATGACCTTGTCCACCTGCTCCAGTCCCAGCATTTCATCGTGCTTGCCTGCAAAGGTTTTGGCCCGGTTCAGGTCGTGGGCCAGCCGCTTATAGAGAATCTCGTTGACAAGGGACGACTTGCCCGAGCCGGACACCCCCGTCACCGCCGTCATAATCCCAAGGGGGATTTTTACATCAATATTTTTCAGGTTATTCTCCCGCGCGCCCTTGATGGAGATGTAGGATCCATTGGGCTTCCGCCGCTTGGCGGGAACGGGAATGCACTTTCTGCCGCTGAGGTATTGGCCGGTCAGGGATTCCTCGCAGTTGATGATGTCGTCGATGGTGCCGGCACACACCACCTCGCCGCCGTGGATTCCCGCCTTGGGGCCGATGTCGACAATGTAATCCGACGCCCGCATGGTATCCTCGTCGTGTTCCACCACAATGAGAGTATTGCCCAGATCCCGCAGGTTTTTCAGGGCTGCGATGAGGCGGTCGTTGTCCTTTTGGTGGAGCCCGATGCTGGGCTCGTCCAGAATGTACAGCACCCCCATCAGGGATGAGCCAATCTGGGTGGCCAGGCGGATTCGCTGGCTTTCCCCGCCCG
>JAJDGX010000242.1 GCA_030265885.1 Ruminococcaceae bacterium OttesenSCG-928-L11 | reverse complement strand
CACACATTCTCAAAGAAGTCGTCGTCCTCGGGGATGGGCCGCACCTTCCGCCATGTGAACCGGCACTGGCCGCCCTGATAGTCGACCTCCTGCAGCTGATCCCCTCTGCCCCCGTCGTCCAGGGCAAAGGTAAAGGTATCCGGCAGGGAGGGGTACGGTTTTTCCCCGTCCATATCGGTATACAGCGCACTTCCCCGGCTTTTTCCGCCGGTGGAGGAATACTCGGCCATAGCCTCCAGATACACCAGCTGGCAAATCAGAATATCCCGCAGACGATACGCCTTCCACAGATGGCGACTGTCGGCGATTTTCACCGCTGCTTCAAAGTCCTCCAGCTCCCGGCGCACCTCTGTAATAGCGGTGGCGATGGCCTCCCGGCTGCGAATGGGCCCACCCAGCTGACTCATGCGGGTGGCCGCCTTATCCCAGCAGTCCTGAACGGTTTCATTCTCGCCACGAACGGCGTCGGCCATAGCCATAGCCGCCTGAATTTGCCCCGTCAGCCCGGCGGACAATTCCGTCTCCGGTTCCCCGGTGCAGCGGGCGGCGATGTACTGGGCACAGCGGGTGGAGCCCACCTGTCCGGCGTTGAGCGCACTGCCGCCGGGCCGGTACACCCCGTGACTGGCAGCGGCCTCCCCGGCCGCAAAGAAGCCGGAAACATTGGTCTGCCACCAACAGTCAACGGCCAGTCCGCCGTTGTTGTGCTGGGCGCACAGGGCAATTTCCAGGGGCTCAGTGGCCAGATCCACACCCTTGTCCCGGTAAAAATCCACAGCGGGACTATTCATGTGCAGCAGCCTGTCCAGCGGCGTGCCGAAGCAGGCCCCCGCCTTTTCCAGATATTCCCGCGCCTCGTCGGAGAGCAGGGAAAAGTCCACAGGCGCCTTGCCCGGATTGTCCCGGAAATCCAGGAATACCCGGCGGCCCTTGCAGGTTTCCATATACACCAGAATGTCGATGATGGAGGAGCCGTCCTTGACCTTGCGCACATCAAAGGGCCACTGATAGCCCTTCAGGAACACTCTGTCCAGCAGGGCGCCGGTATCGGTGAAAAAGTCAAAGAGGAATTCCCGCTCATCGCCGCCTTCGGCATCGGTGGAGACAAACCGGGGCAGCACCTGCATATAGGTGCCGGAAACATTCCAGCGGGGCGCTGTGGAGGCAAGCCCGTACTGCCATTCCGTCAGATTGCGGCCGGTTACGCCGGCCTCAAAGGCAATGCCCGTGGCCCCGTAATGGCCGTGGGGGTAAACGCTGTCGGCGTAAATCCCGGCAGGCCCGCCGGTGGCAAACACCACATTGCGGCACAGCAGCACCACAAAGGAGTTGTCGGTCTTATCCAGGCACAGCAAGCCCCGGCAGGTTCCGTCCTCCACCAGCACGCGAACTGCCTGCATATGGTCGAACACCCGGATGCCCTTGGCCTCCACCGATTTTTGCAGGGCCTCCGTCATCATCCGGGAGGTATAAGGCCCCACGCTGGTGGCCCGTCTGCGGGGGTCGTGGTCGGTTTTGTAGCCGATGTATTCGCCGTAGCGGTTCCGGGGGAACGGCACACCCAGCTCCACCAGCCGCAAAAAGCCCTGGCTGGACAGCGCGGCTTCGCACAGGGCGATGTCGCCGTCAACGCACTGGCCCTGGAACAGGGTTTCCGCCATCTCCCGCACGCTGTCCGGATCCCCGCCGGAAAGGGTCAGCTTGTAGTAGGTCTGCTTGTCAGACCCGGTATTGCGGGAGGTGCCGGCGTTGATGCCCTCCGTCACCATGGCTATGTCGGTCTGCCCGTACTGATACAGCCGGTCAGCGGCATTGTAGCCGGCGGCGCCGGTGCCCACCACGACGGTGTTCAGCGCACAGGCCCGCAGAGAAGCGCCGTTTATGCTTACGGTATAATCCTTCATAAATGGTTCCTCCTACAGGCGCTTGATGTGGAAGCCGCCGTCTACATCGACATAGTTGCCGGTGGTGTACAGGATAAGGTCTCCCGCAAAGGCGGATACCACCCCTGCCACATCCTCCGGAGTGCCCCAGCGGGCAATGGGGAACGCACCGCCCTCAATGAGAGCGTCGTACTTGGCCTGTACGGTAGAGGTCATGTCGGTGGCGATTACGCCGGGCCGCACCTCGTGAACCAGTATGCCTTCTCCCGCCAGACGATCGGCGAACAGGGTTGTCACCATGGATACTCCGGCCTTGGAGATGCAGTATTCGCCCCGTCCGGTGGAGGAAACCTCCGCCGAGCAGCTGGAGATGTTGATGATGGTGCCCCGCTTTTTGCCGGCAATTTCCTGCTTCAGCATTTGCTTGGCCACCAGCTGGCTCAGAAACAGGGTGCCCTTGGTGTTGATGCCGATCACCCGGTCAAAGCTTTCCTCGGTCATCTCCAGCAGGTCGTTGCGGACAAGGGGGGCTACCCCCGCGTTGTTGACCAGCACATGAATGCCGCCGAATTTCTCCACAGCGGTGTCTACCAGGTTCTGCCTGTCCTCGGGGCTGCAAATGTTCCCCTGAATGTAGCAGTATTCGATCGAGAGGCTGTCCAGCTCCTTCAGCGTTGCGGCACAGTCCGATTCCGGCTCGATGGACATGATGACAATGCGGAAGCCGTCCAGTCCCAGCTGCTTGGCGATGGCAAAACCGATTCCCCGGCTTCCCCCGGTTACAATGGCAGTCTTTTTCATATTCGTGCGCTTCCTTTCCTGTTTTGGGATTGGATCCCTATG
>JAJDGX010000241.1 GCA_030265885.1 Ruminococcaceae bacterium OttesenSCG-928-L11 | reverse complement strand
CGGGGGGCTGGGGCAGACCCATGATCTTGAGCATGGTGGGGGACAAATCGGCCAGGCAGCCCTCGCCGGCAGGCAGCAGCTTCACATCGCCGGCACCCGCTATGATCAGCGGAACAGGCTTGGTGGTGTGGGCGGTAAAGGGGGAACCGTCCTCCTCGTACATCACATCGGCGTTGCCGTGGTCGGCGGTGATAAGGGCCGCGCCGCCCATCTCAAGAATCTTGTCCACTACCTTGCCTACGCAGGTGTCGACAGCCTCTACAGCCTGCACAGCGGCGTCAAACACACCGGTGTGGCCCACCATGTCGCAGTTGGCAAAGTTGAGGATGATGGCGTCATACTTGTTGGATTCCAGCCGCTTCATCATCTCTTCGGTGACCTCAAAGGCGCTCATTTCCGGCTTCAGGTCGTAGGTGGCAACCTTGGGGGATGGGATGAGAGCCCTGTCCTCGCCATCGTAGGGGGCCTCTACCCCGCCGTTGTAAAAGAAGGTGACATGGGCGTACTTCTCGGTCTCGGCAATGCGAAGCTGCTTGAGGCCGTTTTTCGCCAGATACTCACCCATGGTGTTTTCCAGTCCCGTCGGGCGGAATGCCACATGGACATTGGGCATGGTGGCGTCGTACTGGGTCATGCACACATAAAAGAGATTCAGTTCCTCCCGGCGCTGGAAGCCGGTAAACGCGGGGTCGATGAGGCTGCGGGTGATCTCCCGGGCGCGGTCGGGGCGGAAGTTAAAGAACACCACGGAATCGCCGCTCTTAACGCCTGCCCCCTGGGTGCAGACAGTGGGCAGAATGAACTCGTCGGTGACGTCGTTGTCATAGGATTTTTGGGCGACACCCAGCGGGTCGCCGTCGATGTTGCCCTCGCCGTACACAATGGCGCTGTAGGCCTGCTCTACCCGCTCCCAGCGGTTGTCGCGGTCCATGGCATAGTACCGGCCAATGATAGTGGCGATTTTGCCCACGCCAATTTCATTCATCTGCTCCTGCAGCTCCTGAATGAAATCCTTGCCGGAGGTGGGGGAAACGTCCCGGCCATCCATCAGGCAGTGGACAAATACATCCTTTACACCCTTCTGCTTGGCCAGCTCGTCCTTCATTTCCTGGGGCAGCTTGTCGCCAATTTTGGCGTAGAATTCCTTGATGCTGTCCAGATCCTCTCTCCAGCTCTCCTTATCAACGGTAAGGAGTTCCTTGATGGTGTCGAGAGTGACATCCTCCAAGCCCTCAATGTTGATGTCCTCGGGCTTGGGCTCGTAGCCGATGGGGGTTTCCACGGCGTCAGCCTTGCCTTCGCAGCGGTCGACAATCCAGGAGAGAACGCGCATGTTGTCGCCAAATCCGGGCCAGATGAAATGGCCTTCGTCATCGGTGCGGAACCAGTTTACATGGAAAATCTGGGGAGCCTTGTCGCCCAGCTTTTTGCCCATGTTCAGCCAATGCTGGAAGTAGTCGCCGATGTGATAGCCGATGAAGGGCAGCATAGCCATGGGGTCGCGGCGGACACCGGCCTTGAGGCCCTGTGCGGCGGCGGTTACTTCACTGGCCATGATGGAGCCGACAAAGGTACCGTTCTGCCAATCCCGGGATTGGTACACCAGGGGCGCAGTTTTGGCGCGGCGGCCACCAAAGATAATAGCGGAAATCGGCACGCCCTGGGGATTCTGGAACTCGGGGCTGATGCAGGGGCAGTTGATGGCGGGAGCAGTGAAGCGGCTGTTGGGATGTGCGCCCTTCTCTGTGGAGGTTTTGCCATTCCAGGGATTGCCCTTCCAGTCCTTGGCGTTCTCGGGGGGATTCTTATCGAGACCTTCCCACCAAACAGTGTTGTCGTCCAGGTTGTGAACGACGTTGGTGAAGATGGTGTTTTTCATAGTGGATTGCAGGGCATTGGGGTTGGATTTGTTGTTGGTGCCGGGGGCAACGCCAAAGAAGCCGGATTCGGGGTTAATGGCCCACAGACGGCCGTCAGCGCCGATGTTCATCCAGGCAATGTCATCGCCGACTGTCCACACCTTGTAGCCCTTTTTCTGGTATACTTCGGGGGGAATCAGCATAGCCAGGTTGGTCTTGCCGCAGGCAGAGGGGAAGGCAGCGGCCACATACTTGGTTTCGCCCTGGGGATTCTGAATGCCGAGGATGAGCATATGCTCAGCCATCCAGCCCTCGTTTTTGCCCTGATAGGAGGCAATGCGGAGAGCGAAGCATTTTTTGCCCAGCAGAACGTTGCCGCCATAACCGGAGTTGATGGACCAGATGGCATTGTCCTCGGGGAAATGGCAGATGTAGCGGTTTTCCTCATCGATATCCGCTTTGGAGTGAAGGCCGCGGACAAAGTCATTGGATTCGTCGCCCAGCTGTTTCCATGCGGGGTCACCGATGCGGGTCATGATATCCATGTTCAGCACAACATAGATGGAGTCGGTGATCTCAACGCCCACCTTGGAATAGGGGGAGCCGATGGGGCCCATGGAATAGGGGATGATATACATGGTGCGATCCTTCATCACGCCACTGTACAGCTTTCGCAGCTTTTCATACATAACCTGGGGATCTTCCCAGTTGTTGGTCGGGCCGGCATCTTCCTTATTGCGGGAGCAAATGAAGGTGCGGTGCTCAACACGGGCAACGTCGTTGACAGCGGTGCGGTGAATGGTGCAGCCGGGCAGCTTTTCCTGGTTCAGCTCCTCCAGCTCGCCGGTGGCAATGGCCTGATTTTTCAGGTCGGCCATTTGCTCG
>JAJDGX010000240.1 GCA_030265885.1 Ruminococcaceae bacterium OttesenSCG-928-L11 | reverse complement strand
TTCCAACAGCACCTCCAAGCACGGCCGCAGCTGAAACAACTCCGTCACCTGCCGCACCTCCTCCAGTGCCCGCGCCCTCACCGCCGGGGTCACAGAGGAACGGATGGCCCGAATCAGGATATTTTTCGGCGTATGCACCGGGTTCACCGCGTCAATAAGCTGCACCTTATACCCACAGGCAGACAACAGATTCCCCCGAATGGCATCGGTCAGATTGGATGCGATTTTCTCCTGTATCACGCCGTATCTTGTGACCAGCGGAAGTCCCTCCCCGGACATCTGCCCGTTGGCCTCGTGCTGGCAACAGGGAATGGAGAAAATGTACCTGGCATTCCACACCACAGACTGGCACAGGGCATAGTCGGTGGCGGTGTCACAGGCATGCAGCGAAATCACCATATCCACCGGTGTCTCCGACTTGTACTCCCGGATATCGCCACACACAAACCGAAGCCCCTCATACCCGTATTGCCGGGCGGTGCCATTGCACTTCTCCATTACATCCCGCTTCAAGTCAATGCCGGTCACAGAGGCGCGAATCCCCCGAATCTCCACCAGATAGTAGTACAGCAAAAAGGTCAAATATCCCTTTCCACAGCCGAAGTCCACTACCGTTAGGGTTTCGTGTCCCTTATCCCGAATCACCTCGTCAATCAGTTCAATAAACCGATTGATCTGCCGGTATTTGTCGTACATTGCCTTTACAATCCGCCCATCTGCGGTAAAGACGCCCATATCCACCAGCGGGGGGATGACCGTTCCCTCCCGTAACAGATACTGCTTTTCCCGGTTGTGGGCGGTGTCGGCCTGAATCGGCTTCTCCAGCCTGGACTCCCGATACAACACCTTTCCCTTTTTCGACACCGCCAGCGCCAGTTCCATTGTTTCGGTGTAGGCATGCAGCTGCATATACCGGGAAGGGATCCGCTCCAGCAACCAGGCCTCCAGGGTATCCGGCCGGATATTCTCATGGAACGCCTGCGGCCCTACCATCCATTCCGCCTGATATTGCTCGCCAAATCGCCGCAGCTTTATCTGTTTGCAGTCACGAAACTCTCCGATCGGCTTGCTCAGTGTCGCGTGAACCAATTCGGAATTTGTGACTATCTGAATCCGAGCTTCCAATTCGCCCATGGCACAGGGCCTCCTTTATTGTGTATATGGAAATGTCATCGTTTAACTGGCAAAAAATAGCAATATTTTGTCGCTTTAAAGTGAGAATGAGGAATATTTATGAAATTTTAATGGTAAAATTTAGGAAAAATTTGTTGCCATCTATTGCTTTTGCAGCAGGGAGTTGGTATACTAAATGTTAAGATTCTGGTAACAAAACGACAGAGAAGGATTCGGTTTTCAATCAGTTGCAGGTGTAGCATAATTCCGCCACTGGGCGGGAAGATGGAGGACGACGTAGTCTCTCACGCGCGATTGTGCTTTGGCCGGGAATGTGAGTGTATATGAGACGGTATACAGTATTAATAGCAGACGATCATGCGGAGTGGTGCACCATTTTGCGCCGGGAACTGATGCAGCGCGATGAACTGGGAGAGATCACCTGTGCCCATGACGGCAAGGAGGCCCTTACCCACATTCGGGAGCACAAGCCCGATATCATCGTGCTGGACTTGGTTATGCCGGTGTACGATGGGCTGTATATTGTGGGCAGCATGCGCGAGGAAATGCCGGAGTATCGGCCTGTCCTCTACATTCTCTCTGCTCTCAGCACGCCCAAGTCCTACGAGCTGCTCTCCGACTTGGGGATATCTTATTATAGCGTAAAACCCATTGAACCGGAAGCGGTAGTCAATAATATTCTGCGGCTGTCAGGCCTGGATGAATCCGGGCAGCTCAAGCCCCACCGCATGGATCTGGATATGCTCATCGAGGATAAGCTGGGGCAAATGGGTGCGCCCAATTACCTCATCTCCACCAAAAACCTGATGGTGGCGCTGCGAATCAGCGTTCAAAACCGCAAGGAGATCCTGCCCATCGGCGATATTTATGTCGAGGCCGCCCGAGTGCTGGACAGCAAGCCCGCCACGGTGGAAAAAAACATCCGCCAAACCATCCGGGACATGCAAGCCATGGGAACCCCTCTCTTCCAGGAGTATTTCCCCGGACATACCCGCAAAATCACCAACATGATGTTCCTGCGAACCTTCACCCACCGATTTATACGTGAGGCGAATATATATGATAAGATTCTTGTCCGGTAAAATTGCGGCGTATGTGGTCAAGCACGACGAGGAAGCCGATTACGACGTAGTCGCCTATGGCTATGAAACCCTCCTCCACGATGTGCTCACCACGGCACTTATGGTCATTGCCGCCATTCCCTTCGGCATCTTTTTTCAGGTGGCAGCCGCCCTGCTGGCCTATCATCTGCTGCGCAATTACTGCGGCGGTGCCCACGCCAAGTCCAGCATTGTCTGCACCGTTACCTCCATTATCTTGCTGTATGGCATGCCTTTTTTGGTGGTGCGGACAGCCCTGAAGCTTCCCATCCCTCTCATTGCTGTACTGTTGGCCGTCAATCTGTTGCTGCTGTGGCGCTATGCCCCGGCAGATACCGAGGAAATGCCCATCCGGCGGGAGGATGTCCGCCGACAGCTGCGGATAAAATCCATGCTGTGCGCGGTGCTGCTGTTTATTGCAGCCGTGGCCCTGTGGTGGGTTTGGCCCAGTGTCTCCGCATCCATCGCCCTGTCCGCCACCGTTGCCAGCCTGATGACCCATCCGGTGGTGTACTTCCTGTATCGCTGCAAAAAATCCGTGCCGGAATTGGCTGCGGAGTAGTCGGTTCACCCATATAAAGCAAGGCTCCCCGGTTGCGGCTGGGGGGCCTTT
>JAJDGX010000024.1 GCA_030265885.1 Ruminococcaceae bacterium OttesenSCG-928-L11 | reverse complement strand
AGCCGGTAGTTTCGTGCCTGTGCCGCCGGGGGCTATGCGCTGCCAGCGATGCTATGGGGCGGGTTATTGATTGATTTTCTATACAACATCGCAAATATAAGGAGTTACCTATGTCCGGATTCGTCCACCTGCACGTCCACACCGAGTTCAGCCTGCTGGACGGGGCCTGCCGCATCGCCCCGCTGATTGCCCACGCCAAGGCCCTGGGGCAAAAGGCCATTGCCATCACCGACCACGGCGTCATGTACGGCGTCGTCGATTTCTACAAAGAAGCCGTCAAGCAGGGCATCAAGCCCATCATCGGCTGCGAGGTCTATGTGGCCCCCCGCACCCGCCACGACAAGCAGCACCGGGTGGATACCTCCCCCTATCACCTGATTTTGCTGTGCAAAAACGAAACCGGCTACCAAAACCTGATAAAGCTGGTTTCCACCGGCTTTATCGAGGGCTTTTACTCCAAGCCCCGCATCGACCGGGAGATGCTGGAGCTCCACCACGAGGGGCTCATCTGCCTCAGCGCCTGTCTGGCCGGAGAAATCCCCCGCGCACTGGCCAACGGCGAATACGACCGGGCCAAGGAAACCGCCCTATGGTACCGCGACCTGTTTGGCCAGGGCAACTACTACATAGAAATCCAAAACCACGGCATGGAGGAGCAAATCCGCATCCTGCCCGACATGGCGCGGCTCTCCCGGGAAACCGGCATCCCCATGGTCTGCACCAACGACGCCCACTACATCGCCCGCGAAGATTCCAAGATGCAGAACATTCTGCTCTGCATCCAGACCAACCGCACTGTGGACGAAGGCAGCGACATGGAGTTCGGCACCGATGAATTTTACATCAAGTCTGAGGACGAGATGCGCCTCATCTTTGGCCAGTACGAGGGCGCGCTGGAAAACACCGGCAAAATCGCCGACATGTGCGACTTTCACTTCGAATTCGGCCAGACAAAGCTGCCGTATTACGAGGCTCCCGACGGCTCCGACAACGAAACCTTCATCCGCCGCATGTGCTACGACGGGCTGCGTAAATACTACGGCGACTCCCCCGCCCCCGAGGTCACCCAGCGGCTGGAATATGAACTGAATGTCATCACCACCATGGGCTATGTGGATTACTACCTCATCGTGTGGGATTTCATCCACTACGCCAAAAGCCAGGGCATCCCCGTAGGGCCGGGGCGCGGTTCCGGCGCAGGCAGTCTGGTGGCCTACTGCATCGGCATCACCGGCGTGGATCCCATCAAATACAACCTGCTGTTTGAGCGGTTCCTCAACCCGGAGCGCATCAGCATGCCCGACTTTGACATCGACTTCTGCTACGAGCGCAGGCAGGAGGTCATCGACTATGTGGTGCAAAAATACGGCAGCGACCACGTGGCCCAAATCACCACCTTCGGTACCATGCTGGCCCGGGGCGCACTGCGGGACGTAGGCCGAGCCCTGGGCATGAGCTACGGTGCCGTGGATGTCATCGCCAAATCTGTCCCCTATGAACTGGGCATGACACTGGACAAGGCCCTGGAACTCTCCCCCGACCTGCGCAAATTTTACGATCAGGACAACCAGGCAAAGGAACTCATCGACATGGCCCGGAAGGTGGAGGGCATGGTGCGCCACTGCTCCGTTCACGCGGCGGGTGTCGTCATCACCCGGGATCCGGCCGACACCTATGTCCCCCTGCAAAAAAGCGACGAGTCCATCGTCACCCAGTTCACCATGACAACTCTGGAGGAGCTTGGCCTGCTGAAAATGGACTTCCTCGGCCTGCGAAACCTGACCGTCATCAGCGATGTGGAAAAGATGGTGCGGGAATACGAACCCGACTTTTCCATCGAAAATATCCCCCTGGACGACAAGGGCGTCTTTGAGATGTTCGGCAAGGGCCAGACCAACGGCGTCTTTCAGTTTGAATCCGGCGGCATGAAAAACGTGCTGGTTCAGCTGGGGCCGGAGCATATGGAGGATCTCATCGCCGTCATCTCCCTGTACCGACCCGGCCCGATGGATTCCATCCCCACCTATATCCGCAACCGGCACAACCCCAGCCTTGTCACCTACAAGCACCCGCTGCTGGAGCCGATTTTGAAGGTAACCTACGGCTGCATTGTCTACCAGGAGCAGGTTATGGAAATCTGCCGGAAGCTGGCTGGGTTCTCCTATGGCCACGCCGATATCGTCCGCAAGGCCATGAGCAAGAAAAAGCACGATGTCATGCAGCGGGAGCGCAAAAACTTCATCTACGGCGCCAAAAAAGAGGATGGCAGCGTGGAGTGCGTCGGCGCCATTGCAAACGGCGTCAGCGAGGCCATCGCCAATGAAATCTTTGACGAAATGGACTCCTTTGCCTCCTATGCCTTTAACAAGGCCCACGCCGCCGCCTATGCTCTGGTGGCCTATCAGACTGCCTACCTGAAGCTGTATTATACCAAGGAATACATGGCGGCCCTGCTCACCAGCATTCTGGATTCCTCCACCAAGGTGTCGGAGTACATCGGCGAGTGCAAGAAGCTGGGCATCGATGTACTCCCCCCCGACGTCAACGAAAGCGGCCTGGGCTTTACCGTGGTGGGCGACAAAATCCGGTTCGGTCTGCTGGCGGTGAAAAATCTGGGCCGGGGGCTCATCAAGGCCCTCATCGAGGAGCGCTCCGAAAAGAAATTCACCAGCCTGTACGATTTTCTCGACCGCATGCACGGCCGTGAGCTGAACCGGCGGGCGGTGGAAAGCCTCATCAAATGCGGCGCTCTGGACAGCTTTGGCTACAACCGCCGCCAAATGGCCGAGGGGCTGGAGCAGATCATGGACAACATCGAGGCCACCCACCGCAACAACATCTCCGGGCAGATTAACCTGTTCGGCGCGGTGGATGTGGATCCGGGCGCCGAGTATGTCCTCCCCTTTCTGGAGGAATACTCCCCCCTGGAGAAGCTGGCCCTGGAAAAGGAGATCACCGGCCTGTATCTGTCCGGCCATCCGCTGGCGGAGTACGAGTCGGTCATCGACGCTGTCAAAGCCACAGAAATAGGCAAAATCCTCCGTTCCCCCAACATCGACGGCCGGCTGGTGATGCTGGTGGGCATCCTGACCAGCCGCAAGACAAAGACAACGAAAAGCGGCGGCATGATGGCCTTTGCCGACCTGGAGGACAAAACCGCTCAGATCGAACTCATCGTTTTCCCCAAGGTGTACGAGCAGTACAGTTCGGTTCTGGTGGCCGGCAATGTGGTGGTGGTCAAGGGCCGCGCCAAGGGTGACCGGGAGGAGGGCGTGCAAATCGTCTGCGACATGATTCTCGGCCCCAAGCAGGCCATGGCCTATGCCGAGACCGGCGAGCTGTTTGCCGGCGGCTCCCGCTACGAGAACAACCGCGGCGCGCTGCCCCGGGATGTCTCCCGACAGGCCCCGCCGCCTGCATCCCCCCAGCGGGACTATGCCCCTGCAAACCGACAGCCGGCCGATCCCGTCCCCGCCAAGGCACCCTCCAAGCGGCAGGGCTTGTACCTGAAATTCCCGTCGGAGGACAGCCCCCTCATCAAGCGGGCCAGCAATGTGCTGTTTGTGTTCGCGGGCAAGCTTCCCGTGTACTTCTATTACGTGGACAAGGCGAAATATGTGCAGTGCCCCCAGACCTATTGGGTGGACGTCAACGACGTCATGCTGGGGGAGCTAAAGCGCATTCTGGGCGAGAAAAATGTCGCCTGTTTGCCCTGATCCAATCATGCGGAAGGGAGTTCCATCCATAATGAAAATCGTATTTAGCGACGTAGACGGCACATTGTTGAATTCGGAGCACAAAATCACCCCATTGACAGAAGCCGCAATCAAAAAGCTGCAGCAAAACGGGATTCCATTTGTCATAATATCTGCGCGGAGTCCCTCCGGCATTTACCCGATTTTGGCCGAATACGGCTTTGCATGCCCGATTATCTCATACAGCGGGGCCTTGATCCTGGATGAGGAGAGAAAGGTGCTGTTCCACAAGGGAATCAAAAAGGCCAATGCCAAAACCATCATCCAAACCATAGAGGACAACCGGTTCGATTTGTCCTGGTGCGCCTATTCGCTCGACCAGTGGATTGTCAAGGATAAAAGTGACCCCCGGATCATTCGGGAGGAAACCGTCGTAAAAGCCGTCGCCACTCAGGGCTGCATCGACGACATCGCCGACGCCGAGGTCAACAAAATATTGTGCATATGCAACCCCGCTAAAATCATCGAAATAGAAAACGCCCTCAAGGCCGCCTTTCCCCAGTATTCCATCGTCAAATCCTCGAATATCCTGTTGGAGATCATGGAGGCCGGCATCACCAAGGCGACTGCCATAGAAACACTGTGCGGGTTGTGGGATATCGCTATATCGGACGCGATCGCTTTTGGCGACAACTACAACGATATCGAGATGCTGGAACTGGCCGGGCATGGCGTTTTGATGAAAAATGCTCCGGAGGAACTGAAGCAGCGCATCAAGATACACACCGACGACAACGACCACGACGGCATCTACCGCAAGCTGTCGGAATTAAACTTGCTTTAGAGTCTGTTTCGCATCTGGGCGAAGGCGGTCGCTGCAACCTTGCACCGGTTTTTTATCCGCATTTTCCACACTGATTGGTATTGAATCTCCCCCTGGATTCCTGCTCAAATTCCGCATCGTTCCTGCCCCTTCATTCTTTACAAACGCCGTGGATTGATGTATACTTATAGAATATTGGGTCTTTTTACAATGTAATCGTTCACATTCGTTAAATAACCATTTCCGATACAGGAAAGGATGAATATGCACAATGAGCGCCAACGGTAAAAAAGAAATGAAAACAATCGGTATCCTCACCAGCGGCGGCGACGCGCCGGGCATGAACGCGGTTGTCCGTTCCGTCACCCGCACCGCCCTTTTCAACGGCATGAACGTCAAGGGCATCTTCAAGGGCTACAGCGGCCTGATGAACAGCCTGATGCAGGATATGACCCTGCGCAGCGTCAGCGATATCCTCCAGCGGGGCGGCACCATGCTCTATTCTGCCCGTTGCCCGGAGTTTAAGGATGACGCCGGGGTGGAAATCGGCAAGCAAAACTGCCTGGCCTCCGGCATTGACGGGCTGGTGGTCTGTGGCGGCGACGGCTCCTTCCGGGGCGCTCGCGATCTGTCCCTGAAGGGCATTCCCTGTATCGGTGTCCCCGGCACCATCGACAACGACATCGCCAGCTCCGAATACACCATCGGCTTTGATACCGCCGTGCGCACCGTTGTGGAAAACATCGACCGCCTGCGCGACACCTCCCAGTCCCACGACCGCTGCTCTGTCGTGGAGGTTATGGGCCGCCATTGCGGCGACATCGCCCTCCACTCCGGCATTTGCTGTGGCGCGGTTTCTGTTCTGGTGCCGGAAATTGAATTCGACATCGACCGGGACATCATCCAGAAGATGAAAAAGACCATGAATTCCGGCAAAAACCATTTCATCGTCATTGTGGCGGAGGGTGTCACCAGTGTGCGGTTCGGCGACGAGCCCGGCATGAGCGCCCATCAGCTGGCCAAATACATCGAGGAGCAAACCGGTGTGGAATCCCGCGCCACCGTTCTGGGACACATCCAGCGGGGCGGTACTCCCTCCCCCCGGGACAGGGTCGTCGCCTCCCAGATGGGCCACTACGCCGTCGAACTGCTCCGCAAGGGCATCGGCAACCGGGTTGTGGCCATGAAGGACAACCACATTGTCGACTACGACATTCTGGAAGCCCTGGAGATGAAAAAAACAATCAATATGGAACTGTATCGCACCTGCAATGAAATTTCCATCTGAGTATACCAGAGACCGGGCATCCGGTCTCTGGTTTTCTGTCTGACAAAAGAATCACAATAGAAAGGCCGGATCGACTATGACCATACAAAGCAACTCCAAAACCGACTGGAAGCTGGAGCGGAACCTGACCATGCTCATGGATTTTTACGAGCTGACCATGTCCAACGGATACCTGGTCAACGGCATCCAGGACCGCGTCGCTGTCTTTGACATGTTCTTCCGCAAAATCCCCGAAAACGGCGGCTTCGCCATCTTCGCCGGGCTGGAGCAGCTGGTGTATTACCTCCAGAATCTGTATTTTACCGAGGAGGACATCGAGTTCCTCCGCTCGAAAAACGTATTTGACGAGCGCTTTCTGGACTATCTGCGCCACTTCGAATTTCAATGCGATGTGTGGGCTTTCAAGGAGGGAACCCCCATGTTCCCCGGGGAGCCCATCGTTGTGGTGCGGGGGCCCATCATCCAGGCCCAGCTGGTGGAGACTATGGTGCTGCTGACCATCAACCACCAAAGTCTCATCGCCACCAAGGCCAACCGGATTGTCCGGGCCGCCGAGGGCAGGGGGGTAATGGAGTTCGGCTCCCGCCGCGCCCAAAGCTACGACGCCGCCATTTACGGCGCGCGGGCCGCCTACATCGGCGGCTGCAACTCCACCGCCTGCGTCATTCTGGACAGGGACTACGACGTGCCCTCTGTCGGCACCATGGCCCACAGCTGGGTGCAGATCTTCGACACCGAGTACGAGGCCTTCGAAAGCTATGCCAAGCTGTATCCCGACAACTGCACCCTGCTGGTGGATACCTACAACACCGTCAAATCCGGTGTGCCCAACGCCATCAAGGTGTTTGACGAGGTGCTGAAGCCCATGGGCAAGCGGCCCAAGGCCATCCGCATCGACTCCGGCGACATCGCCTATCTCTCCAAAAAATCCCGCAAGATGCTGGATGAGGCGGGATATCCCGATGTGAAAATCATCGCCTCCAACTCCTTGGACGAATACATCATCCGGGATTTGCTTATCCAGGGCGCCAAGGTGGATTCCTTCGGTGTAGGCGAAAAGCTGATTACCAGCAAGGCCGAGCCTGTCATGGGCGGTGTCTACAAGCTGGTGGCCCTCCAGGACGGCGACACGTATGTCCCCAAAATCAAGGTCAGCGAAACGGTGGAGAAAATCACCAATCCCGGTTTTAAAAAGGCGTATCGCTTCTTTAACCCGGAAACAGGCAAGGCCATCGCCGACTACGTCACCGACTACAGCGAAACCGTCACCCCCGGGGAGCCGGTGGTGCTCTTTGACCCCAACGCCGTGTGGAAAAAGAAAACAGTCACCGATTTTACCGCCGTCAACCTGCTGGAGCCGATTTTTGTCAAGGGCAAGCGGGTTTACAAGCTGCCCAAGCTGGCGGAAGTACAGACCTATTGCGCCGCCCAGATCGACTCCCTCTGGGACGAGGTCAAGCGGTTCGAGCACCCCCACCGCTACTATGTGGACTTGTCCCAGAAGCTGTGGGACACCAAGCAGGATCTGCTGATGAAGATGGATGTGTAATAAGGTCGTACTTTCTTTTTGAATCAAAAAAGGGAAGAACAAGATCCCCATTCGGGGACCTACAGAAAAAATAACCGCTCCGCGATTCCCTGAATAGGAAATCGCGGAGCCGCTTTGCTATTCAGGATTTTGGAGGAAACAGATGGCATGCTAAAGCGATTTTATCAGTTCCAGAACCTGCATAAACTGCATATAGGCAAACTCACGCTTGTCGTCGAAATCCTTTACTTCGAGTTTATGAACAAACTGTGAAACCCCATGCATCCCCTTGACAAGCCGGGGTATTTGGGCTAAAATTATCATATGCGCTGGCACTCCTATTTGAAGAGTGCCAAAATTCTTGGCTGAAAGGATGACCCATTCATGGCAAAAAAGCAATTTAAGGCGGAGTCCAAGCGCCTTCTCGATTTGATGATCAACTCCATTTACACCCACAAGGAGATTTTTCTGCGGGAGATTATCTCCAACGCCTCCGACGCGGTGGACAAGCTGTGCTACAAATCCCTGACCGATTCCTCCGTTGGTATGAGCCGCAGCGACTTTTACATTGAGATTTCTGTCGACAAGGAAAACCGCACCCTGACTGTCTCTGACAACGGCATCGGCATGACGAAAGAGGAACTGGAAACCAATCTGGGCACCATCGCCAAAAGCGGCTCTCTCCAGTTTAAAAAGGATATGGAGGGCGAGGCGAAGCCGGAGGAGAACATCGACATCATCGGCCAATTCGGCGTCGGCTTTTACTCTGCCTTTATGGTCAGCGACACTGTCACTGTGCGCACAAAGGCCCACGGCGACGCCGCATCGGAAGCGTGGGAATGGCAGTCCACCGGCACCGACGGCTACACGATATCTGCCTGTGAAAAGGACGCCCCCGGCACCGAGATCGTCATGCACATCAAGGAGGATACCGAGGACGAAAGCTACTCCCGTTTTTTGGAGGAGCACACCATCGTCAATCTGGTGAAAAAATACTCCGACTACATCCGCTATCCCATTCGCATGGAGCGGGAAAAACGCCGCCCCGTGGAGGTGGAAGCCGAGGATGGGGAAAAGAAAACCGAGTACGAGACCTACACCGAGGTGGAGACCCTCAACAGCATGGTGCCCATCTGGCAGCGGAATAAAAACGAAGTGACCAACGAGGATTACAACGCCTTCTATAAAGAGAAATTCTTTGACTTCGAGGATCCCCTGCTCCACACCCATGTGGACGCGGAGGGCGTTGTCAGCTACAAGGCGTTGCTGTTCATCCCCGCCAAGGCCGCCTACGATTACTACACCAAGGAATACAAGCGGGGACTGCAGCTTTACTCCAGCGGCGTGATGATCATGGACAAATGCGAGGATCTCATCCCCGAATACTTCCGCTTTGTCCGGGGAGTCGTCGATTCCCCCGATCTCTCCCTCAACATCTCCCGGGAACTGCTGCAGCACGACCGGCAGTTGAAGGTCATCGCCACCAACATCGAGAAAAAGATCAAGAACGAACTGTTGAAGCTGTGCGGCAAGGACAGGGAAAAATACGAGGCATTCTGGTCTGCCTTTGGCCTGCAGCTGAAATACGGTGTCATGGCCGATTACGGCGCCCACAAGGAAACTCTGCAGGATCTGCTACTGTTCCGCTCCTCCGACTCCGACAAATTCACCACCCTGGCCGAATATGTGGGCCGCATGAAGGAGGATCAGGAGCACATCTACTATGCCACCGGCGAATCCGCCGCCCACATCAACAATCTGCCCCAGCTGGAAAAGGTGCGGGAGAAGGGCTTTGAGGTTCTCTATTTCACCGAGGATGTGGACGAATTCGCCATCCAGATGATGCGGACTTATATGGAGAAGGAGTTCAAGTCCATCAACAGCGGCGACCTGGGACTGGAAACCGAGGAAGAAAAGAAGGAACTGGAGAAAAAGCAGGAGGAAAGCAAGGATCTTCTGGACTTCATCAAGGAAACTTTGGGCGACAAAATCAAGGAAGTGAAGGTGTCTCACAATCTGGTCAACTATCCGGTTTGTCTGACTGCCGGCGGCCATATGTCCTTTGAGATGGAAAAATACCTGAACTCCTTCCAGAACGAATCCGGCGCCAAGGCGGATCGCATCCTGGAGCTGAATCCCTCCAACGCTCTGTTCGACAAGCTGCAGGGGATGATTGACGGCGGCGACGCCGACAAGGAAAAAGCCCGGCAATACATCCAGGTATTGTACCACCAGGCATGTCTCAACGCCGGCCTGCCCATCGAGGATACTGCCGCCTATTCCAACCTGATTTTTGGTCTGCTGTAAGCAAGCATTCAGCCAGTTAGGCGAAAGGAGGAGTTGAATTGCCCGGACTGCCACCCTGTACATCGGACAATTCCAAGTGGATTGTCACCGCCATTGCAGCCGCGTTGATACTGGTGGTCTCCGTATTGTTCGGGGCATAATTCACTCATCGGAATCAAGAACCGGCCAATGCACAATTCGTATTGAAATTAAATAACGCACGGTTGGGGATAGAACTCCCTGCCCGTGCGTTATTGAATCTTTTTTCTCGGTTCTGCTACTCCCACAAAAGCGTGGGGTATTTTCCGTCCCGCTTCATGGCGGCAATTGCATCCCGCACGGCAGGCATGTCGTCGGCATAGGTGACACCGTACCATTTTTCGGCGGTGTCCAGTACATGAACCGTCCCCTGCCCTGACTGCAGAATATCGTGCACCACCGATGGCAGCAGATACTCGCTCTTCATCGGATTGCTGGGCACGTTATCCCGCAAAAACGGCGCAAAGCCTTCCGCAAAGCGCTGCAATATGGTATGATGAAAGCCCCACATATTCATAGATACAGTGGTTCCCGCCGGAATGAAGGTATAGTGCTTCCCATCCTCGGTATACGCCGCACCGCCCGGGCGCACCTCGATCTGTGTCCGCTCCCTGACAGCTGCCAGCTTGCCGTCCACGACCTCGCAGACACCCCGTGCCACATGGCCGTTCTCCGTCAAGGTGTTTTCGATGCGGTAGCCCAGCAGGCCGTGATTGCCTTCGTCGCAGCGCTCCAACAGGAACTGATGCATCAACCGGAACGCTTCCGCGCCGTAGTAGTCGTCGGCGTTCAGCACCAGAAACGGCGCGTCCAGTAATTCAGCCGCACACAGCACGGCGTGAGCCGTCCCCCAGGGTTTCTCTCTTCCCGGTGGGATGGAAAAGCCCTCTGGCAGCTTGTCCATTTGCTGGTATGCATAGTGCACGTCCATTTTGCGGGCGGCTCTGTCGCCGATTTTCTCCCGAAAATCCGCTTCCAGTTCCGGCTTGATGATGCACACTACCTTTTCAAATCCCGCTTTCCGGGCATCATATATGGAGTAATCCATAATGATATGCCCTTCGTCATCCACCGGCGCGATTTGCTTGAGCCCACCGTATCGGCTGCCCATGCCGGCTGCCATAATCACCAGTATCGGTTTTTTTGCCATCATACTCTTTTCCACACCCCATCGTATGTTTTTATAAGCATATCATAGATTTTGCATCGGTGCAAATGAACTCTCAGAAAAAGGAGTTTCTGCCATGAAACTGTTGTTGACCGCATTTGAGCCCTTTGGCGGCGATGCCCGCAACCCCGCGTGGGAGGCCGTACAGCTGGTACAGGCGCCATCGCCTGCCATTGAAATCACCAAGCTGCAGGTTCCCACCGTATTTCACGATTCCATTCGTACTGTTGTGGATGCAGTGGCGGCCGACGCACTTGACGCTGTTTTGTCGGTAGGACTGGCAGGCGGCCGCTCCTCTGTCGCAGTGGAACGGGTGGCCATCAACGTCGACGACGCCCGCATCCCCGACAATCGCGGCAACCGCCCCATCGATGAGCCCATCTGTGCCGACGGCCCTCCTGCCTGCTTCAGCACCCTGCCCATCAAGGCGATGGTGGCGGAAATCCGCCGATGCGGCCTTCCCGCCGAAATCTCCAACTCCGCCGGGACATATGTGTGCAATCACCTGATGTACGGTGTGTTGCATCATGCGGCGGCTCAGTTTTCCGGTGTGCGAGCCGGTTTCATTCATGTGCCCTACACGCCTGACCTGGTGCTGGACAAGCCCTCTCACCCCGCCAGCATGGCCCTGCCGGATATTGTCCGCGCTTTGGAGGCCGCCATATGCGCCATCGCTGCACATCAAACAGACTGCAAATCCGCCGAGGGCAGTCTGTATTGAGCGCTCGTACGGATATTATTTTCAGCACGCGCTTCTCCCCTGTGGAGGCAGCGCGTGCTTTGTCGTTTCCTCCGTTTTAAAGTGGGAAATGGCGCCTTCCCTTTCACCCAAGCAGATTATTTTGCGGGGGGAGTTGATTTTTGGGGAAACTCTTGTTATACTCAGTTTATGAAAGCGCTTGCATAATTGTGCAAATGCAGGAAAGAGGTGACAGCTTGACCATATACGACATAGCGGAGAAGGCCGGTGTCTCCATTACCACGGTTTCCCGCGTGTTGAACGGCAAGGAAAACGTAAACGCCAAGACCCGCGCTCACATCCTGGCTGTGCTGGAGGAGTGCGGCTACACCCCCAATCGCCTCGCTCAGGGACTGGCCAGCAAAGCCACCAAGACCATCGGCGTCATGGCGGTGGACATCCGGGACATTCACCACTCCACCATTGCCTATCAGGTGGAGCAAACGCTCAGCACCTTGGGCTACAGTTCCATTTTGTGCAATTTCAGCGGCAACAAAAACCGCCTGCCGGATTATTTGGATATGCTGTTCAGCCGCCAGGTGGACGGGTTCATCTTCATCGGCTCTGTCTTTGCCGGCGATTTTTGCCGCGGGGAGCTTGCCTCCCGGCTGGATGGCAGCAAGCCGACCGTGTTCATCAACGGCACGCCTTCTCTTCCCGGCGCGTATTGCGTCATCGAACAGGAGGAGGACGCCATGAAACGCGCGGTGGAGTATCTATATCATCAATGCGATCGCCGTCACATCGCCTTTGTGGGCATGGGCGACACTGCCAGCGAACGCTCCAAGCGAAAGGGCTATGAAGCTGCGGTCGACTCCCTTGGGCTGACGGCACATACCGCCATCACAGCCCAAAGCCTGGCCGGAGGAGAAAGCGCTGTCTCTTCCTTGCTGGACACCCACCCCTCGCTGGATGCCCTGGTTTTTACCGACGACATCACCGCCTGCGGCGGCGTGCGCAGACTGCTGCAAATCGGACGCAGCGTCCCCGGGGACATTGCGGTTGTCGGATTTAACAACTCCCTGTATTCCGAAATCTGCATTCCCTCTCTCACCTCCATCGATAACCGGATGTATGAAACCGGCAAAATCGCCGCAGGCATTTTGGCCGACGCACTGGAGGGACGAGAACCGGAGGCTGTTGTATCCGTCGGCTGTCAGCTGGTCATACGCGACAGCACGGGTATTCGTATATAAATTAATTTTCACACTTGACAGGAGGATGTAACGTGGCAAATTCTGCAATGGCAAAGCTGACGCTGGATGGCCTGACGCATCGGGAGCACTGGGACGCGGCGGGAATTCGTCTGCCCGCCTACGATGTGAAGGCACTGCGGCAGCGCACCTGCGAATCTCCCCGCTGGGTTCACGTGGGGCCCGGCAATATCTTTCGCGGATACATCGCCGCGCTAGCCCAAACTCTGATTGAATCCGGCAAAATGGACACTGGCATCACTACCCTTTCCACCTTTGACCATCAGATCATGGAGAAAATCTACAAGCCCTACGACAATCTGGCCCTGCAGGTTATCATGCACGCGGACGGCTCTCTGGACAAAACCGTCATCGCCAGCATTGGCGAAAGCGTCAAGGCCGACGCAGAGGATCCCGCCGACTGGCCCCGCATCCGGGAGATTTTCGCAAACCCCGGTTTGCAGATGGTCAGCTTTACCATCACCGAGAAGGGCTATCACATCAAGAACATGGACGGAAATTATTTTCCGGACGTCTTGAGCGACTTTGAACGCCAAACGGAAATCCCCCGCAACGGCATGGCCATCCTCGCTGCCCTGCTCCAGCACCGGTATGAATCCGGCGGACACCCCATCACACTGGTCAGCATGGACAATTTCTCCCACAACGGCGACAAGCTGGCCGATTCTGTCTGCACTGTCGCCCAAAAATGGGTGGAAAACGGCACCGCTCCGGCAGGCTTCCTCGATTGGCTTCGCGACAAGTCAAAGGTTGCTTTCCCCTGGTCTATGATAGACAAAATCACTCCCCGCCCCGATCCCACCGTCAGCAAAACGCTGACTGACAGCGGCTTTGCCGACACCGAGCTCGTCATCACCGACAAGAACACCTACATCGCCCCCTTTGTCAACGCCGAAGCACCCCAGTACCTTGTCATCGAGGACACCTTCCCCGGCGGACGCCCGCCTCTGGAGGACGCCGGCGTCTACTTCACCACCCGGGACACCGTGGACAGGGTGGAGCGGATGAAGGTGTGCACCTGTCTCAATCCCCTGCACACTGCCATGAGCATTTTTGGCTGTGTACTGGGCTTTTCCTCCATCGCGGAGGAGATGAAGGATCCGGATATCTGCGCCCTGGTCAACCGCATTGGCTATGTGGAGGGCATGCCCGTCGTCACCAATCCCGGTATTTTGGAGCCGGAGGCCTTTCTCAAAGAGGTCATTCAGGTGCGCCTGCCCAACCCCTATATTCCCGACACGCCCCAGCGAATCGCCACCGATACCTCCCAAAAGCTGGCCATTCGCTTTGGCGAAACCATCAAGCTGTACCGGAAAAGCGCCGACCTGGACACCGCCAGCCTGACAGCGATTCCCCTTGCCATCGCGGCATGGTGCCGGTATCTGATGGGAATCGATGACGAAGGCCAGACCTTTGCCATCAGCCCGGATCCGCTGCTGGAGCAGCTGCAGGGATATATTGCCCCGCTTGCATTCGGCAATCCGGACAGTGTGGGCGACAACCTCAGGCCCATTCTTTCCAACACCCATATTTTTGGCGTGGATCTGTATGAGGACAGCCTGGGCGGCAAGGTGGAGGACTACTGCCGGCGCATGCTGGCCGGCAAAGGCACCATCCGCGCGGTTTTGCACGAGGAGCTGCAATAACCGCACCATATAAAAGCAGATGCGATTGCGAGAGGAGTTTTTGCAATGAAAATGGTATTCCGCTGGTACGGAGAAGGCAACGACAGCGTCACGCTCAAGCAAATCCGCCAGATTCCCGGCTGCACCGGCCTGATGGGCGTGCTGGATCAATATGCCGCCGGTGAAGTGTGGGAGCTGGATGTCATCCGGGACTATGTCCGGCATGTCAACGACGCCGGGCTGGAGGTCGAGGTCATCGAAAGCGTCAATGTCCACGAGGACATCAAGATGGGGCTCCCCACCCGGGACAAGTACATCGCCAACTACTGCAAAACCATCGAGAACCTGGCCCAATGCGGCGTCAAGGTTATCGTGTACAACTTTATGCCGGTGTTTGACTGGCTGCGCACCGACCTGGCCCGGGTCATTGAGGACGGCTCCAACGTTCTGTATTACGACGACGAGGAGCTAAAGGGCATGACGCCCCTGAAGCTGGTGGAGGAGACAGAGAAAAACTCCAACGGCTTTACCCTGCCCGGCTGGGAGCCCGCCCGCCTCAAGGAACTGGAGCGTGTACTGGATTTGTACCGCGACATCGACGAGGAGAAGCTGCGGGAGAACTACAAATACTTCCTGGAGGGTATCATCCCCACCTGTGAGAAGGTCGGCATCAAAATGGGCGTGCACCCCGACGACCCTGCCTGGCCTGTGTTCGGACTCCCCCGCATCGCCAATTCCCAGGCGGATTTTGATAAAATCATTCGTTTGGTGGACAGCCCCGCCAATGGCCTGTGCCTGTGCACCGGCTCTCTCGGCTCCTCCCCCCACAACAACATCCCCGAGATTATCCGCCACTTTGGCAAGCTGGATCGAATCTCCTGTGCCCATGTGCGCAACGTGAAATACCTGGGCGAGAAGAAATTCCGGGAGGCTTCCCATTTGTCCAGCGACGGCGACCTGGATATGTATGAGATTATGAAGGCGTTTTACGACACCGGCTTCGACGCCTACATCCGCCCCGACCACGGCCGCATGATCTGGGACGAGAAAGCCCGCCCCGGCTACGGACTGTACGACAGGGCCCTTGGCATCGCCTATCTCAACGGCCTTTGGGAGGCTCTCCAGAAGGCCGGCCGCTGACCGCACTATAAGAAAATCGCTCCGCGCTGCCTCAAGCAAGGCAGTGCGGAGCGATTTCGCTTTCATGCGGGGAAAAGCCGCTACTCCGGCATTTTCTGAGCGTCCCACAGGCGGGCGTAGAGGCCGTTTTTCTCAAGCAGCTCCCCATGGGAGCCAGATTCGATGATGCCCCGGTCGGCGATGACCACGATTTTATCCGCGCCGCGGATGGTGGACAGCCGATGGGCCACAATCAATGTGGTACGTCCCCGGCTGAGACCGTCCAGCGCCGCCTGAATGGCTACCTCTGTGGTATTGTCCAGCGCCGAGGTGGCTTCGTCCAAAATCAGAATCGGCGGGTTTTTCAGGAAAATCCGGGCAATGGAGATCCGCTGCTTTTGTCCGCCGGACAGCATCACGCCCCGTTCCCCAATAAAGGTGTCGTACTTGTCGGGAAGCGTCTCGATGAAGTCGTGAATCTCGGCGTTTTTGGCGGCTCGGATGATTTCCTCCTCGGTGGCGTCAAAGTTGCCGTAGGTGATGTTATCGCGAATGCTGCCGGTAAAGAGGAAGGTATCCTGCTGCACAATGCCGATTTTGCGGCGCAGGGAATCCCGGGTAAACTTGCGGATGTCGGTGCCGTCCAAAAGGATGGCGCCCTTGTCCAGGTCATAAAAGCGGGGAAGCAGATGACACAGCGTCGATTTGCCGCCGCCGGAGGGCCCCACCAGCGCCACAGTTTCACCGGACTGAATGTCCAGGCTGACATGGGAGAGAACGCTCTTCCCTTCGTCGTACCGGAAGGTGATGTCGTCGAAGCGAATGTCGCCCTTCACCTCTGTCAGGGGCTTGGCGTCGGGATCCTCCCCCTCCGGCTTTACGTCGATGAGTTCCATAATGCGGGAGAAGCCGGTCATGCCTGCCTGCAACTGCTCGATGAAGTTGATCAGCCGCTTGATGGGGTCGGTGAAGAGATTGACAAACAGCAGATAGGCGGTAAAATCCCCGATGTTAATCTGTCCATAATAAGTAAACAGGCCACCCGCTACCACGGTAACCAGCATCAGAATATCCATAATGAGTCCGGTGCCGGAGAAAAACTGGGCCATCGCCTGATAGCGCAGCCCCTGGGCATGGGCATAGGATTCGCTGCCGGACTGGAATTTTTCCAGCTCATGGTCGGAGGATTCGTACGCCTTGGACACTCGCACACCTGCGATGCTGTTTTCCAGGTCGGCGTTGACCTCGGCTATTTCCACACGGGTTTGCAGCGAGGTCTGGGCCAGTCGAACCCGCATACGCACCGAAAACCAAACCAGCAGAGGGATAAAGGCAAAGATAATCAGTGTCAGCTTGATATTGATGGTGGACAGCAGGGTGAACGACCCGATGAGGGTAATGATGGAGATGAACAAATCCTCGGGGCCGTGATGGGCAAGCTCGGAGATTTCAAAGGTGTCGTTGATGACCCGGGACATAATGGTACCGGATTTTGTCCGGTCAAAGTAGGAGAACGGCAGCTTTTGCAGATGCTCAAAGGCGTCGCGGCGAATGTCCACCTGAATCCGCACGCCCATTATGTGGCCGTAATACTGGATAAAGTAGTTGAGGGCAGCCTTCAAAAGGTAGATTCCCAGCAGGGCCCCGGCGGCAATCAGGATAAACCGCAGATTTCGGTTGGGCACATAGTCGTTGATGATGCTGCGGGTCAGCATCGGGTAGAACATGTTGCATCCGGCTACCAGAAACGCACAGCACATGTCCGCAATAAAAATCTTGAGATGCGGCTTGTAGTAATGGGCAAATCTTTTAATCATAGCAACAGACAAATCCCCTCTCAATACCGATATTTTTCTTTTCCACTTCACACAACTGCCAGTATAGCAAAATAAATCAATAAATTCAAATTTGCGCGGAAATGGGGTCGTGAGGGATTCTTATCCCGCAAATCTCTTCGTGGGCTGGCAGACAGATGCCGTGGGAAAACGGGACACACCCCCGGTCAGGATGACGACCGAGGGTGCCGGTGCGGAACTCGGAGACAGGGGCCTGTTTCCGCTTTTTTCGATGCTACTATTAATGTTTGCTCGGCGACATTGTCGAGGATTGATTATACCAGCTTCTTTACCCAGCCATCCCGGTCACCGGGGAGAAGGTCGACCATCGGCAGCTCAATCATGGTGTAGGCACCGGGCTTCTGCCGGGTGCAGGCCCGGGCACAGGCAGTCATAATCTGAGAGGTCAGGGCCGGGTTGTTGATTTTCATGTTGAACTCAAACAGCTGGTTGTCGGTCTGGCCGGATACGCCCTTGCGAGTCATATTGACGCCGTGGCCCTTGTCGATGTAGAGGTTGATGTCATCCACCTCTATGACGTGGGTTTCGTCGTGGGCAAAGTAGGGGTCGGCCTTGATGTCAGCGGTGACCTTGGCCAGATCCGCGCCGGGCTCCAGCTGGACATAGACCATGCGGCGGTGGACACCGGTGCCCAGGGGAATTGTCATGCTGAGGGCCCCCGCCACACCTGCCTTGCCTTTGACGGCAACGGTGTGGCCCATGCTCATACCGGGGCCAAAGTTGGTGTAGGTGATGCCCCTGGGTGCGCAGGCCTCCAGCAGCGCCCGGACAATGGAATCGCTGCCCGGATCCCACCCGGCGGACAGAATGGCCGTTTTGCCGGCCTGCCTGGCCACCTCGCCCAGCGTGCGGCGCAACGCCGGAATCGATCCGTGAATGTCAAAGCTGTCCACGGTGTGGATGCCCATTTTCAGGTATTTGACCGCATTTTCCTCCACGCTGCGGGTAGGCGTGCACAGCAACGCCACATCCACCTGCCCCAGCTCACTGATATCGGCAACCACCGGCACCCCGCCGACCGCTTCCCCGCCGGAGCGGCGCACAATTCCAACCAAATCCATATCCGGGGCAGCCTGAACCGCCTCCACGGCATAGCGGCCGATGTTTCCATAGCCAACTACTGTAATTTTAATGTTACCCATGTATAAAAGCCTCCTTTCCTTACGGATATTATTATACCGACCCACGGGCAGAATTGCAAGAAAAATCATCAAATCCTGCAAAATTAACAAATCCGCCAACAAATGCAAAATGCCCCACACCCTTCGCAAACAGGGGGCGCTCTGGTATAATGAGAGACACAGCACGTCATGCTATCGGAGGAAGTGGAATGGAATACACGCCGGCAAAGCACATTGTATACCGGGATAAAGGATATGACTGGTTTGGCACCGAATACAAGATGAACATCTACCGGGGCTGCTGCCACGGCTGCATTTATTGCGACAGCCGCAGCGACTGCTATCAGATTGACCGGTTTGACACGGTGCGGGCCAAGGAGAATGCCCTCGCCATCATCCGGGATGACCTGCGCCGCAAGGTTAAGCCGGGGGTGGTGATGACCGGCGCCACCAGCGACCCCTACAATCCCTTTGAGGAGGAACTGCAGCTGTCTCGCCATGCCCTGGAGCTAATAAGCGCCTACGGCTTCGGCGTGGGCATCGCCACCAAAAGCCCGCTGATTGTGCGGGATATCGACATCCTGCTGGATATTATGGAGCATTCCCCCGTCATCGCCAAGCTTACCATCACCACGGTCGATGACGATCTCGGCAAGCGGCTGGAGCCCTATGCGCCCCCGGTTTCCCAGCGGTTTGCCGCCCTGAATCAGCTGACGGACAAGGGCATTTTCGCCGGTGTGCTGCTGATGCCGGTGCTGCCGTGGATTACCGACAGCCCGGAGCAAATCCTGGCCCTGGTGGAGCGGGCAAGGGAGTGCGGCGCCCGGTTCATCTACCCGTGGTTCGGCCTTTCCATGCGCAGCGGCCAGCGGGAACACCTGTATGCTCAGTTCGATGAACGCTTCCCCGGCATGCGGGAAAAATACACAGCCGCCTTTGGCGAGCGGTACAACTGCCCCTCTCCCCGCGCAAAGAAGCTGTACGGGCTGTTCTGCGCCGCCTGTGACGCCGCGGGAATCCTCTACCGCATGGACGACATCATCAAAAGCTACCGCATGGGCTACGAGGGAACCCAGCTGACCTTCTTCTGACCAAGCCTGTCGAATTTTGTATAATTATCATAAATTTACCAGGGCGATTTTGGTTCCACTCTGTAGTTTTCTACGAATAAATTGGGTTTTCA
Organism: Ruminococcaceae bacterium OttesenSCG-928-L11; assembly: GCA_030265885.1. Lineage (GTDB taxonomy): Bacteria > Bacillota > Clostridia > Oscillospirales > Ruminococcaceae > WRAV01. The sequence goes on along the minus strand of JAJDGX010000024.1, from coordinate 8,377 downwards.
TCTTGTATCTTGTGGGCAAAGTTGCTATAATTTAAAAGATAGTTCATTTTGGGCTTTGGCAGCGGCCACATCCACGAACGACCTTCCCCCGGATGAGGGTGGCCCGGCTGAACTGTCTCAATGATTTCGTATAATTTATAGGCGGCGTCTCCGGAATTCAACGCGTTTTCCCTTTTCGCACGATTCATGCCCTGCAGGCCACTGTATGCGGTATGGTTTTTCTGCAAAAGGACACGGGCCGTCGAAAGGAGCTTGGACACATGAGACAATATCTGGCTGGAAAAATCAGGAACATTGCTTTGGCGGGACATGCCGGAAGCGGAAAGACATCCCTTGCGGAGGCGCTGTTGTTCAAGGCGGGCGAAATTGACCGTCTCGGCACCACTGCCGACGGCAATACCACTTTCGACTTTGACCCCGAGGAAATCAAACGCCAGGCGTCCATTTCCTCCTCCATGTATCCCTTTGCATGGGGCAGCGTCAAGATCAACCTGATTGACACCCCCGGCCTGTTCGACTTTGCCGGCGGCATGTACGAGGGCATCCGCGCCGCAGAAAGCGTCATGATTTGCGTATCCGGCAAATCCGGCGTATCCGTCGGCACCCGGAAGGCCTACAAGGCCGCTATGGATATGGGTAAAGCCCGTCTGTTTTTTGTGTCCAAGCTGGACACCGAAAACGCGGATTTCTATAAGGTGCTGGAAGAGCTGAAGGCGGCTTTCGGCCCCTCTGTGTGCCCGCTGGTTGTCCCCTATGTGGAGGACTCCAAGGTGCAGTGCTACATCAACCTGGTGGGCAACAAGGCCTATGCCTACGACGCCAAGGGTGAGCCCAAGGAAGTGCCCATGCCCGATGTGGGCCACCGGCTGGACGGCCTTACCACCGCCATCTCCGAGGCTGTTGCCGAGACCGACGAGGAATTGTTTGAAAAATATTTCTCCGGCGAGGCCTTCACCCGGGATGAAATCATTGCCGGCATCCACAACGGCGTGAAAAACGGCTCCATCACCCCTGTTCTCTGCGGCTCCGGCATTACGCTGGCCGGCATCGATATGCTGCTGGACTCCATGGTCGACCACCTGCCCTCCGCCTGGGAGAGCGCCAGCGAAACAGCCTACAACGAGGCCGATGAGGCCGTGAAAATCGAATGCACCGACGAGGCGCCTCTGGCCGCCTATGTGTTCAAAACTGTCGCCGACCCCTTTGTCGGCAAGCTGAGCTACATCAAGGTAGTCTCCGGCAAGCTTTCCACCGAGCAGGCACCCATCAACCAGCGCACCGGTCAGCCGGAGCGGCTGGGCAAGATCATCTATGTCAAGGGCAAAAAACAGGAGGACACCTCCTTTATCACCGCCGGCGATATCGGCGCTGTCACCAAGCTGAGCGAGACCAAAACCGGCGACAGCCTGTGCGACCCCAAGCGCCTTGTCCGGTTTGAGGCCACCACCTTCCCGGCTCCCACCCTTTCCATGGCTGTTGTGGTCAAGAAAAAGGGCGAGGAGGGCAAGGTCGCCCAGGGCCTCCAGCGCCTTATGGAGGAGGATCCCACCTTTGCCTTTGCCCAGAACAACGAAACCCACCAACAGGTGCTCTCCGGCTTGGGCGAGCAGCACATCGACGTGGTTGTCTCCAAGCTGAAATCCAAATTTGGCGTCGAGGTCGACCTGGTGGCCCCCCGCGTTCCCTACCGCGAGACCATCCGCAAAAAGGTCAAGGTGGAGGGCAAGCACAAGAAGCAAACCGGCGGCCATGGCCAGTTTGGGCATGTATGGATCGAGTTCGAGCCCTATGACGGCGACGAATTGCTGTTTGAGACCAACGTATTTGGCGGCTCTGTCCCCAAAAATTACTTCCCCGCCGTTGAAAAAGGCCTGCAGGACGCCGTAAAACGGGGCGTTTTGGCGGGATACCCGGTTGTGGGACTCAAGGCCACTCTGCTGGACGGCTCCTACCACCCGGTTGACTCCTCGGAAATGGCGTTTAAGATGGCGGCTTCTCTGGCATACAAGGCCGGCGTTGCCCAGGCAGGGCCTGTCCTGCTGGAGCCCATCGGCAACCTGAAGGTCACTGTGCCCGATTCCGCCACCGGCGACATCATGGGCGAGCTCAACAAGCGCCGCGGCCGGGTACTGGGCATGAATCCCACCGAGGACGGCCAGACCGAGGTAGAGGGCGAAGTCCCCATGAGCGAGATGCACGACTTCACCACCTACATCCGCTCCGCCACTCAGGGCCAAGGCTCCTTCGTCTTTGTCTTTGAGCGGTACGAGCAGCTTCCCGCCAACCTGGAGGATGCGGTAAAGGCCGCAGCCGCCCAGATGAACGAGGAAGCGGCAGACTAAGCTTGCGCAAACACTTTCAGAATGACAAGGCTCCGGATCCCCAAGAGGATCCGGAGCCTTTTGTTTGCAGTCGCATTGGGGCGCGGCTGCGACAACCGATGCCAATCCCCATTTGAAATCCGTTGCGTATATCTGCAGACTGCCTCTCTTTTTCACATAAAAGGCGAATTTCGCTCAAAACCCCGCACATTCCCCCGCCGATTTGCATATCCTTGTAGAGAAACGCCATTTTTCAGCTTACGCAAAACTTTAGGGGAAAAGGGGATCGGTATGCGCAGAATTTACGTAGACACCACAACGCGCTGCGCGGTGGAGGACATCAATCCAACCGGACGCAAGGTGGTTTTGTTCGTGCACGGATGGCCGCTGAATCGCCATATTTTTGAGAATCAATATGAGGTTCTGCCCAATTACGGCATCCGCTGCATCTCGTACGACATCCGGGGCTTTGGGGATTCCGACCGCCCTTGGCAGGGGTATTCCTACGACCGTCTGGCCGACGACTTGTGCAAGGTCATCCAGAGCATCGACGCCAAATCCATTGTGCTGTGCGGGTTTTCCATGGGCGGCGCCGTCTGTGTCCGCTACATGGACAAATACCGGGGCCAAAAGGTCTCGAAGCTGATGCTGATGGGGGCGGCCTGTCCCAGCTTTGTACAGCGGCCCGGCTACAACATCGGAATGACCCGGGAACAGGTGGACGCCCTCATTGCCCAGACCTATCAGGACAGGGCGTTGATGTGCGACAGCTTCGGGCGGATGTGCTTTGCCTCCAACCCCAGCGAGCCCTATCTGCGAATGTTCAGCGGATACGGAACCGCCGCCGCCGGATATGCCACCATCCGCTGTCTGGAGTCGCTGCGGGACGAGGATTTGCGGGCCAGCATGGGAAAAATCCGCGTACCAACCGCCATCCTCCACGGCACACAGGATCGCATCTGCCCCTTCCCCATGGCGGAGGAAATGCACCGGGGCATCCCCGATTCCTTCGTCATCCCCTTTGAGCGGAGCGGACATTGCCTGTTTTACGACGAGAAGGACAAATGCAACAGCAGCATGGTGGACTTCATCAACGCCTCGGTCTGATGAGTCGGCTTTGCGCACCAAATCGCCGCCCCCTGCATATAGTAAAGCATGTGTCAAATCGGCCCGGGTGGGCAAATGTCTTACTATTGGATCAGGGGGAGGCTCCCATGGAAATCAGCCTGTGTATGATCGTCAAAAACGAGGAAGGCGTGCTGGCACGCTGTCTGGACTGCGCCGACCGGTTTGCCGATGAAATCGTGGTGGTCGACACCGGCTCCACCGACCGCACAAAGGAAATCGCCCGCCAATACACCGACCATGTGCTGGATTTTCAGTGGTGTGACGATTTTTCCGCGGCCCGGAACTACGCCTTTGCCCAAGCAACCAAGGACTACATCCTGTGGCTGGACGCCGACGACATCGTCGACGATGCCGCCATCGACAAGCTGAACGCCCTAAAACACATCCTGCCCCCGGAGGTCGACGCGGTGATGATGAAATATCACACCGGCTTCGATGAAGCGGGCGCTGTAACCATGAGTTATTTCCGGGAGCGCATGGTTCGCCGGGACAAAAACTTTCGCTGGCAGGAGCGGGTGCATGAGCACATCGCCATCTCCGGCAATGTGCTGGAATGCGACATCGCCATCACCCACGGCCACAAGGAGCGCACCGCCGCCCACTCCACCCGCAACCTGAACATTTACCGGCAGATGGAGGCGGAGAACGCTCCCTTCTCCAGCCGCGCCCTGTTCTACTTCGCCCGGGAGCTGCGGACTCACGGCTATCGCGACGAGGCGGAGACGACCTACAACCGCTTTCTGCAGCGTCCCGACGGCTGGCTGGAGGATCGTCTGCGGGCCCGCAACGACCTGGCGGATTTGCTTTTGCTGGACGGACGCGATCAGCAGGCTCTGGAACTGCTGCTGACCGGCTTTGCCGAAGCCATTCCCCGGCCGGAGGCCTGCTGTGGCATCGGCCGCATCTTCTTAAAGCTGGAGCGGCCGAAGGAAGCCATCTTCTGGTATGAGCAGGCCCTGACGGCTCCCCTGCCGGAGGGCTGGGGCTTCACCTACGACGATTACGGCGGACTCATCCCCCATCTCCAGCTTTGCATGCTGCATTACCGCATGGGCGACACCGCTCGCTCCCTTCACCACCACCGGGAAGCCAAGGCCCTGAAGCCCCGGGATCCCGCTGTGGAATTCAACGAGACATTTTTTGTGGAAAACGGGCTCATCGCCGCCGAGCCAATTTCTGTGTAGCCTTTTGCATTTCTCCCCCGCTGTCCGAATGCCATGTGGTATTTTTATATAAACCGGATGTGCGGCAAGGCTCCCTCTCCTTGCCTCGCCGCATCGTCCAGCCCCGCGGATCCGGCCGGAATCGCCGCGGGGTTTTTCCCTGTATCCACGCGGACAAGCCCGGAACCGCGCATTTCACCCAAAACCGGACAAGTTTCCCAGAAAAGTGTGTCCCCTGTGGACAAATCCGTAGAAAGATTGGGCAGCGTCTTGTATATAATATGGATTTGGTGTATAATTAAGTGGATTGGTCTTTTTCCGGAAAAGCCTGATGCCATCAGGGTTTTCCGCGTTCAATTCCTGTTTATATTTTATATATTTCTACTTTATGCCACAGCAGTGTGGTGAGGAAACGGAGGATTACTCATGAGTGCACAAAGCATGCTTGACAAAGTCGCCGATGCACGCGCAAAAGCCCTGGCTTCCACGCCGGCTCGCCAGCGTCTCGCAACTCTGTTTGACGCCGACTCCTTTGTGGAGCTTGACGGCTTTGTCACCGTGGATGGCGCGCCCTCGGGCGTCGTGTGCGGCTATGGCGCGGTCGGGGGAAGCCCGGTCTACGCCTTTGCGCAGGATTCCACGGAAAACGGCGGCGCTGTGGGCGAAGCCCATGCCGCAAAAATTGGCAAGATGTATGATCTTGCCCTGAAAACAGGTGCGCCTGTCGTCGGAATTTACGATTCCCGCGGTGCGCGGATCTCCGAGGGAGCAGCCGCTCTCAACGCCTATGGCCAGCTTATTCTCAAGGCCAACAACCTGTCCGGTGTCGTTCCCCAAATTTCCCTGGTGCTGGGAACCTGTGCCGGCAGTTCGGCCGTAATGGCCTGTGGCGCCGATTTCGTTATTATGAGCGAAAAGGCCGAATTCTTTGTGGCTCCTCCGGCAAAGGGCGATACCGGTGCGGGAACCGCCGCCGCTGCCGCCAAATCCGGCGTGGCTCACATTGTCCGGGCCGACGACCGGGAGGCCATTGAGGCCGCCCGTCGCATTGTATCCATGATGCCCATCAACAACCTGGCCTCGCCGCCTGTGTTTGATTACGACGAGACCGCCGGCGCGGTACAGGCTCTCCAGGCCGCCTGCGAGAACATCGACGACGCCTGCAAAAAAGAAATCGCCGCCAACCTCTGCGACGCCGACAGCCTCATCGAGCTTCTGCCCGACTTCGGCAAAAAAGCGTATGCCGCCATGGCCACCATCGGCGGATTCCCCGTAGGCGTGATTTCCACAGGCGGAGAAAAGCTCTGCGCCAACTGCTGCAACAAGATTGCCCGCCTGGTATCGGTTTGGGATGCCTTCCAGCTTCCCGTCATCACCATCGTCAATACCACCGGCATCGAATCCTCCGGCAGCGAGGACACCGGCCTGTGCTTCGCGGTTCGCGACATTGCCAAGCTGACTCATGTTTACGCGGAAGCCACCACCGCCAAGGTCGCCGTCATCACCGGCAAGGCCTACGGCTCCGCTTATGTGGCGCTGGCAAGCAAAGCCGCGGCGTCCGATTACACCATCGCCTGGCCCTCCGCTGTTATCTCCGCCCTTGCGCCGGAAACCGCAGTGGCGTTCAGCTATGGCGACCGCATCACCGCCGACAAATCCCGCGAGCAGGTGGTTGCCGAATACATCGAGACGGAAGCGTCTCCCTTTGAAGCCGCCGCCGGCGGATACATTGACGATGTGATTGATCCCGCCGTTACCCGTCCGGCAATTATTTCCGCACTGGATCTGCTGTCCGCCAAACGGGTGCAGAAAAACCCGAAAAAGCACGGCAACATCCCCTTCTAAGCTGTACCGTATATTTCCTTGCTCCCCCATAATGATACCAATTGGAATTCAGAAAGGAATAATGAGAAATGAAACGTTTTAACATAACTGTAAACGGAACCGCATACGACGTACAGGTAGAAGAGTTGGCCGCCGGCGCCGCTGCTCCTGTTGCAGCCGCGCCCGCCCCTGTTGCCGCTGCTCCTGCTCCCGCCGCCGCTCCTGCGCCCAAGGCTGCCGCTGCCCCTGCCGGCGCCACCAAGGTTTCCTCCCCCATGCCCGGCACCATTCTCGACATCAAGGTCACTGCCGGTCAGGCTGTCACTGCCGGCCAGGTGCTTGTGATTCTCGAAGCTATGAAGATGGAAAATGAAATCGTGGCTCCCGCCGCCGGCACCGTTGCCGGTATCCATGTCAACAAAGGCGATTCCGTGGACACCGGCGCGCTGCTGGTATCCCTTTCCTAACTGGAATACACAGTCCTGTATTTAATTACCGGACGAACGAAAGGAGAGGTACTACTTGGCAAATATTAAGATTACCGAGACTGTCCTGCGCGATGCCCACCAGTCCCTGATTGCTACGCGCATGACCATCGATGAAATGCTTCCCATGCTGCAAGACCTGGACAAAGTCGGCTTCTATTCCGCCGAAGTCTGGGGCGGCGCCACCTTTGACTCCTGCATTCGCTTCCTCGACGAGGATCCCTGGGAGAGGCTGCGCACCATTCGCAAGCATATGCCCAACACCAAGCTGCAGATGCTGTTCCGCGGCCAGAACATGCTGGGATACCGCCACTATGCCGACGACGTCGTGGAATACTTCATCCAAAAGACCGTTTCCAACGGCATCGACATCCTGCGCATCTTCGACGCCCTCAACGATCCCCGCAACCTGGAAACGGCCATCCGCGCCACCAAAAAGGAAGGTGCTCACCTGCAGGCCTGCCTCAGCTACACCATCAGCCCCATCCACAACAACGAATACTTCATTCAGTACGCCAAGGATCTGGAGAATGTCGGCGCGGATTCCATCTGCATCAAGGACATGGCCGGTCTGGTCTCGCCCTATACCGCCTACGAGCTGGTCAAGGCGCTGAAGGAAGCGGTGAAAATTCCGATTCAGCTGCATACCCACTACACCTCCGGTATGGCCTCCATGGCCTGCATGAAGGCTGCCGAGGCGGGCGTTGACATCATCGACACCGCCATGTCGCCTCTGGCGCTGGGCACCTCCCATCCCGCCACCGAGACCATGGTCGCCGCCTTCGAGGGCACCCCCTACGATACCGGCCTGGATCTCAACAAGCTGAACAAGGTTCGCGAGTATGTCGTTACACTGCGCGACAAATACTTGAAGAGCGGTCAGCTTAACCCCACTCTGTTGGGCGTCGACGCCAACACACTGCTGTATCAGGTGCCGGGCGGCATGCTGTCCAACCTGGTGTCTCAGCTGAAGGACGCCGGCAAATCCGACCAGCTGGACGCAGTGCTCCAGGAGGTTCCCAAGGTTCGCAAGGACTCCGGCTACCCGCCGCTGGTTACCCCCACCTCCCAGATCGTCGGCACACAGGCTGTGTTCAACGTCATCATGGGCGAGCGCTACAAGATGGTCACCAAGGAGTTCAAGGGCCTTGTCCGCGGCGAGTACGGCAAGACACCCGCTCCCATCGATCCCGAATTCCGCAAGTTTATCATCGGCGACGAGGAGCCCATCGACTGCCGCCCCGCCGATTTGCTGGAGCCCGAGCTGGAGAAGCTGAAGGCCGAGCTGCCTGCCAAATTCAACGAGCAGGAGGAGGACGTCCTCACCCTGGCTCAGTTCCCGCAGGTTGCCCCCAAATTCTTCGAGGGCCGCTCCAACCGCCTCTACGGGGTGGATGGCAAACACGCCGACTCCGCCTCTCAGGTTCACCCGGTCTAATTGCTTTCGCAAAAGTAA
>JAJDGX010000239.1 GCA_030265885.1 Ruminococcaceae bacterium OttesenSCG-928-L11 | reverse complement strand
AACAACGTATGGGCCCGGCAATCAGATATAATCGCTGACCTTTACTTTGCCGGAGGCAAATTCTTCCACGGCCAGCTTTACCGGTTTTTCCACCAAAATGATTTCTTCCTTTTCCGCCTGTTCAGCGATATCCCGAGCGCGCTGGGAAACCGCCACCACAAATTCGTAATAGCTGTCGTGCTTGTCAATGATCTGATACATCGATGGCCTGAGCATCCTCAATAACCTCCTGAATAAACGCGGACATATTTTCCGTGCGGCAGCCTGCCGCCGCAATGACGGCATGCAATTGGTCGGTACAGCGGTCTAAATCGTCATTGACGACGATATAGTCGTATTCCGGCGCCTGGCCGATTTCATCCCGGGCGATGCAAAGGCGGTTCCCGATGACCTCGGGGGCTTCGGTTCCCCGCTTTTCCAGGCGATGGCGCAGGGTTTGCCAATTGGGGGGCATCAAGAAAATAAACACGGCTTGCTCCCCCCGCTGCTTGAGAGCCATGGCACCCTGCACCTCAATTTCCAAAATGACATGCTGGCCGGCGGTGCGGCGGGCTTCCACGGCGGCCTTGGGCGTGCCGTAGCAGTTGCCGTTGTACTCGGCGTATTCCAGCATTTCACCGGCCTCCACCAGTTCCATAAACCGCTGGCGGGAGATGAAAAAGTAATCGGTTCCGTCAATTTCACCGGGGCGGGGGGCCCGGGTGGTGGCGGACACCGACAGTGCGCAGTCGGGATAGCGCTCCAAAAACAGCTTCAGCACCGTATCCTTGCCGACTCCCGATGGGCCGGACAAAACAATCAAAGAACCCTTCTCAGTCATCGGCCACCTCGTCATCGTCGTCGTCCAGACGGTTTGCCACGGTCTCCGGCTGAACAGCGGACAGGATAACGTGGTCGGAATCAGTAATGATGACAGCCCGGGTACGGCGGCCATAGGTGGCGTCGATGAGAGAGCCCTTGTCCCGGGCATCCTGGATGATCCGCTTAATGGGGGCGGATTCCGGGCTGACAATGGCAATGAGGCGGTTGGCGGAAACCATGTTTCCAAACCCGATATTAATCAGCTTCAACGCAATGCTTCCTCCGTCTGAAACCGGCAGGCGCGGGCGGCGCGGTGCCTATTCGATATTTTGGATCTGCTCGCGGATTTTCTCAATTTCACTTTTCATTTCCACCACAATCCGGGAGATATCCAGATCCTGGCATTTGGAGCCGATGGTGTTGGTCTCTCGGTTCAGTTCCTGCACCAGAAAGTCCATTTTGCGGCCAACGGGAATTTGCTGGGACAAAAAGCCGCAGAACTGGGAGATATGGCTTTTCAGGCGGACAGTTTCCTCCGCCACAGCGGTTTTTTCCGAGAAGATGGCAGCTTCGGTAAGAAGGCGGCCGTCGTCGATTTGTTTGTCCTGCAGCAGGTCGGCCAGCTTGGCGTAGAGCCGCTCCCGGTAGGCATCGGTGACAGAGGGGGAGCGATCCTCCACCTGGGCGGTCAGGGTCTCCAGCAAATCCAGCCGGCTGAGAATGTCGGCCTTCAGCCGTTCCCCTTCCTTGGCGCGCATGGCGAGGAATTTCTCCAGAGCCTCCTCGGCTACGGGGCGAACGGCGTCCCAGATGGCGGCCTCGTCCTCCTCGGTTTTGCGCACGGTGAAGATATCGCCAAAGCGGGTCAAATCCGTCAGCTTGACGTTGTCCTCCAGGTCCAGAGCCTCGCCCATGCCGCGAACGGCGCTGAGGTAGGAGCGAGCCAGCTCGTAGTTGATTTCAACCTGTGCGTTGGAGCCATCCAGGGTTTGCAGCAGCACGGATACATCCACCTTGCCCCGGGATACCTTTTCGGATAAAAAGGATTTGAGTTTTTCATCCAGATAGCCGTAGGCCCTGGGAATGCGGCTGGAAAACTCGAAAAACCGGTGGTTCACCGATTTGATTTCCACAGTGATATCGTGGCCGCCCGACTGCTGCTGGGCACGGCCAAAGCCTGTCATGGAGCTTATCATTTGGCGCTGTAAAGCCCGGGACACGGCCAGTCGGGCGCGCATCCGGGCTTGTTCCCCTTTCCCCAAGTAAAACCGGGTATGTAGTGCGAAATGCCTGTATAATTAAATGATACCGTCCGATTTCCAAATTGTCAAGCGAAAGGCGTGTGGGAAGCCTGCGGCATCGCCCTTTTGTATTCCCCAGGCGCATTTCCGTTTCGGGGCTGTTGATTTCCCGCCCCCTGTGAGGTAAAATAGTACAGAAGCAAAGGATGTGAGCCAAATGTACCGTGCCGCCATCGAAGCCTTTGTCCCCTCCTGCCCGCAGGAGGCGGCGGATAAGGCCCAAATTCTGGCGTTGATCGCCCAATACCCCGACACTATTTTGACCCGGGAAAACACCCTGGCCCACCTGACCTCCTCCGCCTTTGTGGTGAATCAAAACCGGGATAAAATTCTGATGGCTCACCACAATCTTTACAATACCTGGGCATGGCTGGGCGGCCACGCCGACGGCGACCCGGATTTGCCGGCTGTGGCAGTGCGGGAGGCCGAGGAGGAAGCCGGCATTACCGGCCTGACCGCCCTGGACGGCGGGATTCACTCGCTGGATATCCTGGCCATGTTCGGCCATGTTAAGAGGGAGAACTATGTGACCGCTCACTTGCACCTGTCGGTTGCATATGTATATATTGCGGAGGAATCGGCCCCCATTCGCGCCCGGGACGGAGAGAATACCGCTGTCCGTTGGATCCCGGCTGACCGGCTGGAGGAATATTGCCCCGACGCCCACGACATCCGAATTTACCGTAAGCTTCTGGCCCGGGCAGCCGAGAGTATACGATAGAGGAGCGCATCCGGATATTTGCATGCCCCGCTACATAAA
>JAJDGX010000238.1 GCA_030265885.1 Ruminococcaceae bacterium OttesenSCG-928-L11 | reverse complement strand
CCGCCGATTTCCCCGGGTGACATCTGCTACATCCTCTTCACCTCCGGCAGCACCGACAAGATTATTAAATGTGAAAGTACATTAAGAAAAATTAATAATTGCTGACTGGGATTTTAATACAGTTTTATCGTGCCCTAAAGGAGTTCTTATTGGAACGCTGATAAGATACATACAGAAGCACTCGAAGGATGATGAGGGAGTGAGCTGTATGAATCTGTATCAGGAATCAGTCATTGTGGCGGAGGAAGAGCGGCAGGAGCGCTCTGCCAATGGAATGCATCTGCAAAGCCTTGTTTGGATTTTTGTTGTGTGCAGCGTATTGGGCGTATTGCTTGAAACAATATTTTGCTATATCTTCAAGGGCTATCTGGAATGCCGACAAGGGGTTATTTATGGCCCGTTCAACCAGATTTATGGCTTTGGCGCGGTATTGCTGACTGTGCTGCTGCACAAACTAAGAGAGCGGCATGTCATGATGGTTTTTACGGTGAGCGCACTGGCCGGCGGATTGTTCGAGGTTGTTTGCAGCCTGGTACAGGAACGGGTATTCGGCACCGTGTCCTGGGATTACAGCTGGATGCCCATCAGCCTGCTGGGCGGGCGGACAAATCTGCTGTATATGGCATTCTTTGGCGCACTGGGCGTAGTGTTTATCAAGGTGCTGTACCCGCTGCTTTGCCGGTGGATAGGCAAGTTGCTGCAGAAAAGTAAAAACGCGCTGACCTGGACAGTGGCGGCGTTGATGGCCCTGAACCTCTGCATTTCCGGTGTTGCGGTGGCGCGGTGGATGGAGCGGCAAAACGGGGTGCCGGCCCAGACGAAAATCGACCTCCTGGCCGATTCGTATTACCCGGATGAAATCCTGCAAAATATTTATCCCACCATGGTGAGGGTGAGCCAGTAGACCGGAAAATCGGGGCTGCTGTCATCGTTGTGGGAACACACTTTTTCCGGAAAGGAAACCGCAATGGAAAAGCATGTCAAAGACTCGATGACGGAGCAATCCCGCATAGTAAGGCCCTCGCACCTGAATGGGGCGGGGAGGCTGTTTGGCGGCCAGCTGGCGCTGTGGATCGATGAGGTGGCCGGAATTGCCGCCATCCGCCACTGCCAGCGGCCTATTGTAACGGCGGCCATCGACAATCTGCGCTTTCGGGAGGCCGTGCTCCAGAATCAATTGGTGGTGCTGATAGCCAAGGTGACCTATGTGGGCAGCACCTCCATGGAGGTGCGCGTGGACAGCTATGTGGAGGATTTATCCGGGGCCAGAAAGCTTATCAACACCGCCTTTTTGACTCAGGTTGCCCTGGACGACGCCGGAAAGCCCACCAAGGTGCCCCAGCTCATCTGCGAATCGGCACAGGAAACAGCTGAATTTGAGGCTGGGCGGAGACGGCGGGAAATGCGCCTGCAAATGAAGGCGGATCTGTACGGATAAACGCGTTGTTCAAGCGGCTTTCCGTTGCAAAATCACTGCGGATCTGCTATACTGATGGTACAGGGAAGGATTTCCTGTTCGGGCTGGAGGAGAAGGCGAGACCGGTTTGTTTCGGTCGCAACGAATCCGGGGAGGTGCTTGTATGTTTGTGTATACCGTGTACCCCTACCCCCGTGTACGCTATGACAAATACAACGGCAAGGTTAGCCCTGTTTCCGCCGTTACACAGGTAGAGCCTGCGGGGAATATCCAGAGAAGCCGACTTGTTATTTCGGCTCAGGCGGCGTATGCTCAGCAGATATATGGTGCACAAAAGGCTGCGGAGCGTGACTCTCAGCAGGAAACGCCTACCTTCCGGGAACTGTATCAGGCCCGACTGACGGAGTATGGACAGGGTGAGACAAAGGCGTCCAAGCCTGTTTACATGGAGGGCGCGGGACAACTGCTGGATATGCACAATGACGCGATTGGCCGCTCGGTTCCCGACGACTTCATCCTGACTGCCTGGGAGGATCTGGTTTTGCGGCAGGAGTAGAGGAGTAAATTCGTAATATACTGATACCGGCGTGCAGAGGCTGTCTGCACGCCGGTTTTTTGGTATGGAAATGATGTGTTCAGTTAGTCCGATTCCGCCCGCTGCTTGCGCAGAATGGCTCCCGGGCATACAGCCATGCCATAGGGGATGCGAAACCGGGACATGGGATGGCAGGCCGATTCGACGGCATTGCCCTCATCGTCGTACAGTTCGTCTACCGGGACGGGAACAGGCTGCTTGCCCGGTTCCAGCAGCTCCAGGGTATCCCCCCGGAAGAACCGGTTGCGCTCGGTGCAAAAAAGGATTCCGTTTTCCCAGCCGTCAGCAATGGCGGCGACGTCCCATTCCCGGACATAGCCTCCGGTTTTCGGGTATTGATCCGGCGGGTTTTCCTTGAAATAGAACCCGGTGGAATATTGCCGGTGGCTGACCTTTCGGGTTTCCTCCACCAGCCAGTCCGGCGCGGTGTAATGGGTGGGATCCCCGCGGTACAGGTCGATGGCCATGCGATAGGCGTTGGTGATCACTGCGACGTAATAGGCGCTTTTGGCGCGGCCCTCAATCTTGAAGCTGTCCACTCCACAGGCTGCCAGTTTATCGATATAGGGCAGCATGGACATGTCCTGGGCGTTGAGGATGTAGCTGCCGGAGGCGTCCTCAAACACAGGGAAGAACTGGCCGGGGCGCTTTTCCTCCATCAGATGATAAGACCAGCGGCAGGGTTGGGCACATTCGCCGTGGTTGGCGTCCCGTCCGGTCAGGTACTGGGAGATGAGGCAGCGGCCGGAAAAGGACATGCACATAGCCCCGTGAACAAAGGCTTCAATGGCAAGCTCCGGCGGGGTTTTATCCCGGATAACGGCGATGTCCTCCAGGGACAGTTCCCGGGCCAGCACTACGCGGGATGCACC
>JAJDGX010000237.1 GCA_030265885.1 Ruminococcaceae bacterium OttesenSCG-928-L11 | reverse complement strand
GTCGTTGTGCTTGAGGTTGGTATGGGCGGACAAACAGACTCCACCAATGTCATCACCAATCCCCTTGTGTCGGTCATCACGTCCATTAGCATAGATCACACGAAATATCTGGGCGAGACCATAGAGAAAATTGCGCGGGAAAAGTGCGGCATCATCAAGCGGGGTGGAGTGACCGTTTGTTATCCGCGACAGGATACGGAGGCTCTGGCGGTTATTATGGAGCGGTGCGCCGAGGAGGAAAATCGGCTGCTGATCCCCGGGAATCCCATTGTGTACGGTATGGGTGTGGATGGCTCAGACATCGAATATGACGGTGTGCGCATTCATATCCCCCTGGTGGGAGAGCATCAGATTTACAACGCCACGACGGCTCTGGAAACGGTGCGGGCACTGGAAACCACTTCTCTGCAGGTGACAATGACCCACGCGCAGCGCGGAATTGCTCAAACAACCTTCGCCTCTCGGTTTGAGAAAATAGGGGAAGCGCCTGTGATACTTCTTGACGGCGCCCATAACCCTTCAGGGGCGGAGATGCTGGGCAAGGCGCTGGAGTTGTTGGGCGGCAAGCCCATTCATGCGGTAATGGCCATGATGGAGGACAAGGATGTGAAGGCGTGCATCCGACAGATTTTACCCCGTGTCACCAGCTTGACTGCCACAACTTTGCCGGAATTTCCGCGGGCATTGTCGGCGGATAAACTGGCGGATATGGCGCGAGAATTCATCGGCGACATCACTGTTGCTGAGAATCCCTCAGCAGCCTTTGCGAAAGCGCTGGAGCGTTGTGGCAAGGAGGGAGTATTGTTGGTGTGCGGCTCGTTTTATCTGACGTCGCAGCTGCGACCGACGGCACAGGAACGGGCTGGGATACATCCAGAATATGAAGTGCAAATATAATGAGGACGACGGTTAGTCTGCGATCCACTCTGGATTCAGCACACCTATGACCTTGCCGTTGCAAAAAATGCTGTCATCCATAGGGATGGGGTCATAGAGAGGGTTGAGGGAGAGAAGCTCCCCCTGCCCTCTCTTTTTTACGTACCCGTGGCCGTCGAGAGTAAAGATTCCGATTTCACCCTGACGGACAGCGGAATCCTGCACGATGAGAATGTCGCCGTCGTGGTACTGCGGCTCCATGCTATCGCCGGAAACAGGTACAAAAAAGGAGGCCTTTCTTGTGGTGGGATTGGAGAGAACGGAGATGGAATCGAAAGAATCGTCATCCAGATAGGTGCCGACACCTGCGGCAACACTCTGGGAAGAAATACGGCCGGTGAGGTATTGGAGAACCGGTCTTGAAGCTTGTTTTTTAGTGCGCGGAGCTGCTTGGACAGCAGAAGGCGGCGTATTCGCAGCGGCGGGTTGCTGATAGTAAAACAGCAGTGCGCGGACGGCTCCCCGCGCCGATTGGTCAAGAGAGCGGTAAGCGGACAAGAGTTCCGCTTCCTCCTGTGCCAATTGCAAAGAGGGGGAGGGAATGGAATCAAACAGCAGATAGGCGGGATTGATTTCAAGGCAGGTGCAAATTCGGCGAAGGGCAGAAATATCCGGTGCGTTCAGGTCATTTTCCCAGTTGCTGATGGAATTGTGCCGCGCATCAATCATTTGCGCTAACTGCTTCTGAGTATACCCCTTTTGCTTGCGCGCACGCTGCAGTTTTTTGCCCAAAGTCATAGCTGCCATGGCCTCCCGTTTGCATCGTGAAATCATAATATTGCTAACACTATAGCACAGAGTATATGAATTGTAAAGATGAAATTCCGAAAATATTGAAAATTCGAAATAATTGAAAAAACTATTTACAACTTGTGATGAATATGATACAATTTCGATATAAATGAAAATATTGGAGTGAACAATCATGAAAAATGGCAACCGTACGCAAGTGTATCATGTTGATTTTTCAAATAAATTGAAACAAAGATTTATTCGAAAAACGTTTCTTTATGTGGGATGCGTTGCGGTACTGATGCTGTTTTTCTCTATATCAATTAAGCAAAACACTCAGGTGAACGCTCTAAAAGAAGAGGCGCGGGAGCTGCGCGGTGAAATTGTTTTGGTTCAGGCTGTGCAAAATGAAATTGCAGATATGCTGCAGTTCGAATTGTAGTTATATCGCTTTTGCCTAAACTACCCAAAATACACAATATGAGGATTGTAGATACCTGACTGAAAATTGAATCGGATCGTTAGTGCAATAAAATCGCCTTCCAGTTCGTTATATAGTCAAACGGACAAATGGGAGGTAAAAGATGAAACATCTTATGTCGATTTTACTGGCGGTTGTTCTTGTATTCCTGTGCACGAATGTTCAGGTTTGGGCTGGCGATAGTGACAATGCAGATCGGGAGGATGCGGACTATTCGGATCGCGCCGATACCTGGGATGGAAGCTGCCGCTGTGATGCCCATGCCGAGCAATTTCGGGCGGGCAACACTTCCTCGGCGGATTTGGTCGATGCCTGGAGAGATGGCGACCGAGATACAGTTGTCGCCTTGACAAATAGAGCACGGAAAGACGCCGGGGTAAGCGCATTGACCGTCGATGTGGAGCTGCAAACGGCGGCGCAAATCCGCGCGAATGAGATCGCGGAGAGGTTTTCCCATACGAGGCCGGATGGATCAAAATGGCATACGGTTTCCGACAAAGTGCACGGTGAAAATCTGGCCATGGGGTTTGAGGATGGGGAAGCCGTTGTCGATGCCTGGATGGGTTCCAGTGGGCATAGAAGGAATATTCTTGATAGTGGATTCAAGAAAATCGGTACTGCGTCGATTGAGATAGATGGCGTCGTTTATTGGGTTCAGCTATTTGGCAGGGAGTAATTGCGACGTTATCGAATCGCACCCAGTGCCTGTTGACATGAAGCGAACGGCCCGTATTT
>JAJDGX010000236.1 GCA_030265885.1 Ruminococcaceae bacterium OttesenSCG-928-L11 | reverse complement strand
AACCGGTCAAGACGACGACCGGCTTGGCTGGTGCATGCATCCATGCCCTGCGCCCTTTTACCGGCGCCCTTTGCCCGTCCGCTCGCGCCATCCAAGTTGTTTGTAAAACAACTTGGGTAAAGCCGGAGATTCTGCTCGCTGGCTTTTTAGCCCAGCCATACCACAGCCCCCGCACCCTACCGGCGCCAATGGCCGCGTCCCTCCGGGCCGCACGAGCCGTTTACACGTCTCTTGGGTCGGCTCACGCCTCCCCCGCCATTGGCGCCTCCCCTTGTCTCCCACAACTCAAACGGCGGCAATCCGCGGAGCGGCATGTGTGCAGGTTCAACCTGCCGGGATGTGTGCAGGTTCAACCTGCTGTCCAGGTTCAAGCTGGGATGACGATTAGAGCGTGGGGGCTGTGGGTCATGTTGACGGTGTCTGTTTCGTGGAGCCACACCATGTCCTCAATGCGCACACCAAATTTCCCCGGCAAATAGATGCCCGGCTCCACCGTCATCACCATCCCCGGTGCCAGAACCGTGTCATCCCCCGGCGCAAAGCGCGGCCCCTCTCCAATGGAATGGCCCAGTCCATGGGTAAAGTACCGGCCATAGCCGGCCTGCTCAATGACATCCCTGGCCGCCTTATCCACCTGGGAGCAGGGCGTTCCCACTTTAGCGGCGGCGATTCCCGCAGCCTGGGCCGCCTGAACAACCGCGTATACCTCCCGCTTTTCCGCGTCGGGTTCCCCTACGGCAATCATCCGGGTCATATCGCTGCCCCAGCCATTGACCGACGCCCCCACATCCAGCATAACAAAGTCCCCCTGCTCCACCACTCGGCCCGAGGGTCGCACATGGGGCTGGGACGTATCCACCCCCACCCCCATCACATGGTCAAAGGACAGCGTATCCGACCCCATCTCGTGGAACAGCACCCCGACCAGCAGTTGAATGTCCCGGTCGGTCATTCCGACCCGCACCCGGTCGACGCACGCCGCGAACACCTTGTCGGTGATGTCCTGGGCCTGCTGCAGCCAGTCCAGCTCCTCCGGGGATTTGTGCAGCCGCAGCCCCCGGATTCGCCCGTCCAGCCTTCCATCCGCCGGGGCCATGCAGCCACAGGCCCGCTCCAGCTCCCGGTGCAGGGTTATGGTCATCTGTTCCCGCTCCCATTCCACTGTGCGCAGCGCCTGCTTGGATATGGCTTCGGCGATAGCGTAGGCAAGTGTTCCGCCATCGGCCGGGTAGTGGGCCACACCCCGGGCCGCTGCCTGCCTAGGGCAGCCGCCGAACACCGTTGTCCCGTCGGCTGTAACCAACACCGCTCTTACATCCCCCACCTGCCCCAAAAAATAGTGGATGCTTTGCTTGCCTGTCAGCAGAAATCCTGTCTACGGGTCATCGATTTGTCCGCGCAGTGCGGCCATCCGTTTGTGCAGTGTCTCCGTCATTGCCTTTTCTCCTTTCCGCCCCAGACCGGCATCTCCTCCGGCGGCATGGACAGCGCCCTGCCGCCGGTTTCCTCCACCACAACCACATCCCGCAGCAGAATCAGCGGCCCGGTCTCCCCCATCAGCGCCGTCTGCGCCGACAAAACATGGCCCGCCTCCATCCGATCCGCTGCATAGGGCGACTCCTCCGGCTCCAGCCCGATGCCGTGCCGGCTGTGGAGGATGCGCCCCGGCGATGCCGCGGGTTCCTGGCCGTCGCCGGGGCACAGGCTGCCGAGGAGCCGGATGTGGGCTTCCCGGGCGGCGGCGTAGGCTTTGCTCATCGCCTCATCCGCCGTCCCCATGGACACCGTGCGCACCAGTTCCGATTGATACCCGCCCCAACCGGCCCGGACTTGCACCGTCATGGCATCCCCGTTCCTGTCGACTGCAAAGTCAAAGCTTGCCAGCTGGGAACCGGCCTTCCCCGCCAACATTCCCAGTTCCCGGCGGATGTCGTCCGCGCTCATGTCCGACCCGATGTAAGCGGCGGCCTGCTCCATCACCGCCTCCGCGATTGTATGGGCTTTGCCGATGGCCTCCTGCTCCTCCCTGCTCTTGCAGGCCCGCTGCCGCCGGAGCACCTCGGCCAGCTCGCTGCTTGTCACAGGCTCGGTACCGGTCAGTGCCCGCACCCGATCCACCGCGCCAAGGGTGGCGGTGTCCGCGTCCATGCCCACAGTCTTTTGCCCGCTATCCGCCATAAATTCCCGCAGCTGCGCCGCCGGGTCGGTCTGCAGGCGGACAACGCAGCCGGAAATTGCCTTCTCCGCTGCCTCAATATACCGGGCGTCCGTCAAAAACAGCGCCTGCTCCCTTGTCACCGCCAGTATCCCATAGCTGCACTGAAATCCCAGATAATACCGGTGATGGATGGGGGCGTGGAGCACCGCGCAATCCGCCGATGACGGCAGCCTCTGCGCCAGATACGCCAGCTTCTCGTTCACGGTGCTCACTCCCTCCCCAAATCCAGATGGTCAATGGCGATGATCCCCATGATATACACCTTCAGCGCCATACACAGGGCATCGATGGACTGGGCCTCATCAGGCTGATGGGCCTGTCCATGCCCGGGCGGAAGCTGTCCCACAGGCGGTACAAAGGGGGCAAGCCCGCCCGGGCCGAAGGCCACGGCATTGGGCAGCTTCCGGGCGTGGGTGCCGGCCCCAAATACCTGAGGCTCCCAGCTTTGACCGGTTACATCACACAGCACCTGGTTCAGCGTGCCGATGACAGGCTTCTCCTTGGGGTAGCAATGAGGGGGAGTCGCCACACCGTCCTCCAGTTCCAATCCGCTCTCCTTAGCCAGAGCGGCAATGCGGGTCAAAATCCCCTCCGGGTCGGCGCACAGCGGGCACCGGGAGCTAAACCGGAACTCCAGTCGCCGCTCCGTCAGTCCTGCCAGGGAACAGCCAA
>JAJDGX010000235.1 GCA_030265885.1 Ruminococcaceae bacterium OttesenSCG-928-L11 | reverse complement strand
ATTGAGATAGGCGAGAATTGCCGTGGAGTCGTGCATCTGAGCGCCCGGTTCGCCAAACCCGAGGCATTGCGGAAGGAGACGGCGGGGCCGATATTTACCCATGGTAATTTAAGAGAAATAATGCCCTACGACGACCGGTTGCTGCTCGTGAAAATCAGCGGGGCTCAGCTGCGCCGGATGCTCCTGTATATGCTGCGCGATGAAACGCTCAGTGGCGGGCATGGCGAGTTTTATCAGTTTTCCAAAGGGCTGGTAGTGACCTATAACCGGACGGCAAGGTGTTTTGACCGATTTGAATATGGTATACTGATAGCATAATTGCTTTGGGGAGGTGTATGAGGTGTATGAGGTGCTTATCATTGACGATCACGAATCCATGTGCGATTCGCTCACGGTTGCACTGGAGGGCACAGGGGCTTTTCATGTAGTCGGCAGGCTACCCAGTGCCGCCCATGCGGATCTCTATTGTGAGCGGCTAAAGCCCGACCTGGTGCTGATGGATGTTTGCACTGAGGGCGGCGCGTCGGGGCTGGAGGCCACAAAGGCAATCCGGGAAAAGCAGCCAGAGGTCAAAATCATCGTCATGTCAGGCTTTGACGAGATCACCTATGCCCCCAGAGCGAAAGAGGCAGGCGCCCATGCCTTTGTTTTCAAAAGCAAAAGCCTCGATTATTTTACACAGGTGGCAAACAGTGTCATGGAAGGCGGCGCCTGTTTTCCAGAACCAAAGACCGTAAAGGTACAGCAGGGCGAAGCGCCCCTCACCGAGCGGGAGATGGAGGTGCTGCGGCTGATGTGCAAGCATCTTACCAGCAGGGAAATCGCCGAGGAGCTGTTCATCAGTGAAAATACAGTGAAATACCACAAGGCCAATATGCTGGCAAAGACCGGCTTTTCCAAAGCGGTGGATCTTGCGTTCTACATGATCTCAAACGGTTGGATCAACCCGTTATATTAAAACAATGCCGTATTCCCCAAGCTGGAGAATGCGGCATTATAATTAAGAAGGGATGAGTCTCATGCGAAGAACATCCTCGTCTCACGGCACATTTCTATGCTTTTTCATAAACTTGTTTCTCAACTTTGAATGGGGGATGCTTGCGCTTCTTCTTTGGATACTCCATCTTTTGTTCGAGTGGCCCCGATTCTTGTCCTTGATCGGGCTGGCTGTTTGGCTGCTGATGGCCTTCTTTGTTACCTCAATGATCCGCTGGGGTTGGGGCAGCGCGGCAAAGCCGACGCCGGAGCGTGAAAACCGCAACCCCTACTCCGCCAGGAATGAGGATGTTTTTGGTGGACCCTCAGCACTGACAGAAGATATTGATGATGGGGAGGATTGTATGAGATATTTGTGGGAAGCCATGAGTCGGATCGGCGTTTCGCAGGCGCTGTTTGCGGAGCTTGTGAGACAGGCAAGCTCCGGGGAACGCGATCCCGAATACAACCCTGAGCTTGGGTCTCCTTCTATCGAGGAGGAAATGTACTATTTTCTGGACGGCCTGTGCGATATGGAGTATATCGCCTATCACGACCATAAGAGCCTGGTCGAAGATGTCGAGGATTCCCTGACAAGATCAGCCGTGCAGCAGGGCCTGCCGCCGGTTCCCGAAGGGCTTTTGGAGCCCCACCCCATGATGACTGATCCCCATTCTCCCGACGGCCGCTCCGAGATGTTGGGCGGTATGGCGGCGGTCTACATTGCAACAAAAGTGACAGACTGGCGGATATTCACGATTGACGATGGGAGCGACAGCCTCTATGTGGGCGTGGTTTCTCATGGGAACGCCGGAGCTTTCCTCAATCGGATATCTACCTATTTCCTGGAGACAGGCTGCACCTATTGCGCCCATTTACTGGACATGAGTGAGGAAGCATATGTGTAGGCTGTGCGATGACCTTGCTGCTCGCTTTCCCCTGAACAGCAATGACCACAGCAGCGCGGGAAAAGATTATTTCTGGGCTTTCCGGACACTGAGAGAGAGAGTACGACTTGGCACACTCGATTTTCTGGCGGGCGATTGCCCGCCCGAGGATATTGAAAAGCACATCGACAGAGAAGATCTCTACACCATGCGGCATTACTTCCGATGCTCCTGCGGCAGAATTTTTTATATCGGCTACTGCTGCCGGGGAATGCCCCTCGGCCGGATTGTCGATAGGCTTCCCGCGAACTTTGTAGCAACGGATAATCAGGGCAAACATAGTTGACACAAAACGGGGGCGCAATCGCGCCCCCGTTTTACATGTCTTTCAGCCAATCTATTTGATTGTTATGTTTTCAAGCTGTGGCATTGCCTCATCCAGATCAAAGGTATACCGCACCTCGATCCTGATATAACCGTCAGCATCCGGGTCAAACGTCTCACCCATTGAAGTGATCAGAACATAGCCGGTGATGGATGAATTTTCGTCCGCCTGCAGCTGGAAATACTCGCGCCCGTTTATGGTGATGTTTTCCTTCTGCTCATAGTTTGTAACCTGGCTTTCCAGCCGCTCCTCCAGCTCTTCGGCGGCTGTGTCTATCTCCCAGGGCCAGATAAATATTTCCGCGGAGCCCTCGTTGGAGGTAAACCAGTCGCTCACTCCTTCTTTTTTCAGGGTGCATACCTGCCCGCTGAGACTCTGCACCTCCCAGCCATCAACGGGTGTCAGCGCATAGTGGTGCACCTCAAACGGCTGCGTCTCCCATTTGTCTTCCTCTTTGGTTTCGCCTGTGAACGAAAGTGAATCGAGGATTTCCGCCACCCACGGAAGCTCCAGCAGATAGAGCCACTCATCGAGATCAGAGCCGGTGTTGTCCTCCGGCATTTCATCGGGATAGATGGCAACCCTTCTTGACGCGTGCTGCGTTGTCGCGGGAAACGCAAGCACCAGCGTCCCATAGACATAGCAGTATCCGTCCTCGCCGCCATGGTTGATTTCCTGGAGTGTTTGATCCCGCTGG
>JAJDGX010000234.1 GCA_030265885.1 Ruminococcaceae bacterium OttesenSCG-928-L11 | reverse complement strand
TTTGCTTGTGCCTGCTGCGCAGCCGGTTGCTAGGTGCCTGTGCCGCCAGTAGCTTCGCACTGCCACCGGTGCTTTAGGGCATTGCGCCGGTGGCTTGCTGTACTCTCCGCACGACCTGCGGGTGTGTGGGGAGATATAAATATACAAAATGTGGGTTGGGTTATGCAGTGGGATTGTTGCTGCATTCCACCATTGAATGCGGGTTTTGGGGGGAAGGGTAGGGGAGACCGAGTGCTCCGCTATTTGTTGGGGGCGGTGAAAACAGGCTTGGGAAAGCCAAAAACAGCCGTTGGGATACAGGGTGAATCAAATTCGCTGCATACCCCCATTTTGTGTGACTGGCGTATATTTAACACAATATCTGGTGGATTTTGCATTGACAAGCCCGATATAGATGTGGTATAGTAGCAGTGGAGCCTATCCATGCCATTGGATAGGGCCTCTGCATTTTTTATCGGAAACTTCCGCTGTTAAACAGGGGTTACCGATATTACAGAACGGGCGCACCCTGCCGGTGGCGGGGTGGCTGTGGAGAATCGCCACAGCCCTGTGACCACTATATATTGTGTTGGCTCGGCCAAGGCCCCCAACGCGGAATACAGTGGCTTCACCATCCACAGGCGGCCTGTGCATATTTATGGAGGTAGGACATGTATCAGGTTATCAAACGGGACGGAAAGGTTACATTTTTTGATCTGGCCAAAATTTCTACAGTCATCACCAAGGCGTTTGAATCCCAAAACAAACAGTACCACCCCCAGGTCATCGACCTGCTTACGTTGAAGGTAACGGCCGACTTTGAGCCTAAAATCAAAGACAATGCCATCAGTGTGGAGGACATTCAGGACAGCGTGGAGTCGGTGCTGGTGCAGTCCGGCTATGCCGATGTGGGCAAGGCGTTCATCCTGTACCGCAAGCAGCGGGAGCGGGTTCGCAATATGGGCTCCACTATTTTGGATTTCAAGGACACGGTGGACAGCTACCTGAACATCACCGACTGGCGGGTCAAGGAAAACTCCACGGTTACCTACTCCGTCGGCGGCTTGATTCTCAGCAACTCCGGGGCCATCACAGCCAACTACTGGCTGTCGGAGATTTACGATCAGGAGGTCGCCGACGCCCATCGCAACGCGGAAATTCACCTCCATGACCTGTCCATGCTCACCGGCTATTGCGCCGGCTGGTCGCTGAAGCAGCTGATTCAGGAGGGTCTGGGCGGCATCCCCGGTAAAATTACCTCGGCACCGGCCAGCCACTTGGCGTCGCTGTGCAACCAGATGGTCAACTTCCTGGGCATTATGCAAAACGAATGGGCGGGCGCGCAGGCGTTCTCCTCCTTCGATACCTACCTGGCCCCCTTTGTTAAGGTAGATAACCTGAGTTACAACCAGGTGAAAAAGTGCGTGGAGTCCTTTATTTTCGGCGTAAACACCCCCAGCCGCTGGGGCACACAGGCGCCCTTCTCCAACATCACGCTGGACTGGGTGGTGCCCGATGACCTGGCCGAGTTGCCCGCCATCGTCGGCGGCAAGGAGATGGACTTCAAATACAAGGACTGCAAAAAAGAGATGGACATGGTCAACAAAGCGTTTATCGAGATTATGATCGAGGGCGACGCCAATGGCCGTGGCTTCCAGTATCCCATCCCCACCTATTCCATCACCAAGGACTTTGACTGGTCGGAGACCGAGAACAACCGCCTGCTGTTCGAGATGACCTCCAAATACGGCACGCCCTATTTCTCCAACTACGTCAACAGCGATATGGAGCCCAGCGACATCCGCAGCATGTGCTGCCGTCTGCGCCTGGATCTGCGGGAACTGCGCAAAAAATCCGGCGGCTTCTTTGGCAGCGGTGAGAGCACCGGATCCATCGGTGTGGTTACAGTCAATATGCCCCGCATCGCCTATCTGGCAGAAAACGAAGCGGACTTCTACGCCCGCCTCGATCACATTATGGATATTTCCGCCCGGTCGCTGCACACCAAGCGCACCGTCGTCTCCAAGCTGCTGGATGAGGGCCTGTATCCCTATACCAAACGGTACCTGGGCAGCTTCGAGAACCACTTCTCCACCATCGGCCTCATCGGCATGAACGAGGTGGGCCTCAACGCCAAATGGCTGCGCAAGGACTTGACCCACCGGGAAACCCAGCTTTTCTCCAAGGAAGTCATCAACCATATGCGGGAGCGGCTGTCCGATTATCAGGAGCAGTACGGCGACCTCTTTAACCTGGAGGCAACCCCCGCCGAATCCACAACCTATCGCTTTGCCAAGCACGACATCGCCCGGTTCCCCGACATCATCACCGCGGCGGAAAACGGCGGCACCCCCTACTACACCAACAGTTCCCACCTGCCGGTGGGCTATACCGAGGATGTGTTTGAAGCCCTGGACATCCAGGATGAGCTGCAAACGCTGTACACCTCCGGCACCGTGTTCCACGCCTTTATCGGCGAGAAAATGCCCGATTGGCGGTCGGCGGCGGCTCTGGTAAAGAAAATCGCCGAGAACTACACACTGCCCTATTACACCCTGTCGCCCACCTATTCCATCTGCAAGGATCACGGCTATCTGTCCGGCGAGGTCTATTCCTGCCCCGAGTGCGGCGGCAAGACCGAGGTTTACAGCCGCATTACCGGCTACTATCGCCCGGTGCAGAACTGGAACGAGGGCAAGACCCAGGAATTCAAGGATCGCAAGCTGTATGATGTGGTGCACTCCAAGCTGCGCAGCCATGAACTGGCCCTGCAGGAAGAGGAAGTGCGCAAGGCGCTGCTGTTCACCACAAAATCCTGCCCCAACTGCAAGGTTGCGGCCAGCTTCTTAGAGAAGGCGGACATCGAGTTTGAAGTGGTGGATGCCGAGGAAAAGGCGGAACTGGCCACCCAGTACGGCGTACTGCAGGCCCCCACGCTGATTATCCTCAACGGCCCCGCCATCGAAAAATACGCCAACGCTTCCAACATCAAAAAGTACATCGACGCCCACTGATTCCCCCCCTTACCACAATTGCCTCTACGGCAGAGAC
>JAJDGX010000233.1 GCA_030265885.1 Ruminococcaceae bacterium OttesenSCG-928-L11 | reverse complement strand
ATCGTCACGCCCTAGTTTTCCAGCAGGTCAAGAGCCGGTTGCAGTGCCTTGCCGCATTTTGTCATGACATACTGGTGTTGCGCTCCTCTTTTTTCTGCGCTTGGATTAGCTGTTTCCGCTTGTTTTCAAGCTGTTGGATTTCGGTTTCGAGGCTGGTGATTTTCTCGGTGCGTGTCTTTGCCATGTGGGTTTGCTCCTTTCGCTTTTTATTGTTTTATGTATTGGACTGTGGTAGAATAAAACGTTATGAGATATACTTTAGGAGGTAACTTGATATGAATCCTGTAATATGGATTGCAATAGGTGCTTGTTTGGTCTGTGCTTCTGTTGCCATTTTCTTTGGCACAAAGCGAAATAAAAAGAAATAGAAATGGATTGATTGAAATAACGGGTGTAAAAACAGGTTTTAGATACTATATTTGCTTTGCTGCCGAAAGCTATGCTTCAACCACTGTCATTTGATATACTACGAAGGACGGAGCCAATTAACTCCGTCCTTCAAATATTTAAGCAATGGTCGTTCGCCCGATTTGTGCCCAATCTCAATTATATGTTTGTCGAGAAAAAGTTTATGGATAGCTTGACACAAGCATACAGGTATATGGACATCATTGATTGCTATTCTTATGCCACTATTCTTTAATTGTAATCCCCATGGATCCTGCCAGGTAACCGGATTGAATGTAGCATATGGATCCGCTGAAAAATGGTACCACAAAGCCGATTGTCTGCACGGTCAGGAATGTGACAATCATGCTTTGAACCCGCCCTGTAATTTTTAGGACTGTCCCTCTATTTCCGCCAATAGCATGTCAAAATCAGATTTGAACAACCTGTCCTGCACAATCCGATATTTTTCGTATTCGGTTTCTGCATGTAGCTTTGCCTGTTCGTGCGAAATTTTCCCCGAACCCGTCAAAATTTCGTTTCCGTTAAACTCCAGAAATCCGTCCAGACGTTTGGCCCAGTCTTCCATAGACATCGGGATTTTACGCTCGGTTTGCAACTCTGCAAAATCCAAATAGACTGAAACTATGCGCTCAAGGTAGTTCATTTCCTGCTCGTTCAGATAGTTTTTTGCGATTGAAACATCTGCCTTGATAATTTTTCCGTGCGGGGCAGTTTCCCATGTTGTAAGCCCCATATGCTCTTTTTCGGCATCAGCGCGCTCCACTATTAGTTCAGCCGCAGTGTGCCGATGAACCGCATAGTGCAATTTGTTCTGTACCAGCTTGAAAAACACCTGTGTGGTTTTTGCGTTTTTGTCATAATCAAATGCTGTTGCATATATATCTGTTATCTTCTGATAAAACTTGCGCTCGGACAAGCGTATCTCGCGGATCTGCTGAAGCTGTCGCTCAAAATATTCATCAGTAAACATGTGCCCTTTTTTCAGGCGTTCAGAGTCCATTGTCCAGCCTTGAATAGTATAATTCTTGACAATTTGCCCTGCCCATTTCCTGAATTGGACCGCACGAGGGTTATTAATCTTGAAGCCAACAGCAATAATGGCTTGCAGGTTATAATGGCTCGTGTTATAATTCTTGCCATCCGCGGCAGTTATTAAGTATTTCTTAATAACTGCATCCTCTGTATGTTCTCCGTCATCAAAAATTCTTTTAAGATGTTGATTGATAGCAGAAACACTGACATCGTATAGGGTAGCCATCATTTTTTGAGTCAGCCAGATATTCTCGTTTTCATAGCGCATTTCGATGCTTTGCTCGTTTTCGCCCGTTGCCGCAATATAAGTAAGATATTCCGCTGCAGAACTGCGGATAATCATGTTTTCCTTCTTTTTATCATCCATCAAAAATAGCCTCCAAAAAATCAAGTCAATTAACGCTCTATTATGATTATATGATAAAATCTATGCCTTTACAAGAAATACAAGAAGTGCAGCTTTAGCGCGGCCAAGTTTTCAATCCACAGCAGTTCAAGTGGATTTTACGGCCAAAAATGCAAAGTCCAAGTACCGTACCCTAAGATGGTTTCATGTACCTGCATAGGGTGCAAATAATTATCTTAGAGGAGATTTTCGGATGAAACAGCAGGACAAAATGGTCGCGTTATATTGCAGGCTCAGCCGTGACGATGAAAATGAAGGGTATAGTTCCAGTATTATGACGCAAAAGCAGATACTCAGCCAATACGCAAAGCAGCATGGTTTGGGAAAAACAGAGCTTTACATTGATGATGCTGTTATAATGAGACCAACACGGAAAAACCCCGCAGTTAGGGCGTTTTCACCGGTTTGGTCTTATTATTTTTCTGCCCCAAAAGGGCAAATCCAAGCAAAGGAGGGGCGAATCCTAAAATCGGACAAGCTCTCTATCGGGCTTGCCACATAACAGCATCGGAGGAATGAATATGGCAAAAATCATCGCGCTGTCCAACCAAAAGGGTGGCGTGGGCAAATCAGCAACGGCGGCCAGCCTTGGTATTGGACTGGCCCGCCAGGGAAAGAAAGTCCTGTTGATTGACAACGACCCACAGGCGTCGCTCACCATCAGCCTCGGCTACCCCAAGCCGGACGAGCTACCTTTCACCCTCGCAAACGTATTGGCCGGGATTATACAGGAAAATCCCCTGCCTGTTACGGAGGGGATCATCCACCACGGCGAAGGCATCGACCTTATGCCTGCCAGCATCGAGCTTTCCGGTGTGGAAATCTCACTTGTCAACGCCATGAGCCGTGAAACCATTTTACGCCAGTATCTCGATACTGTAAAGCCGCTGTATGACTATATTCTTCTGGACACCTCCCCATCGCTGGGGATGCTGACTATCAATGCACTGGCAGCGGCGGACTCCGTCCTTATCCCGGTACAGGCTGAATACTTACCCGCCAAGGGGCTGGAACTGCTTTTGAAAACCATCGCCCGTGTGCGACGGCAAATCAATCCGGGCCTATCCATCAGCGGTATTCTTCTTACAATGGTGGACGAGCGCACCAATGACGCGCGGGAAATCATTGAAACGCTGACCGCTGCATATGGTGATAAGCTCACTATCTTCGGGAAAATCCCCCGCTCGGTTCGGGCTTCGGAAA
>JAJDGX010000232.1 GCA_030265885.1 Ruminococcaceae bacterium OttesenSCG-928-L11 | reverse complement strand
ATACTTTTAAGCCTCTTTACGCTTCACACTGCGCATTAGACAGCGCAATATCTACTGCCTTTTTGATAACCTGACTTGAATTTGTTGCCGAGGATATTGCATCGACATCAATGATCTGTTGTTCTAAAATATCATCTATAATACGTTCAGCGGCAGCTCCGCGCTCGTGACGATGCTCCAGTATCTCCAAATTGGTTATCAGCCCATTCTCAACTGTTACCTGTACTTTTGCGTAAACATACTCCACATCATATTCCCCGATATATGTTCCATCGGGAATGTCTGTTGCATCCATGTGGATATAGATCATATTGGTTATCGCATCCTGATACCGTTGTACGGACACAAGATAATTTATCAGGAATGTCGCCGCGATCACCAACACCAGCGCAATTGCTGCAACGATGATTTTCGTGCGACTTTTCATTTTCTTTTTCATGGCATCAAACTCCCTATCTGGCTTTTTGTTTTTGAAGATATCTGCTTATCAGGGCTGGCTCCAGCACATACAACTTTGCCGAGGTTCTTCATTCCTGCCATCTTGAAAAATTCCTTCATGGCGCGAATTGCGCCGGTGCTTTGCCCTGCAAGGATATCAAACGGAGGTTTTGTAGCACAAGCCGTCAGCAGTATGTATTGCTGCTCTTTATTCTGTTTTGGTTTTGCGTTTTCATCAAGTACCGCACCGGACAACCTGTCAAAGAGATTCTTTACCGGCTCTGGTACGTTGGCGAAGTAGGTAGGGGCGGCGAGGGCCACCACATCACATTCAAGCAGTTGTTTCCGCACATCACTCACATCATCACTCATAATGCAGATTCCAGTTTTCCGGCAGGTTCTACATCCGGTGCAAGACATAAGTGGCATTTCATAAATATCATAAAAACTGCACTCCCATCCGCTTGCGCTGGCTTGCTGACGCAAGGACTCCAGCATCTGATTTGTCACCCCATTGGCCCGTGGACCGCCTTTGATTAACAGCAGCTTTTTACCCAATGTTCACACCCTCTTTCAACACAGTGCGCAGAATGAGAGCAAAGCCGTAATCAAGAAATTCTTCCGCAGTCAGCATATCCGCTTCGATATACTGGCGCTTGTTGTGCATAACGCTGATGAGCGATGTGAGACACGACCACAATATCATTCCCGTGGGTAATACATTTAGGTCACTGCGGAATTTACCCTGTTCAACACCGCCAGCGAGCATTCGGGCAAATTCCTCATTCAGTTTTTCACCAACCTGATATATTTCTTCTAAAACGGGATTGTTTTTTCGACCTTCAGGGCTTGCGTCGATGTACTCCTGCATACACTTAAAGAAAAATGGGTTGTCATCACACAGGGCCACAAGCTCATAGCATAGCAGCCGAAACTGCCCATCTGCCTGCACGGTTGATTTGACAACCTTTCGTATGGATTTAAGAACTATGTTCATCGTCCTTAAAACAATATAGTTTGTTATGTCGTCCTTGCTGGAAAAATGCGAATAAACTGTTGTACGGCTATATCCAGCTTCTTTGGCGATATCGTCAAAGGCCACATTGGCGATACCCTTCATTGCAAAAAGGTCACCGGCAACATTGACGATGTTTTCTTTTGTTCCCTCGATACGTTGTTCACGTTTGGTTTTGCTTTCCATAATCCGCCTCCCAATCTGAACATTATGCAAATCTAACTGAACAATTTGTACAGTATTAGAATATCGCAAAATATGTTACATGTCAAGGGAGTAACTATCCACATGTACGTGAATTGAAAACAATCGGAGAGGAGCGCTAGGCTAATGTCAGACAATGCTCTCTACTGTTTCTTTCACCCCATGCAAGATGCGCCTCGCAATTTGGGCGTCCGCATCGGTTCCGATCATATTCGTGCTGAAGGTGCAAGTCCCTCTAAACGTACTCACCGCAAGTTGAATTGTTGGTGTCGGTTTGTAGGCTCCACTGAGCCTTACGCTTTCCATAACGGTTCCATGGAAGGAGAAACGCCCGTCATCAAACACACCGATATTGGAATAAGTGACTGG
The DNA here is from genome assembly GCA_030265885.1 of Ruminococcaceae bacterium OttesenSCG-928-L11. Classification (GTDB taxonomy): domain Bacteria; phylum Bacillota; class Clostridia; order Oscillospirales; family Ruminococcaceae; genus WRAV01. The sequence continues at coordinate 1,035 of JAJDGX010000232.1, read as the reverse complement.
CAAAAAGCCGCCGTTTGCGCCCAGCTGCTTTAAGAAAGTGGATGGCGGCAGAAGCCAGCGCAGATTGTGCAGGAGTGGTAGCTGATAAAGATATGCCCGGTCTTTTTTCAGTTGTGACATTGATTCGTGTACTTGCTTCAGTAAACCCTCAAATGCCTCACCAGTCGCTATGTTGATCGGACATAGGTAATTGCCGGTCAGATTGGCGACCGAATAGCCCTTTTCATTCTCTATGAAACGGCGCAGGTCCACCGGGCAAGGAAGATAGAAATTGTTGCAGCCGGTAAGCGTATAGAGTCGCCAGGAATAGGCCGTCATAATCAGGTCATTGAGCGTTACTCCGAAATCTTTAACTCTCCTGCGGATGATGTGAAACTCCGGCGCGGAGATACTGCACGATACAGTGTGCGGTGTTTTTACCATACCCTGCTCAAAGGGCAGAGAAATATGTGTAAAACCCTCCGGCAACGCTCCTGCCCGATAGTCCGGGTGACGGAACAGCACCGGTGCTGCGCTGCGCATGTTCTCCGGTACGGGCCACTCCGGATCATCCCGATTGTAGGCTTCGCAAAGCAGATAGAGCATCTGCTTGAAACCGGCGCCATCGCAGAGGATATGGCTGCCATAGAGATACAGAATGGCGCTATCCTCGCACTGCTCCACACTGACCTTAAACTGTGGGCCGGACAACAAGTCCGGCTCTCCGTCTTTGCCTTCGTGAGTTTTCCCGGTGGACAACCGCACCACATCCTGCTCAGTCAGATCGGAGGATATCCAGCGGCTGCGCTTTTCGTCGTAAGCACATAAAATCTGTGGGATGAAGCGGGTGAGCCATCGGACTGCTCGGCGCATCCGTTCCAGTTCGATTATTCCGGTCAGGTGGGCTGTACAATGAACCATTGGGTATTGCCGATCCATATTGACCACCTGAATTAAATCCAGCGGCTCGGTCCGATAAGTCCTTCTCATCTTTCTGCCTCCGCTACTATTTATGAGGTTTCCCGTTTTCCTCCACAGGTCTCATGGAGGGAAATA
>JAJDGX010000231.1 GCA_030265885.1 Ruminococcaceae bacterium OttesenSCG-928-L11 | reverse complement strand
TTTGTATTACCCCGTCTCTGGCAGGTGCGGACGTAGATGCTGGGCTGCCTTTGAGCGGCAAGGCTAATCCTGTTTGTCTTTTTAGGACACGAGACTATAAATCCAAACCAACAAACACAATTTGCGGGATTGTCAAGGGGATCATCCTCTTGACTGGGGTTTGGGGCAACGCCCCATTTCAAATCCGTTGCTTTAACGTCGCTTCTGCCTACAAGCGGAAAACCCTGTGAGGAAGCATCCTCACAGGGTTTTTGTGTGTACAGGCACTACAGTGTCTCCTTGAGCGAATCGGAGGCGGACATGACGGACACGTAGATATCCACCACCATCTGGTACAGCTCCGGGGGGATTTCCCGGCCCAGGTTCAGCTTGGAGAGCAGGGTGGCCGCGCTGTCGTCGTGGTAGACGGTCACGCCGCATTCGTCGGCGATTTCGATGATGCGGTTGGCGATGTAGCCGCTGCCGGCCGCCACCACCACAGGGGCCTGATCCTGGTTGGTGTTGTATTTCAGCGCCGCTGCCCGAATGTTGCGGATGTCCAACTCGCCATTGCCGTTAGATTCTGACATCGATACCCACCTTTCGGTTCAACAGGTGCGGGAATACATCCACCACGCTTTGTGGCTCCAGGTATTCCTGCACGGAAAAGCTGTTCATCGTATAGCCGTACACCTGCATGGTATCGGCAAAAAAGCGCTTCATTCCGCCCAGGCCCCGGACAAGGGCGCCGGGGCACCACATCTGGAAATCCACATACTGCTCGGTCTGCAAAAAGCTCATCTCGTAGGCGCCGTGGGCCTCCGATTCAAAGGAGAGGAAAATCTTGCGGCTCTGCTTGCTGTCGTTCTCCCTGCCCTCCTCGTAATCGGGATCCACGTACATCTCCATCATGATTTGCTCTGTCGGGGTTTGGATGGGGATGAGGTAGTGGAGCACGCTCATCATGGAACTTTGGTTTTGGAGCAGGCTCATCAGCAGCGTTTCCGCCTGACGAATCACCGACGGGCTGCTCTGCTCGGATCGCAGGGTTTCGGATATGACCTCCACCAGCTTCTCCATTACCTCGTTGCCGCCGGCCTTCACCGCACGGCTCTGCTCCATAATGGATTCGGTCAGGTTCCGGGCGAAGTTTTCGGGCAGATTGGCTACCTGCCGCAACTCCTGCACCAGCTTGTTGACGGCGGCGCGGAGGGCCTCCGGCGTGCCCTGATCCACCCGCACGGTGTTGTGCACCACCACCATGACATGATCCCGAATGCGGGTGTTCTGGTTGTATTTCACCACAATCTCCCCCAGCAGCGGCAGGAGATTGGACTTGAGAATCTGGGCGATTTCCTTTTGAGGCAGCCGCTCTGCCGCGGCCTCTGTCTGGGGCTGTCCCGTTTGCTGGGGCTGCCCGGCCGCCTGCCCGGGTTGGGATTGCTGAGATTGCTGAGATTGCTGGGGCTGCTGGGTCTGGCCGGCCTCTCCGGCCGGTGGGGGCTGACCCGGCGCCTGCTCCGGCACCGGAGTCCCCGTCATCATCTGTTTCATGGTCTCGGGGGAGATGGGGTTGCCGTCGGCGTCGTAGAAAACGGGAGGCGCATCGGGGGTGATGGGGTTGCCGTCGGCATCGGTGAACATGGGCTCTGTCTGCCGGGTGAGGGGATTGCCCTCGGCGTCGTAATACAGGCGGACAATCTCATCGGGGATGGGCTGGCCGTCCTCGTTGTAAAACACAGGAGGCTGCTGGCCCGCCGCCGCTGTCTGGCCCGGCTGAGTGGGAACGGCGGCTGCCGTCTCCGTCCCAGGGGGGAGAGGCTCTCCCGGCAGAGGCTGCGGGGTCTCCTGGGCAGCGGCCTCCTGGGGAACAGTTCCCTGGGGAAGCGTCTCCTGCGGGGCGGCCTCCTCGGGCAGAAGTGTCTCCGCCAGGCCCTGCAGGTAGGCGGAAAACTGGGTTCTGTCCTTGGAAAACATGTAATCCAGGATATTCTCGCAATTCATGAGGACGGTGCGCAGAGAGTCCTTTACATTTACGTTAAACTCAAAGGTTTTCAGCAGATTGGCCACGGCGTCGCGGATTTTGGGGTTGTCCTGAAACTTGGCCAGCAAATCCCGCAGCACCTCAAAGGCCTCTCCCTTGAAGAGCACTGCGGATTTATCCTGCTCCAGGATAGTGTCCAGCACATCCTCCGGCAGCACGTAGAGGGATTCCAGCATCTGCTTGACCTCCGGGTCGTTCATGACCTCGGAGGTGGAGACGCCGGTCTCGATGAGGAGGGCAAGCCGCTTGATGACGGTTGTCAGATCGTTGGTGTCCTTTAAAAGCGCGGCAATCGAAGCGCGGCCGAAGCTATCCCGGAGCTGCTGGGAATTGGTCTGCTGCTCCCGGACTTTTCCGTCCTCCGCCGTTTTGTGCACCTTGCTGGTATTGGTCAGCTCAAACGCCTGATCGGTTTCGGGCTTGTACCGGTTGCCGACATTTTCCTTTGGCACCAGAGGCGAAGATATTTTTGTAATTTCTGCCATAAATCGCCTACATCCAATCCATGTATAAAAATAGTGAAATGTGAGAAATCCTTCCGCCGCTGTCCCGCGAATTCCATTAATGCGGCGTGGATCTTTGTCGGATTATTTGGTATACTGGAAAAAGCGGGGATATCCCGCGCAAATTCACAGGAAAATCCATCCCAACGCTTTTGGTATAGCATACGTATATTATATCGGAAGCTTTCGCTGATACTTAATTCCCGCCGCAAAATTTTCATCAATTCGGCGGAATTATCCACAAGGAGGAATGCATATGGCGGAGAAGCGGTTATTTGGCAACCGAATTTCACCGGCATGCAAATATTGCGAGCAGGGACGCCTGTCCTTTGACCGCTCCGGCGCGGTGCTCTGCGAGCGCAAGGGCGTGGTGGCGCCCGACTATAAATGTCGCCATTACCGGTACGATCCCCTGAAGCGGGAGCCGAGACGCCGAGCACCTCTGCAAAAATTTTCCCAGTCCGATTTCGAGCTTTGAGGCTGCTTTGCCCCCGGAATAAACCGGGATGTTCCACCCATACTATACCGAATTCACTTTGAATGGCAGAAGGAAAAAATTATGCG
>JAJDGX010000230.1 GCA_030265885.1 Ruminococcaceae bacterium OttesenSCG-928-L11 | reverse complement strand
TGCTGTGCGTACGTCGATGACTCGCGCCCTTTTACCGGCGCTATTTACCTGTCCGCTCGCTGGCTTTTTAGTCCGGCTATATCGGGCAGCCCGGCGGGAATTGTGGGTTCACTCCGCGCTGCTCCGTGAACCCTCTCCGCCTTCGGCGTCGCCGCCGGACGATCGTCCGCCGACAATTCCCGCCTCCACTGCCATCAAACCTCCCGGCTGTAATCCGCGGAGCGGTCTGTGTCCAGCTTCAAGCTGGTCAAGCTGGATTGGAGGGCGGTTATCATGGCGTCTTTCTTTCGGCTCTTTTTTATCAGGCTGCGATAGCCGATGATGATGCCGATGAGGCCTGCCACCAGGCCAATGCCCCAATCGACGGCAACACCGAGCATCAGTCCCGCGTCTGTCAGCAGCAAGGCCAGGTAATAATAGACGGAACTGTCGGTGAACCCGTCATTGACCCAGAGATAATTGCCTGCAAGGGTCAGGGCGGTGACAGCGACACCGGTGAGAATAAGAATCAGGGGAATGCTGACCCACTTGGCCTTCCCGTTGGCCTTGGCGTACAGCGAAAAGGCACACATGGGGATAAACAGGTAAAAAATGTAATTGAGAATGCTGCTGTAAACATCGATGAAGTAGAGAAGCACAGAGAGGAGAGAACCGAGGAAAATCCCCAGGACAGCGGCGAGAAAGCCGAGGACATAGCCCTCCTTTTCCTTGCGGGCTTCCAGCTTTGTCAGGCTTTCCTCCATGGCGGAGCGCACACAGGACTGATGGGCGGGCTGGAGAACGGAGCCGCTCTTTTTGGAGGTATCAAAATCGTCGCAGTTGTCCTGCTTGCAGTGGACACAGGCCGTCGGCATGCGGACATCATAGCGGGCCAGCACAGCCGAAGCTGCTTCGGCGGCGGCGCTCATGGCATCATAGGTTTCCGCCGTATGGGAGTTTTTCTTCATAGACAGAGTAAAAACACCCCTGGTATAGCCTGGAATGGCGATGCCCTTCAACTCCTGCTTGATTTCCTTGATGCAATCCTTCTGCCAGGTGTTGTGGTCAACGCCCAGCTTGATGATGTATCGTTTTGTGGCAGCAGATGCCGCTATGGCACCCAAAACCCCGCCAAAATAGGCAGCCACCGAACTCTTCGACGCGTCCTCCTCACAGCTGAAGCCAAAGGCATAGCCTTCCTCGGTGCGTTTTTCCACCACATCGCACAACTCGTTTTCACTGTGAATGTAGCGGCAGTTGTTTTGCCGTGCCCAATCGGATAATTGCTGTGTAACCATTGTTTCCCCCGTTTCTGGCCAAGAAAAAAGGATTGATGCGTGCAAAGCCCTCCTTGGCCGATATGGCTATGCGCAGCAAGGGAGAGGCGACAGCCAAAGAAAAGCCCGCAGGATATATCTGCCAATTCCCTCGAACCCCTTGCGGGACTGCACGATTCCTCGATAAACCGTGGCAGTCTCATTTTCATAGTTTTACACCGCCTATTATTGTAACATATGACAATGTTGGCGTACAGGCAAAAGAGGTAGATTTCGCAAAAAATTGTAGCCCCTGGCAAAAAGGAATGGCATTGTTTCTACAGCCTTGTGAAAGTCTACGAATTTTAGGGCTTGCATTTCCAGCGCAAGATGTGCTATACTATAAAAAGAACAAATGTTTTGAATTAGAAGGAGATGTGGGGCGATGGCCAACATCATATGGAATACAGCGGTGGATCTGGATGAAAAGGTGCGTTTGATGCGGGAGGATGCCCGGTTTGAGGTAGCGGACGATGCCTCCGGTGTGCCGGAGTTGGCGGATATTCGCAGTTCAGTACGCGCCAAAAAGGCACCGCCAACGGTGCCCAAGGTGTTTTTGTCCAACGACTGCATTTTCAACTGTGCCTATTGCGGCTGCCGCAGCGGCAGAGACTGTGCGCGGCGGTATCAGTCCACCCCGCGGGAACTGGCGGAGTTGGCGGTCAGCGAGGCGCGACGGGCCAATCGGGGCATCTTTCTCACCTCGGCTATTATACGAACGCCGGATTACACCCAGGAACTGATGATAGAGACTATGAAAATCATTCGGGGAGAATTGAATTTTCAGGGGTATGTCCACTCCAAGGTGATGCCGGGGACGGCGCCGGAATTGATTCACACGGCGGGGCTATACGCCGACCGGCTCAGTGTCAACATCGAGGTGGCCCGAAGCGAGGGCTACAAGCAGATTGCAAAGAACAAAAACAAGACCAATATTCTGGGGCCTATGGGGAGCATCAGTCGACAGATAGAGGCGGCGAGGGCTGAGGCGAGTCGATTTGCACCCCCCTTTGCCACCTCCCAGACGACCCAGATGATGGCGGGCAGCTCCGGGGAGGACGACTACACCATTCTGCGATTGTCCGGGGCGCTGTACCGCAAATATCACCTGAGCCGGGTGTATTATACGGCATTTCACTATCAGGATCCGGCGGCGGGATATGAGGAATTGCCACCGATGGCGACACCGCTGTGGCGGGTTCGGCGACTGTATCAGGCGGACAGGCTCATGCAGCTGTATGGCTTTGCGGCGGAGGAAATTGTCCCCGAGGCCACCCCCGCCCTGCAGGAGGATTTGGATCCCAAGGTGGCGTGGGCACTGCGAAACCTGCACCTGTTCCCGGTGGAGGTCAATCGGGCTGGCTATGAGATGCTGCTGCGGGTGCCGGGCATTGGGGTAACCTATGCCAAGCGCATCGTAAAGGCCCGCCAATACTGCGCTCTCAGCCATGATTCTCTCCAGGCGTTGGGCGTCTCATTGAAGCGGGCCAGGCATTTTATTGTATGCAAGGGCAAGTACCAGGGGGAGACCTGCGAGAACCCCATGCGGCTGCACAGCATCCTGCGGGAAGGCGAGGATACCACGCAAACAGAACTCACAGGCACCCAAACACTCCGGGTTTGCTAAAAAAGGGACACAGACAAACGAGAAAACCCCGCAGCACCACCTCGAACAGCAACGCCCTAAAGCATCGCTGGCAGCGCAGAGCCACCGGCGGCATAGGCACAAAGTGCCCGGCTGCGCAGCAGGCACAAGCGGTTCGCTCAAACCACGCCCTAAAGCATCGCTGGCAGCACAATGCCACCGGCGGCACAGGCACAGTGCCATCGGCT
>JAJDGX010000023.1 GCA_030265885.1 Ruminococcaceae bacterium OttesenSCG-928-L11 | reverse complement strand
CCTCGCAAGTGGCAGATCGCATATGCGTCTTTAGACGCTGCTAGTACCATAGGGCTTTGCCCGCATAAGAAATACCACCGGCTATGCCGGTGGATTTTTATTATAACATGAAATGTTCAAGATCTCACAACAATTTCCCTCACACCCGCACATTGCAATCATCCGGCACAGGGGGAGGACGACCTCCGGCCATCCTCCCCCTGAACACACACTTGTTTCAAACCTATGCCTGCCTGGCATTGCCACAAAATTCAGGACAGACGCAACTGGATAGTGGCTGTCTCAATTTCCGGTTGTCAGGACGCCCGATATTCCCGCAGCACCCGCTCAAACTGGGTTTCGTACAAGTCCCTGTATACGCTGCTGTCCCGCAGCAGAGCCTGGTGGGTTCCCTGCTCCACAATCCGGCCGCCGCACACAACCAGGATTTCATCGGCGGACATCACCGTCGACAGACGATGGGCGATTACGATGCTGGTGCGGTTTTCCAGCAACGGCTCAATGGCGCTTTGGATAAGGCTCTCCGAAATGGAATCCAGGGAGGAGGTCGCCTCGTCCAGAATGAGCAGGGCGGGATCCTTCAGGATGACCCGGGCAATGGAAAGCCGCTGCCGTTCCCCGCCGGACAGCTTCATGCCCCGATTGCCCACAAGGGTGTCATAGCCTTGTGGAAGTCCGGCAATAAATTCGTGAATATTGGCTTCCCGACACGCTTTTTCAAGTTCCTCGGCAGTGGCGCTTTGATTGGCGTAGAGGAGATTTTCCCGGATTGTCCCGTTAAACAGGTAGTTGTCCTGGGTCACCACGCCTATTTGGCGGCGCAGGAACGACAGATCCAGGTCGCGGATGTCGTGGCTGTCCAGCCGGATGCAGCCGTCCGTCACGTCGTACAGCCGGGTCAGGAGACTGACCATGGTGGATTTTCCCGCGCCGGACGGCCCCACAATGGCAATGGTGGTTCCGGCCTTTGCGGTGAAGGATACGTTTTCCAGTACAGGGGTGTCGGCCTTATACCGGAAGCTGACGTTCTCGAAGGACACATCGCCCCGCAGTGAATCCGGCGTGATGGCATCGGGGCGACTCTCAATTTCGACGGGCATATCGAGGTAATCGAAAATCCGGGTGAACAGCGCCATGGCGCGGACAAAGTCCACCTGTACCTCCAGCAGCTGGTTGACAGGGCGGTACATGCGGTTCAGTAGCGCGATCATCACTGTGACATCCCCTATTGTCAGGGAGGCGTCGCCGTATTCCAGCATCAGGATGCCCGCCACCAGATAGATCAACATAGGGCCGATGCTGGAAAAGGTGTTGATGGCCATGTGAAACCACCGCCCCACCATACTTTCCCGGATGCGCAGCTTAAGCATATCCCCGTTGAGGCGCGTGTATGTTTCCAGCTCCCTTTCCTCGTTGGTGAACAGCTTTACCAGCTGCTGCCCGCTGACAGACAGGGTTTCGTTAAGCACCTGATTGATGGCGTCGCTTTTTTTCTGGCTTTGCAGTGTTAACGCCCACCGGCGCTTCCCCACCTTCTTTGTGGGGAGGATAAACAGGGGAATGATCAGCATGCCCACAGCGGCCAGAATCCAGTTCCGGCTGAACATGGCGGCCAGAGAGCTGACAAGCAGCGCCACATTGGCCACCGTGCCCGCCAGCGTGCCGGATATGACCTGCTCCACACCGGAAACATCGCTCGTCATGCGGGTGATGATGTCCCCCTGCTTGCTGTCTGCGAAAAACCGCTGGGACATTTTTTGCAGGTGGGCATACAGCTGGTTGCGCATATCCTTCGAGATATGCTGCGCCACCCACGCGTTGACATAGGTTTGCAGCAGGGCAATCAGGTTGGACGCCAACAGCACGCCAAAGGAAATCCCCACATAGTACAGCAACCTGCGGAAATTCCCCGCCAAAAAGCCCTCGTCGATGATTTTGCCCGTTAAAATGGACGGCAGCAAATCGAACACCGTGGAGAATGCAATGGCCAGCAGTGCCACCGCCATATAGGGCCAATAGGGGAGCAGGTAACGGAAAATCCGCTTCAACAGCGACACGGAGATTGCCGGCGGGTTTTTCTTGAGATCCTCCGCCGTCAAGCCCGGTTCATTGAAATGGCCGTGTCCGCCCCGAGCCATCAGTGTCGCCTCCCATGGTGGGGCGAGCCATGGTGATGGTCACAGGGCGGCCGGGCCTCCTGCTCCTTTTCCAGAAACGCTTTGATTTTGTCGCAGAGGGCATAAAATTGGGCCCGCTCGTCCTCTGTCAGGCAATTGTTAAACCGCTGTCGCCAGTCGGCCTGCTCCTGCCATTGCCGGGAAAACGCCTCTTTCGCCTTGTCAGAGGGGTAGATTCGGAAGGCCCGGGAATCCTGTTCATCCCGTTCCCGGCGGATATCCCCCTGCTCCTCCAGCCGATGGAGCACCTCCGTCAGGGAGGAAGGGCGGATATCCAGCCGCACCGCCAAATCGGAGGTGCGGATCCCCTCCTCCTCCGTCAGGATGGCCAGGACGCGATGGGCTCCGTGGGAATGGTGATGGTCATGGGCCGAGGGGCGGCGGCGCATCATGCGGGCCAGGTGCATAATCCGATCCGCCAAATCTGTCTGATTCTTCATTCTTACCGACTCCTTTTCTGAATAGGGAAATTGCACCGGACAAGCCCAGCCGCGCATCCATCGGCGCGGCGGCAGCAGGGGAGTGATGGTGTCCTGCAATTTCATTTGCTTAGGTACCGTACTATCAGTATATTACGGTATCTAAGCAATGTCAAGAGGTTTTGCGAAAATATTTCGGTAGCGAAGTATTTTTGAGGGGGATCGCATTGGGCAGCCTTTCCGCACCCAAAAGCAGCCCACAGATTTCAATGAGATGAAATCTGTGGGCTGCTTTTGGGTGTTCCTGCCGAGATACGGCAGCTATGGCAATATCGAAATGCGTTCACGCCCCATGGGGGAGACTACCTCCGCCGTTATGCCGCTGTCCGAAACAGTTACAATCAAGCCGAAAAAAGTCGCCTCCGTATCCACCATGCCCTTCAGCGTGTGGTAGGGGATGCCGTTTGTCACACTGGCGCAGCCGGAGTGCCGGTGCCCCTGAAAGACCGCTATCCGTTTGCCGCTGCGTTCCAGGATGTCGCGCACTGCGGACGCGTTCCGCACAATATGGGGATCCTCCCCGGCATCCAGAAGGGCGTGGGAAAATACAAGAACTGTCCGCGCGGCGGTGGCGGCCAATGTCTCCTTGAGCCAGCGCAGTTGATCCCGGCTGACATAGCTGTGATCCCACACGCCTTTTCCAGGCATATAGGGTTCGTCGTCCGCGTCATAATTCGTGTCCAGAACAATGCACAGGATGCCCTTGTGCAGGAAAGCGTAATAGCCGTTTTGATCCGGGAAACCCCACAGATCCATAAGCCGGTGCCGGTTCACGCCGTTGACGTCGTGATTGCCCAGGACATAATGGCAGGGCCGTTCCAGGGCTTCCACAATGTCCTGCATGCGCCGACAAGCCTGCTCGGACAGGAAGGGGGAGTTTTCCCCGTCGATCAAATCTCCCAGGCAGACGGTAAATTCCACGTTCGCCAGTTTGAACAACTCCATGCATGCCGCCAGCTTGTCGGGGGCGTTCCGGTAAAAGCGGTTGATGTGCATGGGCTTATCCCCGTACTGGGGGTCGGCGAACAGTCCAAAGGTAAATGCATCCATGGCGGCCCCCTACTTGCTGTTGTACAACAGGCCGCTGCTGTTGGAATCGGAGAGGCTGGCGGCGTAGAGGTGGGTGGTATCCCCCATGCAGAGCAGGCGGAAATTGATTTGCGCCCGATCCATCTCCTCAAACAGCAACGTTGTCACCGATGTGGGCGCTACCCAGGCCGAACGCCACAGCACCGTGGCGGGAATCCCCATCAGCAACGAAAGCAGGGACAAACACAGACCGTGGTGGCAGAACAGCGCGATGTCGTGGCGGGGCAGCTCCCTTTCGGCAAAGGCCAGACCATCCCGATAGGCGATGCCGTACAGCCCCAGGAAGGCTTCCCAGCCACTGCGGATTTCCGCAAATTTCTCCTCGGTTTTCGGCGGATGCATGGATGGGGCGTTCATCCAGCCGTCGGGATGGCTTTCGCATTCCCGCAGCATGTGGGCGGGCAGGTTCCAGATTGCCACCGGATTGGGAATCATGTCCGTGTCCGGAACGCCGCCAGGCAGACGCACTTCCTCGGCCCAGGGCAATACCGTGACAGGCAATCCCTGTTTATCCGCTGTATACGCCCCTGTTTGCCGGGCCCTTCCCATAGGCGAGGAATAAATAGCTTCCAGGGGAAATGCCGCCATCCGCTCTGCCAGAGCGGCGGCCTCCCGGTGGCCCAGAGGGGTGAGGGAGTCGTTGGCGTAATCGGGGTCGCCGTGGCGGATGATGTGTAACCGCATATCATTTATCTCCTTTTTGGCATGGGACAGTATTTATGTCAACAGGCCCTAATTGCAGCCCCTTACATGCTCTATTTCCGCACCCAGACGTCGTCGGTGCGCAGGAGCCACTCCTCCAGCCGCCCGCGCATGGCTGCCACAACCTCGGGGTGGCTGGCGGCTATATTTTCCTGCTGGAAGGGATCGGCTTCCCTGTCGTAGAGGATGGTCAGCTCCTCGTCGTGGTGATCCCGCACCACGACAAAGTAGTACCGGTGATCCTGCACGCCCCTGGCGTTGACGGCGGGGTTGATGTAATACCCTTCATCCCGGGCAGGCGTCCAGTCGGCGGTCAGTCCCGCGGCCAGGTTCTGGCCCTCCACACCGGTCGGACATTCCAGCCCAGTCAGCCCCAGCAGGGTGGGCATGATGTCGGCGGGGTTCAGGAAGAAGTCCTTTTTCCCCGGCACAATCCTGCCGGGCCAGCGAATGAGGAACGGCACCTTGAAGCACTCGTCGTACCAAAGGCCCTTGTACATCAGGGAGTGGCTGCCCATCATGTCGCCGTGGTCGGAGGTGAAGATGACAATGGTGTCCTCCGCAAGGCCGCAATGCTCCAGGGTGTCCAGTATCTTTCCCACCTGCTCGTCAATGCCTGAAACGGCGGCGAAGTAGTTGGCGACATGCCTGGTCGCCGTTTCGCGGAAGGCATCCCGTTCGGCCCGCTGATTTTCCGGGATCTCCGGTGCAGGCTCCCGCAGGGCGTTGGGGCGGGTCAGCAGCTCCTCCGGAGTCCTGTCCGCATACAGCGCCTTGTATGAATCCGGCACCTGGTCAAAGGGCATGTGGGGCGGGTTGGGCGACCAGAACAGGGCGAAGGGCTTGTCGCTGTCCCGCAGCCTGTCGTCCTCGTTTTTCAGGTATCTCATCACCACATCGGCTTCGTGGGCCGGGGCCCATTCCTCCACCTCCCGCACGTCCTCCACCTTGTCGTCGTTGTGCCAGTAATGGGGCTTGAAGTGTTTGTCGTTGCAGCCATAGGAGTACCAGAAATTGATCTTATGCCGCCTGTGGGGCGGGGTGAACGCATCCCAGACCTTGCCGTCTCCCCGGCGGGACTCTATGTAGTCGAAGTCCTTGGGCTCCGGGGTGTCCAGGTGATATTTGCCCACATAGCCGCATTCATAGCCGCCATCCGCCAGCACGTCGGTCAGGGTGGTTTTGCCGGGACTCAGGTATACGCCGAATTGGGCGGTGGAGGTGTTGCAGTTGCCCACGACACCGTTGCGCCAGGGGTATTGTCCCGTAAACAGGCTGGCCCGGTACGGGCTGCACACCGGATAGCTGGACACGGCGTTGGGCAGGCAAAGGCTCTCCTCCGCCAGGCGGTTGATGCAGGGCGTGAGAGTGGGATCCTGCCCCAAAAATCCCATGGACATCTGCCGGAATTCATCCGGCATAATAAAGAGCAGGTTGGGTTGCTTCTTTTTCATTGCAGAGCGGCTCCTTTCGTTTCCCGAGCGGCCTCGCTGCGGTATTCACCCGGCGTCATACCGAGGGCCTTTTTAAAGCTGCGGATAAAGCTGGAGGGCTGGACATACCCCAGCTGCCCCGCGATGTCATTGACCGGCAGGTCGGTGGAGGCCAACAGGGTTTTGGCGGTCTCCAGGCGGATCTCGTTGATATAGGTGGACACATTTCGGTTCATGAGAGCCTTGAACTGGTGGCTGAAATTGGAGATGGACATCTGGAAGTGATCCGCCAGGCTGGACACGCTGAAATCCGAATCGGCGTGATGCTGCTGGATGTAGGCGATGACGCCGTTGATATCCAGGGACTGGCTCTTCTTGTGATTTTCCTCCAGCCATGCCAGTATTTCCGCGCATATCGCCTCCATCAATCGGTTGAACTCGTCGATGGAGCGGAGCTCCGTCATGGCGCTGATGGAATCGAACCTGGGAGGTGTCACCACCTCCTTGCTCAGATCATGCATGGCGCGCAGGGCGGTGTTGACAACATCGTAGCACAGGCACATGGACAAAAACAGGCTGCGGCCATCCTGACGCATCAACTCGATCATGCTTTGGATGGCGAATTCGATCCGCACCGGATTGCCGTGGACAATGGCGTAATACAGGCCGTCCAGTTCCGCCTTGGGATATTGGTAGGACGCCTGCCCCTCCTCCCGGGAGACCTCGTCAAAGAAAATGATGCTGTGGTTGCCCCGGACAATCCGGTATTTTACCGCCTTGCGGGCCTCGGCGTAGGAAGCGGGGATTTCTGTCGGATCCAGGTACCGTCCACCCACTCCGATTGTCAGGTGCCGTCCCGTCACCTCCAGATAGTGGTGCTGGATAATCCAGAGGCGTTTTTTTAAATCGGCCTCGTTGTCCTCCGGGCAAAGCATAATCCAGATAAAGCTGTTTTGCTCCAGATGGGCCAGCATAAACAGGTCGTGCTCCACCTGCATAATCTCCCGGATTTGCTCGAACAGGCGGGGATCCCCCAGAGGCTCGTCTCCCATGGTCAGCACCACAACCCGGAACCCCGGTGCCGGAATAAACAGCGACAGACCCCGGGCCTCCTCGTTGAAATCGTCGATGGTGGCGTATTGTCCCCGAAGCAGGCCGAACAACCTGGCCTCCCGCATGGCCTCCACATCGCTTTCCGGCCGGCTGGCGACCTGGCTCATATAGTTTTCCATGGCGAATTCCACGGATTCCAGCAGGTTCAGTTCCTCAGGAATGGCGATGAGGCCGCCGCGGGCCGCCTTTCCCAGCCGTTTCAGGGGGGTATAGTTGGCGCGAATGCCGATGTAGATAGCCACCGCGCCTATCATTGTGATGCACACGATGCAGATGCCGTAAATCCGGGATATCACCGACAGTTTGGTCAGAATCACAGCCTCCGGGATAATCTCCAGGATGGTGAAGTTGCTGTCGGATACCTCCGTCTGGAACAGCCAGTATGCGCCGTCGGCCTCCACGGAGGTCAACTCCCCCGGCACGGCGCCTGCTAAAAACCGATCCAAATCCGACAGGGCAAGTCCCTCCGGGTTGTGGCTGACTATGACGTCGCCGTCGCAGAGCAGCAGGGTGGCCGTACCCTTGCTCCAATCGTCGTTGGAGAAGAGCTTTTCGAAGAAACCGGCCGGTAGCTGGAAAAGCATGACGCTTTTATTGGCGGCAAGGGGCATTACATAGGTCACCACATTGCCACCCCCTACCGCCGAGCGCCAAATATGCTGGGAGCGGAGCCAGACCGGTCGGTGCAGGTCGCCGAAGAAGCCGTCATCCTCCACATCGCCTATTTCGTCGTAGCGGAACACGTCCGTGAAAATAAAAGCCTTGTTGAGGGTTCCCTTGCTCAGATAATACTGGTCATCGCCCAGAAGATGGTAGATGACCTCGCTGACATTGGGGTTGAAATGGAGGAAATAACGCAGCTCCCGGGCGATGTCGGGAAACACGGCGATGTTGTCCCGTACATTATAAGGGGAGAACAGCTCGTTGTAGGACACCTGGTTGCCAAAGGCGTTGATTTGCTGCATCTGCATGTCCAGTGTCATTTTCAGCTGGCGGGTACGCAGAATTTTCTCGTTCATGATGGAATCCCGGTATGTCTGTGTGTAGTGGGTTTGAATGATGGCCCCCAGAATAATCAGGGGGATACACAGCACAAACAGATAGGAACACAGATACCGGAAGAATACCTTGTGCTTTTTCATCGGCAGGCCCCTCCGCGCAGGCAGTCAACCATTGACGAATCATACAAAAAATTGTATCACAGTTCACGCCCTTATACAATTGCATAAAGCTGGAAAGCCCCCTCCATTCAAAAGGTGGCAATCGTCCATTCAAATCCGGATTATCATTCAAAAAGAGCATATGAGTTTTGGCGTTATAGACTATTTACATCGGAGGCGTTCTGGTATATATGTTAAATCAGAACAATTTTTACAGGAGGTGTGCAGCTTGCAGCAAAATTGGAAGCGAGTCCGGAAAAACTATATGCTCTACCTGTTCCTGATTCCCGCGCTGGCATACATTATAGTGTTTTGCTATGTCCCCCTATACGGCATTCAGATTGCATTTAAAAACTTCGCCCCCGCCAAGGGCATCTGGGAAAGCTCCTGGGCCGGGTTCACCCACTTCACCACATTTTTCCAGTCCTACCGGTTCTGGTCGCTGCTCAAAAACACTCTGACCCTGAGCCTGTATTCCCTTGTGGCGGGGTTTCCCATTCCGATTGTGCTGGCCATCATCCTCAACAGCAGCACACTAAAGCGGGCCAGCAAGTTCGCCCAGACCGCCACCTACGCCCCCCACTTTATTTCCACTGTTGTTATGGTGGGGATGCTGCTGCTGTTTTTGTCGCCGACAAACGGCGTTTTTAACCGGCTTCTGGGGATGATCGGCGTGGAGCCCATCTTCTTTATGGGGGAGGAGACCGCCTTTAAGCATGTATATGTCTGGTCGGGGATCTGGCAGAGCACCGGCTGGGACTCCATCATCTACATCGCCGTGCTGGCAAGCGTCAGCCCCGAGCTCCACGAGGCCGCTGTCATCGACGGCGCATCCAAGTTCAAGCGGATTTTGCACATTGACATCCCCGCACTGCTGCCGACAGCCATTATCCTCCTGGTTATGCGGATGGGGCGCATCATGAACGTAGGCTTTGAAAAGGTGCTGCTGATGCAAAACGACATCAACCTGAACGCGGCGGAGGTCATCTCCACCTACACCTACAAGGTGGGCCTTGTCAACGCCCAGTACAGCTATTCCACCGCCATTGGGCTGTTTAACAACGTCATCAACTTCACGCTGCTGATTATCGTCAACAAGCTGGCCCGGAAGGTGTCCGGCACGGGATTATGGTAAGGGGGCGGGCCGTCTAATGGATGCAACCGTAAAAATTCGCGCCTCCGCCTCGGACAGGGTGTTTGACATTGTCAACAACGCCATCCTGATTCTCATTATTCTCATCTGCGTCTATCCCCTGTATTTTGTCGTCATCGCCTCCATCAGCGACCCGGATGCCGTCAACACCGGCGCTGTGCTTTTCCTGCCCCGCGGCGGCAACGGCAAGCTGCTCAACTTTGAGGGGTATATGCGGGTATTCCAGGATTACCGCATCTGGCGTGGCTACGGCAATACCCTGTTTTACACTGCCTGCGGCACCTTGCTGGGGGTGGTGTCCACCGTGCTGGCGGGCTATTCCCTCTCCCGGAGCGATTTGGCGGGGCGAGGCTTTATCACGGGGATGTTTGTGTTCACCATGTATTTCAGCGGTGGGCTCATCCCCACCTACCTGGTCATCAAGAACCTGAACCTGACCAACACGCCGTGGGTGATGATCCTATACGGCTCCGTGTCTGTCTACAACATCATCATTGCCAAGTCTTTTTTCCAGAACAGCCTGTCGGAGGAGCTGCAGGACGCCGCTTTCATCGACGGCTGCGGCAACGGCAAATACTTCGCCTTCATCGTCGTCCCCCTGTCCAAGGCCATCATCGCCGTGCTGACCCTTTACTACGCCGTGGGGCACTGGAACACCTACTTCAACGCGCTTATTTATTTGAACGACGAAAAGCTCTATCCGCTCCAGCTTATCCTGCGGGATATTCTGATTGCCAGCCAGATGGTGGTTAGCAATGTCACGGACATGGAGTCCATCGGCGAGGCCCAGCGGATTGCGGCGTCCCTCAAGTACGCCGTCATCATCGTGTCGACCCTGCCGGTCCTGGTAATGTACCCCTTCCTCCAGCGCTATTTTGTCAAGGGGGTCATGATTGGGGCCGTGAAAGGATAACGGTACCACTCAACCGATTGCGTCATTCCAACTGAAAATAAGGAGATGAAAGGGAAATGAAGAAACACGTTCACAGTCTGACCGCATTGCTCCTGGCGGGAGTATTCCTGTTCAGCGCCTGCAGCCAGGGCGGCTCCACATCCCAGCCTGCGCAGGAGGCCGCCCCCAAAAGCACTGCCGCCTCCACCCAGGAGTCGTCCAAGGCGGAAGCGCCGCCGGAGGACACCGGCAACCTGAACAAGACCGGCCTTCCCATCCTCAAGGAGAAGGAAACCTTTGTCATCATGGTGCAGAAAAGCGGCTTGAGCAAAAACACCTACCCGGAAAAAGAGCCGGTTCAGATGATGGAGGCCGAGACCAACATCGCCGTCACCTGGCAGGAAATCGCCGCCAGCGGGTGGAAGGAGAAGGTCAACCTGTCCTTCGCCTCCAATGACCTGCCCGATGCCTTTATCAGCGGCATCGGCGCCGCCACCGTCATGCAGAACATCGATTCCCTTGTCCCCATCGGCGACTATGTGGACGAATACGCCCCGGCCATCAAGGCCTATTGGGAATCCCGGCCGGACATCAAGGCGGCCCTGACCACGCCGGACGGCAAAATCTACGCCTTCAACACCAGCGAGGAATCCCCCTGGACTGTCACCGATTCCATCATGCTCATCAACAAGACCTGGCTGGACGATCTGGGCATGACCGCTCCCAAAACCACCGATGAGTTCTACACCGTCATGAAGGCGTTCAAGGACAACGACATGAACAAAAACGGAAAAGCCGATGAAGTCCCCTTCTCTTTTTGCCAGCAGGATGTGGGCTACAAGCTCAACTCCTTCTTCGGCGCCTTCGGCGTGCTGGACAACAAGGATCATCTGATGGTGGAAAACGGCAAGGTGGTATTCCCCGCCGTCACCGACGAGTTCCGCCAGGCCCTGGAATGGTTCCACACTCTCTCCTCCGAGGGGCTGATGGACATTGAGGGCTTCAGCCAGACGTTGGAACAGCTTCAGGCCAAGGGCAAAAACGCCGATGTGCTACTGGGCTCCTTCATCAGCTACAACGCCGACACCGCCACCGGCGATAACAGCCCCAACTATACCCCTCTGGAGCCCATCAGTTCCGGCAACGGCAAGCCCGTCCTCTGGAACCGGGAGACCCAGTCCGGCGGCAATATCACAGGCTTTGTCGTGACAACCGCCTGTGAAAACCCGGAAGCCCTTGTTCGCTGGCACGACCACATCAACAGCAGCTGGGAGAATAAAATGCTGTGGGGCTTCGGGCCCGAAGGTACCTCCTGGAAATTCAACGATGCAGGCATGTGGATCCAGAACGATGACAATGTGCCCCAGGGCGCCAGTTGGGGAGAATACCGCCAGACCGTCGCCCCCGGCCCCAACGGCAACTGGTTCATGACCCCGGAGGACGTCGTTTACAAGCGTTCCCTGGCCGCCCGCACCCAGGCGAGGCTTGATGCCATCACCAATCACTACCAGCAGTATTTCCCCGCCGAGCGGCTCCAGACCTTCTTTGAGGACGCGGAGGTCGCCAACGAGAAAAACCTGCTTCTGGTGGAAATCGACGCCTATCTGCTCAATTTCATCGCCAACAGCGTGTTGAAGGGCGTCACCGACGATCAGTGGGCCACTCACCTCAAAACCTGCGAATCCCTCAATATAGCGCGGTATGTGGAGCTGTGGCAGACCTACTACGATTCCCTGGCTGCGTAATTGCGGCAGCCCAAAAAGAGGGGGCGCGGCTTTCACTTCGCTGGCAAAAAGGTATGACTTCCCTTTTGTGGCACTGCAAAACCGGAGACTGTTCATGGCGAACAGTCTCCGGTTTTGTTTTATGAACCGAAAGGGTTGGATTTCACGCCCAACAAAGATACTCACACCGGTCAGGCTGGGCAGGAGGAACAGGATGCCCGGGCTGTTTCCCCGGCGGGCGTAGGTTTTGTTCGCTTTTTCTACGAAGATTGGTTTTATTGAGGAAAGAGAACCGTCAAATGTCGGCCTGCTCCGCCAACGGCAATTCGGTCATGCGCAGATTCGTGCAGCCGTAGGGAATCATGGTGACGGTGGCCTTCTCCCCGCAGGGAATCGCGCTGTCCGGTGTGACTGCGCAGACGCCGTTTTTCTCCTGCCAGGGAATGGGATACAGGGGAACCTGCAGGCGAAGGGGCGCATGCTCCGGCGAGAAGGGCTGCTCCGCTACGGGAAACCGCTCCAGCCACTCCTCCGACAGTGTTGCATCCGCAAAGCCGTAGTTCCAGGGCGATTGGGGCAGCACCTCGTAGTCGCAGTAGGGGAACCTGCGCTCCACGCCGTCTCGCTCGTACTCCCGCTTGACCCACTTCTCCTCCATTTTGACCGCGTAGACAAGGGGGCCACGGCGCACACAGAACAGATTCCGGGGGCGTGGCTCCAGCACGGGAGCAAAGGTCATGGCCACCTCCACGACAGTTTCTCCCGTCCACTCCCGCTCCAGGGCGTGAAGCTCGCCGGGGGGAACCGCCTGCCCGTCGACCCTGCAGTCCACGGCATTGGCCGGGGCCCGGAGGTACAGGCGGAAGCGAACTGGCTGATCCGCCTGCACCCTCACCCGATAGCTGTCCCGGAAGGGGTATTCCGTCTCCACCGTGACAGTCACGGCGACACCCTGTATGACGGTGCGGACGGAGGCGGGGGCGATGGCGCCAACGGCGATGCCGTCCTCCGCCTGCAACAGGGCGGAGAGGGCCAGCTTGGGCCATCCCTGGGAGAAATTGGCGGTACAGCAGCCGAAGTGGGGCTCCAGGCCGAACAGGTGGGCCTCGCCGTTGTTGCTGCGAAAATGCACCGCTTCCTCCGGCAGGGGACTGCACTGAATCTGATTGGCCATCTGGTCGTACTGATGAGTCCACATGTCCGGGCTTATAGTGGCGGGCAGGGCATTGTAGGCCAGCAGCTCCAGCCGGTCTGCCCAGAAGGGGTTGCCGGAAATGGCGTAGAGCCATTCGTAGGAGTACATAGCCTCCACCACCGAGCAGAGCTCGCTGCCTTGAATGGGGCTGTCGCCGGAAAGGCATTCGTCCCCGGTGAAATGGCCATAAGCCGTGCCGTGATCCCGGGTCAGGTGATCCAGGGCGGTCTTGGCCAAAGCCTCCGGATCCTCGCCGCTGAGGCGGGAGTACAGGGCATGGGAGCGCAGGGCCATGGCCAGGTTCACCACATGGGTTGCCTGATTCCAGCGGTCGGCAGGCTCCTGAAAGCGCCAGCTGCCAAACAGCGTATTGTAGTCGAAGCCCATGATTTTCAGCAGATGGGCCAGATCCTTCATCCACTCCTCCGGCCTGCGATCCCACAGCCAGAACAGGGGGATGAGGCACTCAAACCACCGGGCGGCCGCCCAGTCAAAGAGGGGACGGCGATCCAGGTGGGCATACAGATTTTTCAGCGCCCGGTACACTGCCTCCTCGATCCGCTCATCTCCCGTGCAATCCTGGTACACCACCAGCACCTTGCAGACGAGAAAGACGCCCCACAGGTCGTAGTCTCGCCGCTCCTCCGGGGTGCAGGGGCAAATCCAGCCGTCCGCCGCCTGTCCGGCCAGGATGGCGTCCACATATCGGGTGGCCCGGGCCTGCAAATCTGCGTCATCCAGCAGCCAGGCCAGAGGGATGAAGCCATCCAGCCAATAGGGCACCCGCTCCCAGCCCTCCCGGTCACCGCCGACCCATCGGCTTTCCCGAATATCCAGCCACACCTTGTCCAGATGACCGGACAGGCCCCGGGCCTGTGTTTCCAGCTGTGCCCGAAGCCAGCCCTGGGGCTTTAGTTCCTTTGCCGTAAAGAATTGAAAAGCGTCTTTCTCTCTCATGGTACCGCTCCTTTTGCTGCAATCGTTCCGGTCTCGTCCTGTTTATTCTAGCCTTCCGACGGCGACAAGTAAATTCCTTTTATCGAACGATTTCTTGTGAAAATCGCCCTTGTTTGCTATACTGAGTACAAATGGAGGAGCAGGGAGAGGGGCGGGGATATGGAAGAGCAATATCTTGATTTAGACCGAATTCCCGCCTATTTGTTTTCTGCATACCGCATCTTTGAGGAAAACGAAACACACATCGACCGCATTGCGGATTTCGATGTGCTGCTGCTGGCTCTGGAAGGGGAACTGGCTTTTCGGGAGGAAGGGCGGGACATCCGTCTGGGGCCGGGAGACTGGTACATCCAGCGCAGAGGCCGCAGACAGGAGGGCTTGTCAGCCGCCTCGCCGCCGACCTACTACTTCATACACTTCATCGGCGACTATGGTGACAGGCTGGCTCACTGCATTCCCCTCGCCGGCATATTCCGGACTGACACCATGAAACCGATGCTGTCCCGGCTTCGGGAAGCAGAGGCCAACGCCGCCTCCGCTGTGGAAAAGAGTGCCTGTTTTTTGAGCATTCTGTCTATGCTGCAAAGGGGCGGTCAGCGCCTCCACAGCGCCAAGGTGGAGGAGATTCAGTCCTATATTTTGCGCCACTACCGGGAGAGACTGCGAATCGGAGAGCTGGCGGAGCGGTTCTTTTTTACAGAGGATTACATCATCCGGCTGTTTCGGCGGCACATGGGGATTACGCCCTATCAGTACATCCGCAAGGTTCGCCTGGAGCACGCCAAGCAGCTGATGCTCTCCAGCAGCCAGACCATCGCCGCCATTGCGGCCCAGACCGGCTTTCCCGACAGCGTGTCCCTCCACAAGGCTTTTGTGCAGGATGTGGGTGTGGCCCCCGGTGTCTGGCGCAGGCGGCACTGATGGGCGCCGGCATTCACCGAAGGGCCGGGGGACACCGCGCCGATATGCCATGCGAAAAAAGGAAACAGGGGGAACGATTGTGAGTGGAATGTTTACCGGCTTTGATGCGTTTGTCAGCGTCGAGCCCATTGAAAAGGGCTGGTCAGGGGATAAGAAGTATTGTGTCACTGCCGAGGATGGCACAAAATATCTGCTTCGGATATCGCCAATCGAGAGATACGAAGCGCGGCAATCCCTGTTTCGAATGATGGAACAGGCAGCTGCTTTGGGCATTCCCATGTGTGCCCCGGTGGAGTTTGGCACCTGTGGCGATGGTGTCTATTCGCTCCAAAGCTGGATTGATGGGGAGGATCTGGAGACTGCAATGCCAATGCTCTCTGAAACGGAACAGTATGTGCTGGGCCTGAAATCGGGTGAGATTGCGCGGAGCATGCATACAATCCCCGCACCGGAAGGCCAGAAGGAATGGGCGTCGCGGTTTAACCGCAAGACCGACACCAAGCTTCGGTACTATCACCAGTGTGGCCTGCGGTTTGAGGGCGACGATTGTGTCATCGACTACATAGAGAAAAACCGGGCCTTGTTGGAAAATCGCCCCCAATGCTTTCAGCACGGCGACTATCATGTGGGGAACATGATGATCGAGAAGGGCGAGCTGAAACTCATTGATTTTGACCGCTTTGACTTCGGCGACCCATGGGAGGAGTTTAACCGCATCGTGTGGAGCGCGGCTGCAAGTCCCCATTTTGCGACGGGGCAGTTGAGGGGCTATTTTGGCGGAGAGCCGCCGTTGGAGTTTTTCAAATTGCTGGCATTTTACATTGCCAGCAATGCATTGTCCGCCATCCCCTGGGCGATTCCGTTTGGGCAAGCTGAGATTGACACAATGATGAAACAGGCCCGGGATGTTTTGCTGTGGTTCGATTCCATGAAACATCCGGTGCCGACATGGTATCTGAAGGATTTTTATATCCAGTATACCGATGGGGTGCCATACAAGCTGAAAGCCCCGTTTGATTTTTCGTTTCTCCAGAAATACGGCACGGTGTTCAAGGTGTTTGACGACCAGGATTCCGGCAACATCTGTTTTGGCATTTCCAACGCCGGAAAGCGGTACTTTGTCAAATTTGCAGGCGCGCCGACGGAACGCGCCGTTGTAAGCGCGAAGACTGCGGTCGCCAACCTAAAACGCACCGTGCCCCTCTATCGGGATTTGGCTCATCCCAATCTGATCCGGTTCATTGCTGCGGAAGAAATTGGCGGCGGGTTCGCCATGATATTTGAATGGGTCGATGCGGAATGCATGCACCCCATGTATCCCCGTTCGCGCGCAAAATTCATGCAAATGTCCATCGAAACAAGGCATCAGGTTTTCAGGGAAATCCTTGCGTTCCATGTTCATGTGGCAGAGCGGGGATATGTGGCGGTTGATTTTTATGACGGCAGCATTATGTACGACTTCGACAGCCGCAAAACGGCAATCTGCGACATAGACTTTTATGTCAAAGTCCCGTTTACAAACGAAATGGGGCGGCTGTGGGGCAGCTCCCGGTTTATGTCTCCGGAAGAATTTCAGCGCGGGGCAGGCATCGATGAGATTACCAATGTCTACGCCATGGGCGCGACTGCGTTTGCCTTGTTCGGCGATGAACGGGACAGATGCTTTGAAAAATGGAACGCGTGCAAGGATTTATTCGATGTCGCCCAAAAGGCTGTGAGTGACAGCCGCGGCGAGCGGCAGCAGTCGATGAAGCAGCTGTGGGAGGAATGGAACGCCGCATGTGCAAAAACAGGCATCTGATGCCGCGTGTTTCGACCGGGAGAGGGCACTGCTGCGGTAAATACAAACCGGCAAAAGCCATGCAGACGTTGCTGTCCGCATGGCTTTTGCCGTGTGAAGGATACAGCCGCACCCTCGCAGACTGCCCTGCTCAGGAATGGCACATTCGACGTTGTGCTCCCTCTGTTGACGAGGCTTATGTCACCTCATTTTGCAGTATCCCCGCGATTGCCTCTGTGCGCTGTCGATGGCTGGAAAAGGCCATGGTGGAGAAGGTCAGTGCCACCACCGCCACAACGCTTATGAGAATGCTCTGCGTCGGCCATATATACTCAAAGCTCATGGAGGTATCCAGCGCGTAATACATGGCGAAGCTCACTGCGATTCCCAGCGGGATGCCAAAGGCCAATGACTTTAGCCCGTAAATCAGGCTTTCATACCGCAGAGAGCGGGAAATATCCCGTTGGGCCATTCCCACCGAGCGCAGCACCGCGAACTCCCGCCGCCGCAAGGCAATGCCGGTCGAAATTGTGGTGATGACATTGGTGATGCTGATGAGAGAGAGCAGGGCGATAAAGCCGTAAACAAAGATCATTATCAACGCCCAGATGTTGCGGTTGTTGGCGACCATGGCCTCGTAGTTGGCGACATAGTACCGGTCATTCATAAGGCCGGCGGATAAAAACGCCTCCGCTTTTTCGGCAAAGCCCTCCGGGTCAAGCGCCATGACAGTGAGGTTGAGGAACTCGGCTTGATCAGAGGGACTCCACGCCTGCCGCAGGGCCTCCGGAATGACAAGGTTCATGCCATTGGCGGAAAAAAACATGGCGATGGCCGTGGGGATCTTGTCGCTTTCCCCCTGAATGGAGAGGGAAAACGGTTTCCCCAGAATGGTCAGCGGCAGGGTTTCCCCGGTCAGGGAGCGGTAGGGCGTGAAGTTGTGGCGGCGTCCCTGCCGGATATAGGTGCCGCTCTGGTTAATCAGAATGCCGCCGGGACTGGCCGGGTCGGAAAGGCTGCTGGGATCCACGCGCAGCGAGCGGCAGAGAGCCTCGAACGCATCGTCCGAAAGACTGTAGAGGAAAACCTTCTTTTCCCCGGCACCCAGCATCTCCAGGCCATTTTCCGTCATCCAATGCTCGGGAATGGTCGCCAGTCCGTGCAGTTCCCGAAAGGGGAAAGTCTCCACACCCTCCCAGGAGGCAATTTCTGCTGCCATTCGGTTTTGCTCTTCGATGGTTCCGGTGTCGATTTGCACCAGCGCGTTGCTGCCATAGTCCTCATACACCAGGGTGGATGCCTTGAAGAGCATTTGTCCAAAGCTGGAAACCCCAACAAACAACACAATGCTCACCACCAGGGAGATGACCGTGGTGCGGTAGCGCCTTCGGTTGCGCTTCATGGTTTTTGCGGCCAGGGTTCCCTCAAAACCGAACAGCCTGCGGGTCAGCGGGGAGATTCGCACATCCCGGGGCCGTATTTTGATTTCCGACGTTTGGCGAATGGCGTCGATGGCACTTTGACTTCCGGCGCGTCTGGCCGGGAGCCACGCCGCCAGAAAAATGGTGAAAAACGCAGCCACAACAGCCAATATAACAACCCAAGGGGCGGTGACGACCCGGAACTCCGCCATAAACTTGATGGAGTCCATGGTGCCCAAAATGGAGTTGGCGATGGCAAGGGCAATCCCCTGCACCAGAAGCCCAACCACAATGCCGAGGGGAATGGCGCAGATTCCCAGCAAAATGCCCTCCCACTGTACAACGGCGCGAATTTGCCGGCCGGTTGCCCCCACGCTTTTCAGCAGGCCAAACTGGCGGCTGCGTTCACTGGCGGAAATGGAAAAAGCGTTGGAGATCACCATGATGGAGGCGATGGCTACCAGGGAGAGCAGAATGGCGGCAAAGGCGTACAGGGATTCGTAATATCCGGCGGGAACAATCCCCTTTGCTATCAGCAGATTGTTGTGGTAGCGCACCTGCTCCCGGCCGATGCCGTAGCGCAGGCAAACCTCCTCCGAGCGCTCAAAGAGGCCTCTGTCCACCTTGTCAAACAGAAGGGAGAGAACAGGGGCGCCCTCCTCCTCAAGAATGTGGTGCTCCGAAAAGACCGGCTCTGTCGCCACCCGGCTCATCGTGTCCTCGTCCAGACCGGAATAGCGCACATGCCACAGGCCTTCCCGGTTGACTGCGTCGTGGTAGAGCAGATCCTGAAAGCTGACAATAAACCCGGATATGGCTGTCACCATGGCCACCGACAGGGCAATTCCCAAAATGGTGATGGCGGTGCGCTTGCGGTTCAGGTGCAGGTGCCGCGCCGAAAGCCTTGCGAGTATGCTCACCGGCGGATCACCTCGTCTTTCACGATGCGTCCATCCTCGACGGCGATGATGCGGTCGGCGGAAAGGGCGATGCCCTCGTCGTGGGTGATAAGCAGCACCGTCTGGTTGTACTTTTGGTTGGACAGCCGCAGCAGCTCCAAAATTTCTGCCGAGTTTTTGCTGTCCAGGTTTCCGGTGGGCTCATCCGCCAGCAGAATGGCCGGGCGGGCAATGAGCGCCCGGCCGATGGACACCCGCTGCTGCTGCCCGCCGGAAAGCTGGTTGGGCAGATGACGCAGGCGCGATTCCAGCCCCAGGGTGTGAACGATGTCCTCCACCTGTCCGCGGTCGGGCGTTCGCCCGTCCAGCAGCAGGGGCAGCGTGATGTTTTCCTCCACATTCAGCACCGGAATCAAATTGTAGAACTGATAAATCAGCCCAATATTGCGCCGCCGAAAGATGGCGAGGGCATCCTCGTCCAGGGTGTAGATGTCATGGTTTTCCAGCAGCACCTTGCCGGAGGTGGGGCGGTCGACGCCGCCAACCAAATGGAGCAGGGTGGATTTGCCCGAACCGGAGGAGCCCACAATGGCCACAAGCTGACCGGCCTCCACCGAAAAGCTGGCGTTATCCAGCGCGGTGACGGCGGTGTCCCCCTCGCCGTAAATCTTTGTCAGGTTCTCTACTTGAAGAATTGGCATAGCTTGTTTCATCTCCTTTCACTGTTGATTTTACGCCCGGAACCTGACTGCTCGGTGACAGGCAATATGACAATATTGTCACTTGCTTTTCGTTGCGAAAGGAAAAGCATGGAAAAAAAGGGCACCTGCCGCCGCGTTCCCTCGGCGGCAGGCGGTTATACCAATATGGGAATTGGCCTTATACGGTGGTTTTGTAAAGCTTTATGGCGAAGCAGGCGCCGCCCTCCGGCAAATTGGAGGCCTCCAAGGTGCCTCCGTGGCGGACAACAATGCTTTTGCTGAGAGCAAGGCCGATGCCGATGCTGTCGGAAGCCGCGTGCTTGCCCCGGAAGAACCGCTCAAACACCCTGGGCAGCTCCTCGGGAGGGATGCCGGGGCCGGTGTCCCGAATTTCCAGCAACACATAGAGGGGGGTATCCCGGCAGCAAACGGCGATGGAACCGCCGACAGGGGTGTGCTCCATTGCGTTTTTCAGCAGATTCCCCAGAGACTCGCTCAGCCAGGAGATGTCCCCCGTTACAACGGCGTCATCCACGTCCGTTTCCAGCTGCTGGCGCTTCAGCTCCATGGGGATTCGCAAAGGCAAAAGGGCATGCTCCACAAGGGCTTTCGCCTGGATTGGCTCCTGGCGGAACACAACCGCGTTGGCGTCCATGCGGGAAAGTTTGAGCAGTGAGAGGGTGAGCCAACGGATGCGCTCGATGCCGGAGCGGATGCCGCTTAGAAATTCATCCCGCTTTGCCTCCGGCAGGTTCCGGTCGCCCAGCAGATCGGCCAGCATCGCCATCGAGGTCAGCGGCGTTTTCAGCTGGTGGGAAATATCGGTCATGGTGTCGGCCAGCCACAGCTTGTCCTTTTGCAGTGCTTCAGCCTGGTGGGACAGGGTGCGGGTCACCTTGTGAAGCTGATCGTACAGGATGCTGAGTTCTCCTTCCTTGTACTCCCACAGGTTGATGTCATAGCTGCCCGCCACAATGCACGAAAGGCAATCGGACATGCGGGCAATCTCCCGGTATCGGCGGACGGTGAAAAAGCCGGAGCAGAGCAATGCCAGCACGCCGGTTGCCAGCGCTGTCAATCCGGGGACGACACCGCCTGTCAGCGCGCAAAGAACGGTGCCGGCTACTCCCAACACCGCCAAAATACCACAATGAGAGAGGGCCTCCCGGTTGCGAAGCAAATTAATCAATGCGATACCCCATTCCCCGCACAGTTTTGATGATTTCGGGATTCTGGCTGTCATCTCCCAGCTTTTCCCGCAGCCGCCGGATGTACACCGTCAGCGTGTTGTCCTCCACAAAATTTCCCGCGCCATCCCATATGTGATCCAGCAGCTGGCTGCGGCTGAGCACCTGCCCCCGATGCTCGACAAGCACCAAAAGCAGGCGGTACTCCAACGCGGTAAGCGCAAGTTCCTGATTGTGTCGAAATACCTTTGCCTGCCGCAGGTGAATGCAAAGGCCCGGGGAAAACTCAATCACCGGAGTAGCTGCCCCCTGTCTGCGGCGCAGAACCGCCTTTACCCGGGCCAGCAGCTCCCGCAGCCGAAAGGGCTTTGTGATATAATCCTCGGCGCCGGTCTCCAGTCCGCGCACCGCACTGGCCTCGTCATCCAGCGCGGTCAGGACGATAAAAGGGATCCCCCGTTCCCGCAATGCGTCAAACAGCGAAAAGCCATCGCCATCGGGCAGGCCCAAATCCAAAATGGCAAGGGACAGAGACTCGCCGCGGATGGCATCCCGGGCCGAGAGCAGATCACCGCAGTGCATGACCGCATAGCCCTCCTGCGTCAGGGCATATTCCAGCCCGGAGGCTATCAAAGCGTCGTCCTCTACCAATAGTATTTTCATATGCTTCCCTTCCGATTCCTTCCAGGTTTGATTCGATTATAGGCTATAGCCGCGTTTGAAGCAAGAACTGAAAAAAGAGAGGGAGCGCGTCGATGCCATTGGGATTGATGTTTTGCCGCCGTCCCAACGTTCACGCCGGGTTTGTTGTTATCTGCGGAAGTTTGATATATAATAATAGGGAATACCAATCTTTGTAAAAAAAAGCAGACAAAACCGGCGCAAAGCCATGCCAATATAGGCTTTTCCCCGATTCACTGTCTGTTTTCATTCAAAGCTTAACAGCACAAGAGAACAACATCATGGAGATGCCGGATGAAAGTATTTGCCTTCCTCTGTATCGTGTGCGGCGGTGTATTGACCAGCATCGCTACCGCAAAATATAACCGAATCGTCATGCGTGCGGAGAATTTGCCCGGACGCCTGCCAAAATATGCCAATTTGTTTAAAACAGCAACCCATCTCATGCTGCTGTTTTTTATAATGGGGTATGTGGTTGGCGCTGTGGACGTCGTGTTTCGGGATGTCGATTCCATTTTTATCTTTGTGGGCATTGTGTTCTGCATTGCCGGCGTATTTTTCTTTCTGCTGATCCATTATTTGGAGATGCTGACAGAGGCGCTGAACGAAAACAATCAACAGCTGCAGGACGCAATGACGCAAATTGCCGAGCAAAACAGCCAGCTGAAGGGTGAGGTTGACAAGCGAGTGAAGGAAATCCTTCGGCAGGATGAACTCCTTCACACCGTCAATGATGTGGCGGCCGTATTGCTGGCGTCCGATACCGGCGAGTTTGATTCGGTGCTGTGGAAATGCATGGGAATGCTGGCGGTTCAGGTGGACGCGGACAGGGTCTATATCTGGAAAAACCATACGAGAGACGGCGTTTTGCGCTGCACGCAGGTCTACGAATGGTCGGAGGCTGCCTTGCCGCAGCAGGGCAACGAGCTGACTGTGGATATATCCTATGACGAGAGCATCCCGGGGTGGGAGGAAGCCTTGTCCTCCGGCAACAGCGTGAATGGACTGGTGCGCAACCTGTCCCCGGCGGAGCGCGAACAGCTGGAGCCCCAGGGGATTATCTCCATTCTGGTGGTTCCGGTGTTTTTGCAAAACCAGTTTTGGGGCTTCGTCGGCTTTGACGATTGCCACAAGGAGCGGACGTACTCTGAGGCGGAGGAAGGGATTCTGCGCTCCGCCAGCCTCCTGATCGCTACCTGTATGCTGCGCAACGAAGCGACACTGTCGCTGCTGCAGGCCAGAGATGCCGCGAATTCCAGCGCTAGGGCAAAGAGCGACTTCCTGTCCAATATGAGCCATGAAATTCGAACCCCGCTCAACGCCATCATCGGGATGGCCACCATTGCAAATAAGACGGAGGACATCGCCCGCATCCGCGACTGTCTGGTGAAAATTGATGTGGCCTCCAACCAGCTTCTCTCCCTGATCAATGATATTCTGGATATGAGCAAGATCGAATCGGGGAAAATGGAACTGTCACGGGAGCCGTTTAATCTACATGCCGCGCTGCAAAATGTGCGCAGCATTGTCGGTGTGCGGGCCGCTGAAAAGGATTTGCAGCTGAGCCTGTCGATTGCGCCCGATGTGCCGGTAGCGGTTCTCGGCGACGAGATGCGCCTCTCGCAGATTCTGCTGAATCTGCTGTCCAACGCGGTGAAATTTACGCCGAACAATGGGCGAATTTCCCTGAGCATACAGCTTCTCGACAGAGCGGAAGGCCGTTGTACGTTGGCTGTCGAGGTGCGAGACAACGGCATCGGCATCACCGAGGATGCCCAAAAGCGCCTGTTTCAGGCCTTTGAACAGGCCGAGAGCAACACCTCCCGCAAATATGGCGGAACCGGCCTGGGTCTGGCCATCAGCCGCCGCATTGCCCGGCTGATGGACGGGGACATCTTTGTGGAAAGCACAGCGGGAAAGGGAAGTTGCTTCACTGTCCGCTTTGTTATGGAAACGGTGGATGAGGGTGCCTTGAAGCCCATACATACGGAGCAGGATGCCCGCAACGACTTTTCCGGTTCCACCATTTTGCTTGCGGAGGATATCGAAATCAACCGCGAGATCATCGTCGCGCTGCTGGATGACACAGGTCTGTGTGTGGAATGGGTGGAAAACGGCAAGCAGGCCGTCGACGCCTTTGCAGCGGAACCGTCGCGCTATGCCCTGATTCTCATGGATGTGTTTATGCCTGTCATGGATGGCCTGGAGGCCACAAGAGCCATCCGGCGGCTTCCCCTTTCGCAGGCGGCGACGATTCCCATTGTCGCCATGACGGCCAACGCCTTCAAGGAGGACATCGACCGATGTCTGGATGCGGGCATGAACAACCATGTGGCAAAGCCCATTGATGTGGGCGTCTTGCTGGAGGTTCTGTCCCAATACCTGCAATGAGCCGCGTGGCTCCCAAAACCGGATTGTATCCCTGCCCGCGCTGCTTTCCATGGAAATGGGCAGCGCGGACTTTTTTGCGCTATGACAATGAGCCTCCCCGGGGCAAGCCTCGGGGAGGCTCATGATGAATCATCCCGTTCCCGGTAAAACCTGCGGCAATGCAGAAAAAACTGTTTTTTGCGAAAATCCACTTGTTTTCCAAAGGGAAATGCCTTAAATTTAATGGTATCAGCATCGTGAGATTGCTATACTGTTCATTGCGAAACACTCATTGAAAGGAGCAGAGTATGTACTATCAGGCATTTACAAACAGCTTATCCGCTTTGCCATTGCAAAAAAACGGCCGGAGCCGCTGCATCAATGCGGAAAACCCAAAAGGGGAAAAGGGAAAGGGCGGCATGGCGGCCAGCCATCTGGGTGTGGCGCGGAAAGGGGCCCCCTGCCTGAGAGACATTGCCCCCGGCACGACCGCAACACTGGCTGAAATTGAGGGCCCCGGCGTGATTCAGCACATCTGGGTAACGGTGGACAAGCAGACAAGCCCTGCCGATTGCTTTGTGTTGCGCGATCTCATCCTTCGAATCTACTGGGATGGTGAGGATACGCCGTCTGTGGAATCGCCCCTTGGGGACTTTTTTGGCTGCGGATTCGCCGCCGACTGCACGCTGAACTCCATCCCCATGGTGATTGCGCCGTCGAGAGGCCTGAACTGCTACTTTGCCATGCCGTTTCGGGGCAGGGCGAGGATCACATTGGAAAACCAGCATGCCAATGCGATTCCGGCCTTCTTTTATCAGGTGGACTACACGCTTTACGATGCGCTGCCCGACGAATGTGCCTATTTTCACGCCCAGTGGCGCAGGGAGCGGTATACGGAAAAGGCAAAGGACTACACGATTCTGGACGGCGTGGAGGGATGCGGCCATTATGTGGGCACATACCTTGCCCTGACAACGTTGGAGCGGTATTGGTGGGGCGAGGGAGAGGTAAAGTTTTACCTGGACGATGACGATGCGTTCCCAACCATCTGTGGAACAGGCACCGAGGATTACTTCGGGGGCTCGTGGAGCTTTGCACAGCAAATAGAGGGCAAAACAGTGGAACAGACTTACTGCACGCCCTATATGGGGTACCATCACTATTCCCACCACGATTCGTCCATCCACAATGCATACCACAACGACGACATGCCTCCCCAAAGGGGCTTTTACCGCTGGCATATTCCGGATCCCATTTGCTTTGGCACGAATTTGAGGGTGACTCTGCAGCAGATAGGCGTCGGGTATCGCGGCCTGTTTGAGCGCCAGGACGACGTGGCGTCTGTGGCATACTGGTATCAATCAGAGCCCCACAAGCCGTTCCCCGCGCTGCCGGCAAAAGAGGACAGATGGCCGAGATAACGGCTGCCCAACGGTGATTGGCAGGCGGCAAACTCCGGGAAGCCGCCTGCCATGGCCTCTATTACATGCGCAGCAGAAGCTCCTCCTCCTGCCTGCGGTTTTGCTCCAACTGGGCGTTCAGTTCCTTTGATTTTGAGGACAGTGTGCTCTTCACCCGGCTGATTCCGTCCTGTATCTGCCGGATTTGCGCGGCGTTGTCCTGTATCTGCGAGCGAACCGAGAGGTCGGTGAAGATGTTGTCAAACCAGTAGTCCACCATCCGCTGGCTGCCGGATACCTCTGTAAGCTGTGGGGATTGCAGGTCGTGGACATCCGCCAGCTCCCGCTTCAACTCCGCCAGCTGGGAGCGCAGATGGTGAAAGCAGGATTGCGCCGCATCCACATGGGAGTATTTGGCCGCATGGCTGATGAGACCGCCGTTTGTGAAGATGTCATAGGTCGCCCAGTCCTCCGCTTTGCGCAGGGACTCCAGCGCCGTTTGGGCGGTGGCTGCGGCGCGGGACGCAACCCGTATGGCCTCGTCAACCTCGGTGATTTGGCTGCAGAGCAGCTGGCGCTCCTCCTCCAGCCTTTGGTGGTGCCGGCCGTCGGGATCCGACAGGCGCTGCTGCAGGGTTCTCCTTCGCGCCGTCAACTCCGCGTCATATTCCCGGGCTTTTTGCTGCAAAGCGGCAATCTTCGCTTTCACGTCCCTCGCCTCCCACAGAAGCTCCTCCAAATGGGCGGCGGCTTCATCGTAGGCGATTTTGGCGGCAAGTTCCTCCCGCTGCTCCCGCTCCAGCCGATTTGCATATGCCCCAAACAGCCGGAGCGCAAAGGCGGAAAAGGATTCCTGCTGCAGCTTTTCCACATCGCGGCGCTCCGATTCATAGGTGCGCAGAAGCGTGGCCACCTCTGTCTCCGCCTTGCGAATGCAGGATGTGATCCCCTCCAGACGGGTTTGATAGGAGGGAAGAGCGCGCAGCTCATCCCGAATGCGATCGATCGGTTCCATATAAACCTCCATTCCCACCAGGGCGCAAAAAGCTGTGAAAGCACCTCGCCGGGTCATTCTATCGCTATCATACCGCACCACCGCGCAAATTTCAATTCCGGAGCAATCAGATTGCCCAGAGGATATCAACAGCATCCTCATCGATGTAGATTTTGCGGATGAGGGCGTCCGCCACCAGCTGTTTGCCGACAAAATCCAGATGCTTCCACCGCTCTGCATGGTCGAGGATGACCGGCAGAGCGGCTTTTTCATTGGCGCCGGACAATCGCAGCATCTCTGCCGACAGCCGCGCACGCTCCTGCTCCAGAGCGGAAACCCGCTGATTAATATAGGTCATCAGGGCGCTGTCGGCGGCCGGCACCTTGTCTACGAGGGCGGCGATCTCGTCGCCGATGACTGCCAGACGGGCCTTGACATCGCCGATTTTGGCGGATGCAGGGGCACAGGACGGCGGGGAGAGGCACTCAAACTCCCCCAGCTTTTCCGCGATGGCATCGGCGATGAGAGCCTCCATCCGATCCGCGTGCTGGGTGCCGGGGCCCGTGCAGCGCGCGGTGCTGTAGCTGCCACCGCCGGAGCATACAAAGTAGCGCCGGCCCTGCTTGTTTCGACGCACGGTCAGGGCATAGCCGCATCGCCGGCATTTGGTCTTGCCGGCCAGCCAGGAGTTTTTTGGTTTGCGGGGCAGGGCGGATTGCCGGTTGCTGATGCTTTTTTGTCGGCAGGCCAGCCACTGCTCCGAGGAGACGATTCCCTCGTGGGGGGCCAGCACCAGATGCCGCTCCCGCAGATCCCACTGCTTTCTGCCGGCGGCTTCTCCCTTGTACAGATAGCAGCCGTTGACACCGATGAAGTCGGCGGCGCTGTTGACGATTTGAGCGCCCTGCTCTCTGAAAAAGTCGTAGACGGCGCTGTCAGCCCGCACATAGACAGGGTTGCGCAGCAGTTCGCTGAGTCTGGCGGTGTTCCAGCTTTTGCCCCGCAGATGCAGATATCCAAGGTCGTTGAAGCAGTGAAGGATGTCGGCCAGGGATGCCTCGGGCCGGGCATAGATGCGATACATCAGCCGCACCTGGGCGGCTTCCTCCGGTATAGGCGCATAGCAGGAGGTTTTGACGTCATCGATTACTGTGGGGACGATTTGAAAGCCGTAGGGCACGCGTCCACCCATATATAAGCCCTTTTTGCTGCGGGAGTAATAGGCGTCGGCCACTCGCCGCTGAATGGTCTCCCGCTCCAGCTGGGCGAACACGATGCAGATGTTCAGCATGGCCCGGCCAATGGGGGAGGAGGTGTCAAATTTTTCTGTGGAGGAGACAAACTCCACCCCATAGGCCTGGAACAGCGCCATCATGGTGGAAAAATCTAAAATGGAGCGGCTGATTCGATCCAGCTTATAGACGATTACGGCCTCGATCTCCCCCTGGCGAATGTCCTCCAGCAGTTGGCGGAAGGCGGGGCGGTTGGTATCCTTGCCGCTGTAGCCTCTGTCGATGTACTCCCGGCAAGGGGCGCTGCGAAGCTCATACTTGCAGAACTCAATCTGACTTTCCACCGAGATGCTGTCCTCGCGGTCGACGGATTGACGCGCGTAAATGGCCTTGATCACAGCGACACCTCCTTTTGCGGCGCGTCATCGCAGTGGGAAGGGCCATCCTCTTGTGCCCGAAAGATGCGATAGAGGGCCTGACTGACGGCGCGTTTGGTTTCGGCGGCGGCATCGGGCGACAGATCCGGCACATAGGCCGTGACGGTTATTTCCTGGCTGGAACAGCCAGGATGCCGGGCAGCCTGCCGGTACCCAAGCAACCGGATTTTGAGATCGCCGGTTTGTCCATTGGTGTTGTCCATTCTGTGATTCCCTGTTCCAGTATATGAAACGAAGCCCCCCACATATTCAAGACAAAAAAACATACTCCCAGCTACACAACCGGATTGCCCGCGCCCCATAACATCACTGGCAGCACAACGCCCCCGGCGGCACAGGCACCAAGCCCACGGCTG
>JAJDGX010000229.1 GCA_030265885.1 Ruminococcaceae bacterium OttesenSCG-928-L11 | reverse complement strand
TCTTTTTAGGGCGCGGTGCCTCAAAATCCAAACCAACAAACACAATTTGCGGGATTGTCAAGGGGATCATCCCCTTGACTGGGGTTTGGGGCAGCGCCCCATTAGAAATCCGTTGCTTTTGCACAACGTCAGGCACTGCGCCCAGCCATCTCCCGCTCCAGCAGAGTCAAAATAGAGGGCGCGGTGTCCTCGTTTATCAGGAACATAAAGCAGTTGTAGCGGCACTTTTTGTGCTCGGTTCCGTTCAGGGTATACACATACCCCATGGGACAGCGGGCGTTGCACTTGGTGGGATCCAGTAGCCGCCTGCACGCGGAGGCCTTTTCCAGCTGGGCCACCATCGCCTTGGGCAGCTCCGGCAGCATGGCTGCGTACTGATCCAAATTATCGGCGTAAATGCGCACCGTAGGCCCCTTTTTGCGGGACACAAAATTGGCGACGGTTTTGTCGGTTTTGGCGTCGACAAAAGACACGACATGGCCGCTTTTGGATTCCTGCAGCTTGACCTGGCAGCCCCACTCCACCATTTTGTCGTGAATCCGCTGCACCAAAAACTCAAACTCCGGGTTGATGTCACTGAGATAATTGGAAAAAACCAGTTTTGTTTTCATACGCGTTCCCCTTTGCTGCACCAATCTTGGTTTTTGCACGCATTTCGGCAAAGATTGGCATTACATTTTTTTCCATCGGAAAGTGGCTCCATTATACCAAACATACGTTTTTACGTCAATGCATCCTTGTACCCCCGGACAAAAATCGTGTATAATGGAAATACGTATCTCCTCCACCGCTTTTTTTGCGGCGGACAACACGCGATACAATACCATTCAGGAGGCCAGGCATGGCAACTTATCATATGGAGCAAGCCAGTGAGCTGCTGCAGGAATATTTTGGCTACGGCTCGTTCCACACCGGGCAGGAGGCCCTGATCGAGCGGATTCTCGGCGGCAGGGATGTGCTGGGAATCATGCCCACCGGCGCGGGAAAATCCATTTGCTATCAAATTCCGGCGATGATGCTCCCCGGCGTCAGCATTGTCATTTCCCCCCTGATTTCTCTGATGAAGGATCAAGTGGACGGCCTGTGTAAAATGGGCATCCCGGCAGCCCTCATCAACTCCTCCGTATCCCCCCGGGAGCTGGAGGCCACCTATCAGGCACTGGAGCACAACCGCATCAAGCTGCTGTACATTGCCCCGGAGCGGCTGGAGACCGAGGGGTTTTTGCAGTACCTGTCCCGGTTCCCCATCTCCCTGATTGCGGTGGATGAGGCCCATTGCGTCTCCCAGTGGGGCCATGATTTCCGCCCCAGCTACCGCCGCATCCGGGAGATGATCGAGGCATTCCCCACCCGGCCGGTGGTCGGAGCCTTTACTGCCACCGCCACCGAGACCGTCCGCCAGGACATTCTCGCCCTGCTGGGACTGCGCACCCCCTTTCTGCTGACCACCGGCTTTGACCGGGCCAACCTCTTTTATAGTGTGGACAGCCCCGGCGACCGGGATAGCTGGGTGCTGGATTATCTTGGCCGAAGCAAGGGCCGTTCCGGCATTGTCTATTGCCTGACACGCAAGCAGGTGGACAGGCTTTCCGATCTGCTCATCGACAAGGGCTTTGCCGCCCTGCCCTATCACGCCGGCCTGCCCGACCAGACCCGACGGGACAATCAGGATGCCTTCCGCAACGATACTGCCGAAATCATTGTCGCAACCAATGCCTTTGGCATGGGCATCGACAAATCCAACGTCCGGTTTGTTCTCCATTACGGCATGCCCAAAACCCTGGAAAACTACTACCAGGAGGCGGGCCGCGCCGGGCGGGACGGCGAGCCCGCCGACTGCATCCTTCTCTACAGTGCCCAGGACATCGTGACCAACCGGTTTCTCATCGACCAATCCTCCGAGACCGGGGATAAGTCGGCGGATTATCGAAAGCTGCAGGATATGATCGATTACTGCAACACCGACCGGTGCCTGCGGGGCTATGTCCTGCGCTATTTCGGTCAGGAGGACATTCCCGATAACTGCGCCAACTGCCAGAACTGCAGCGGCGACATCGAGGAATCCGACATCACGGTGGAGGCCCAGAAAATCATCTCCTGCGTCATCCGCATGGGGAATCGCTTCGGTGTCAATCTGGTGGTTCAGGTGCTGCGAGGCTCACAAAATCAAAAGGTAATGGAGTTGCAGTTCGACAAGCTTTCCACCTACGGCATCATGCGGGAGTATTCCGGCGCCGCCATCAAGGAGCTGGTCTCCTACCTGACGGCGCAGGGATATCTGGAGGCCAAGGGAACCACCTTCCCCTACATAGCCGCTACCTCCAAGGCTGTCGCCTTTGTCCGCCAACGAGACACCCTGACCATGCGCC
The DNA here is from genome assembly GCA_030265885.1 of Ruminococcaceae bacterium OttesenSCG-928-L11. Classification (GTDB taxonomy): domain Bacteria; phylum Bacillota; class Clostridia; order Oscillospirales; family Ruminococcaceae; genus WRAV01. The sequence continues at coordinate 790 of JAJDGX010000229.1, read as the reverse complement.
GAAAAATCCGGACGGCGAAATCCGAGGCTTCCCCCATTTTGCATCATGGGCTGTACGAGCAGCTGCGGCAGCTGCGCCGCACCATCGCGGAGGATCAGGGTGTTCCCCCGTATCTGGTGTTCTCCGATGCTACCCTCACCGATATGTGTCGCCATCTGCCCCGCACCCCGGAGGAAATGCTGCTGGTCTCCGGTGTGGGCCGCCGGAAAATGGATCAATTCGGCGAGGAGTTCCTCTTTGCCGTGCGGGAATATATGGATGAGCACAACCTGGAGTCTCCCGGCAGTCTCACCGGCTCCCGCCGCAAAACCCGGGACTCTCGCGGCCGCAGGGCCAGTGGCACCGTGCAGGAAACCTATGCCCTGTATGAGCAGGGCAAATCCATCGAGGAGATCGCCGAGATTCGGGGATTGACCGAGGTTTCGGTGGAAAATCACCTCATCAAGGCGGCTCACGAGGGAAAACCCGTCGACCTGGAAGCCTTTATTCCCCCGGATCAGCGGGCGGCGATTTTCGAGGCCATCGAGGATCAGGGGGATGCGTACCTGAAGCCCATCAAGGATGCGCTGCCGGAGTCGGTGACGTATACGGCGATTCGCTTTGCTGTGGAGGTGTATCGGCGGGGGCGGAAAGGCTAAACGCTTTTGGCTTAATCATTATCTTGCCCCGAGGGGCAAAATGCCTAACCGCAATTCGGATAACAAGGTTTATCTTGCCCCTTGTGCCGGGGCGGGCAGTTACTTTGGTGCGCCCCAAAGTAACCAAAAGGCGGCAAGGGGCTCTGCCCCCT
>JAJDGX010000228.1 GCA_030265885.1 Ruminococcaceae bacterium OttesenSCG-928-L11 | reverse complement strand
TATAGATGTTATAAAAAACTCTTAACGGTTGCTGCGTGACACAGCCCCCAAAACAGCCATTCCTGTCTCTGGCAAGCCTCACGCATTGCACTCAGATATAATACAGCATATTTTGCTGTTTGTCAACATCTTTTTTTACACTTCTTTATCAAAAATCGCACTTCTGCTAAATTCGCTTCCACAGCGCGATACATCCGGCTGTGAAAGGGCATACTGATCACCGGACATCGCCTCCAAGTCCGCCAATGCAGCACAAATCGCCGACTGCCGGGAGAGTTGCCGCAGACTGGTGTGAACCGGAATAGCAGCACCTTTCATTTCCGAAAGCAACTCGGTTCCCTTCCGATTGCACCCGATAATCCGAATATATGGCGGGGCCGCCTCCACATGTTCCCGGCGAACTCCCAAAAACGCGCATAAAATCAGCCGGCGAACCCGTGCCAGCGTATATCGCTTTGATTTTACCTGCAATTCCAGTTCTGCCAGACTGCCGGAGCACCGAATCGCCTTATACAGCCGACGTTCCAGCCCCTCTGAAATATCAGGCAACTGTTCCAGAGCCTCCATGGGCAGGCGGCGGAGATGAGACAAGATGGCCGTCTCCATTTGCTGTGGAGCAGCCGGCAATCGTCCGTTGCGGGATGCCTCCCGATAAATGGCAAAGGCCGAGGCCGGCACATAGTCCCGCCATTCATCCATGTGATGTTCCCGCAAGTAGGAGGCCGAGGCAAACCGATCGCCTGTGGAAATGCTGTCGTGAGCGACCCCTTTCCGCTTGATGGGAATCCATTCCACATTCCAGGAGAGCAAACGGCATTGACGAATGTATTCCACCGCCAGAATATCATTGGGAGTTGCCAGACACCGGGCTGTCTCTTCGCCGCACACCTCTTCCACAGCCGCCTGCCGCGCCTTGGCATAGGTGATCCCGGCGCTCTGCAGATCCCGTGTCAACGCGATTACCCTTGGGTCATCCACTGCCTGTGCCGCTTCTCGAAGCAATCCGACTTCTCCCGATTCACTGCCAAAGCACAAGCCATCGACACAGCCGGTGCTTTTTAACAGTGAAACCGCACCCCTTGCAAACTGTCTGGCCGAGGACAACGCATAGGGCAAAGGCAGTTCAATGACCATATCAATGCCGCCGTGAAGAGCCGCATCTGCCCGCACCCATTTGTCCGTCACAGCAAAGGAGCCCCGCTGCACGAAATTCCCGCTCATTGCCGCCAGCAAATGACTGGCACCCTGTTCTCTGGCCTGTCGGCACAGTTCGGCATGTCCATTGTGAAAGGGATTGAACTCCGCCACCACACCAAAGCAGCGATTAGCACTCATGCAATCTCCTCCTTTTACGGCATTCCATGCGAAAAAATGCGGTTTCCCCTTGAATTTTTCGGAATATTGTAATAATATAAGAAATGGAATATCGTGTCAAGCCACAACGGCGTCACCCAGACGCCGCTTTTCATGTTATATCCGTTTGTACATCCATAACATTGGTATACTTTTTATCATGTAATTTATATAACGGAAAGGAATTTGCAGGAATGAAGGTACTCGTTATCAACGCAGGAAGCTCATCGCTGAAATATCAGCTCATCGACATGGAGAATGAAGGCGTCCTCGCCAAAGGCAATTGCGAGCGCATCGGCATCGACGGCCTTATCACCCATAAAACCTCCGATTATACCGACCAGCACGAAACCAGCTTCCCCACCCACGCCGAAGCCTTTAAAGAAGTGGTAAAAATGCTATCCACCGGCGATCACGCCGTTATCTCCGATATGGCGGAAATCAGCGCAGTCGGCCATCGTGTCGTACAGGGCGCGGAACTGTTCAGTTCCTCTGTCAAGGTCACCAATGAAATCCTCGATGAACTGGAGACCATCTCCGACCTGGCCCCCCTCCACAACCCCGCCAACCTCACTGCGATTCGCGCCTGCCAGTCCCTGTTCGATGCCAGCGTCCCTCAGGTTATCGTGTTTGACACCGCCTTCCATCAGACCATGCCCAAAAAGGCATATATGTACCCCATCCCCTATGAGATGTATGAAAAATATCACATCCGCCGCTACGGCTTCCACGGCACCAGCCATCGCTTTGTCAGCATGAAGCTGGCCGAGACTGTGGGCAAGCCTCTCAGCCAGATGAAAATCGTTACCTGCCATCTGGGCAACGGCAGTTCCATCACTGCCATTGACGGCGGCAAATCCATCGATACCAGCATGGGCTTCACTCCCCTGGACGGCATCATCATGGGCACCCGCTCCGGCTCCGTGGATCCTTCCATCGTCACCTATATCCAGGAAAAAGAGAACCTGGGCCCCAAGGAAATCAACGACCTCCTCAACAAGAAGTCCGGCTATCTCGGTGTCTCCGGCACCACCAGCGACCAGCGTGACCTGGTTGCCAACGCCGAGCAGGGCAATGCCCGTGCCCAGCTGGCCGTGGATATTCAGCGCTATCAGATTAAGAAATACATCGGCTCCTACGCCGCCGCTATGGGCGGACTGGATTATGTCATCTTCACCGGCGGCATCGGCGAGAATACGCCCGAAACCCGCACCGTTGCCTGCGAAGGCCTGGAATTCATGGGCATCAAAATCGATGAATCCGTCAACTCCGTTACCCGCGGCGTGCTCAAGGATATCTCCACGGCTGATTCCAAGGTGAAGGTCTACGTCGTCCCCACCGACGAGGAGCTCCTCATCGCTCGGGATACCATGGAGATTGTCACGAAATAACTTGTGGTGCTTTGTTGGTGGAGCCTGCGGCGCATTTGAATTGGGGCTTTGCCCCAAACCCCATTTAAGGGGGTGTGACCCCCTTAACAATCCCGAAATCACTTCGTGTATACCAACCGGATTCCGAGCGAAATCGGGCCGCAAAACCGGTCAAGACGACGACCGATTTTGCTGGTGCGGTAACGCATGCTTTGCACCCACCTGCAAACAGGCCGTTCCATCCGTTCATTCCATCTCCGGGTAAAGCCGGAGATTCCATTCACTGGGTTCTGGCCCCGCTGCAATCCCAGCCCGCCATCCTCCTGCCGCCAATGGCCGCGTTCTTGCGAACGCACATTTTGCCCCGCAAAATGGCTCCGACTCCGTCGTCGCGCCATTGCCGGCATCTTCCAATCTACAACAAACCGGAAGCCTT
>JAJDGX010000227.1 GCA_030265885.1 Ruminococcaceae bacterium OttesenSCG-928-L11 | reverse complement strand
AGGGGAGCTTGTTCTTTTCACACAAGGCGCAAAAAAAGCGGGGAATCATCCCCGCTTTTTCTTATGCTGCTATGGTTTTGTATGTGCTCAAATCCGTTGGGAAGGAAATCGAGCTGACATTGTTCAGTCGGGAATATTGCTTAAAGAAGGTGTAGCCGACTTTTGTGGAGGTGTCGTTCTTATCCGCCATGGTAAAACTCATCTGGTGGGAGCGGATGTAGCCGTTGTCGGCAACTGTGGTGTAGCAGTTCACCTTGCTGAACCGATAGGAATTTCCGCCGGTGCCATCGGAGGTCAATGCGCCCATGGCGGTATCCATAATGGAGTCGATTTGTTTGCTGGGGATGGCGTATTTAATGCGCTTGCCGGTGTCAAGCTGTTCGATGGCGGCATCCTCAAACCAGGCTTTCATCGCGCCAAAGCCTGTGGCACCGCTTTGGGACAGCGCGACGGCCTCCGACATTTTGTAGCGGACTTTCCGGTTTCCCGAGCTCATGTAATAGTAGCCGTTTTTGTAATAGGCTTCCATATCCATACCCAACTCGTTGTCCTTCATGACCATGGACATTTCCAGCTTGCCGTCGTCGGTGATGCGCAGCTTGGTGGTGTACTTTACCTCCATCGTCATGGACATTGTGCTGGAGCTGGTTGACCCATAGGAAAATTTCATCTTAATCAGGTTATCCACCTGAAAGGAGGTCACCTTCCCCATCTTTTCCACAGCCGAGGAATACAGCGTGTACGGGTCCGGATTGGCGGCGTACGCCGACGCAGTCAGTGTGAAAATGCACACCAGAGCAATGAGCAGAGCACAAATCCTTTTCATAGCAAACCCCATTCTCGACCGGGCTTAGAATGCATGTCCAGCAAGCGCGGCGCCCGGCCGTTTGGCTTCGCTTGCAAGGGTGCCGGCGGAGTGGGCACGATTGGCGCGAATCGATGAATCCTGCCCTTCCCATATGACAGTTATATGGTATCACAAACTGACAGAAATCGCAATAAACTCTCGCTGTCTTATGACAATTTTTTTATTCTCGGATCAATACCTTTGTGATTTCACCAATATACAGGTCGTGGAAATCGTTGTCGCTGTAAAAGCCATCGACGATGGAGGGATCCAGTATGGCGTCGGGGCCGATGGGGGCCATGCCCTTTTTCCGGCAAATCAGCACCAGCTCCGCCTCCTCGGTGTAGGGGATATCCCCATCAAAGGCCACGGTGAAGCCGCAGGCATCGGCTTTGTCCATATCCCGGCCGGATTTGCTGCCGCAGATGCCCAGTTCGCTGCGGTACCCGTCGCCATAAAAGGTAAGGGAAAAACCGGTCTCCTGCTCCAGTATATCGTGGGTCAGCCGGGATTTGCGTATGAATATGAAAGCTGCCGGTTTGTTCCATAATATGCCCGCGCCACCCCAGCTGGCGGTCATCAGATTGGCGCTGTCCTTGTGTTTGGTGCCAACCAGCATCCATTGGCGGCCAATTTTGTCAAAAAAGTTCCCGGTTACCTCCGAGGCTTGAATCTCCAGAAATCCCATTTCATACACCCTTTCCAGTTGTTTCGATTGATACAATAATACCATCCAGTATACGCCAAAGGCATCCGCCGCGCCACTTGCTAGGCGGCGGATTTGGTGGTGCGGGACAGCCATATGGCAAATCCCATTGCAGGCACACTAAACAGCAGCATGGCCACAAAGGACGTCAAATATCCGCCGCTGGACTGATACAGTGCACCGGCCAGCATAGGCCCAACCAATGCCGCCGGAACCATTCCAATGCTGGCTACTGCGTAGTTCATGGCAAAGTGAGTGGGGCCGTACATCCGCATGGTAAACGCCGAACAGGTGGAGGGCCCGCCGCCATAGGCAAGGCCGGTAAAGACAAACCCCACTGCCATCAGCGCCAGGCTGCCTGTCATCGCCGATGCAATCAGCAGGGCGGCCCCTGCGGCCAGATACAGCATGGTCATTCGCATGCTGCGGTCAAAGCCCCATTTGTCAAACACGATGCCGGTTACAATCCGTCCCGCGCCGTTGCTCAGCGAGAGAATGCCCACCGCAACAGCGGCGAAGCCTTCCGTTGCGCCGATGGATTGGGCGTAGGGCGATGCCTGGCCGATCACCAGCATGCCCCCGGCCATCAGCAGCACAAACCACCCCAGAAACAGCCAAAGCGGCTTGCTGACCAGCATTCCCCGCGCATCGACATCCTGTGCCGATGTGTCCGGCGACGTGGCTTTGGCGGGAGTGCGCTCCTGCTTTGGCGGCATTACCACTACCGCCGCACCGGCGGCTATCAGCGCCGCAAACACCACGCCAAAGCCCAGGAAGGTGGTGCGCCAGCCAATGGTGGCCATCAACCGCACTGCCAGTGGGCTGAGAATGAAGCCACCCAGGCCAAAGCCCATCATCAATATGCCGGATGCCAGTCCGGTTTTATCCGGGAACCAGCTGACAATCGTGGATACCAGAGCGTTGTTGGCAACACCGACGCCAAAGCCCACCAAAACGCCGTAGGTGATATACAGTCCCGTCAGGGTGGAGATGCGGGAGCACAGGCCAAAGCCCGCCAGCAAAAACACTGCCGATATTACCACTACGATGCGCTTAGACAGCCGCTTGGACAGGATTCCCCCCACAAAAAGGCCCACTGTAAAGCAGCACATGCAGATGGTGAAGGTCAGGGAGGTTTGCACCCTGTCCCAGCCGAACTCCGCCTCCAGCGGTGCCACAAACACCGACCATGCATACACCAGTCCCAGTATGATCATCATTACCGTGCCGACCAGCAGGTATATCCATCGCTTTTTCCCAGTCAATCCATTCGCCGCATTCGCCATATTTCTCACCCTGCACCCCCATCTTTTTTACCAGTCTACCAAATAAAACCCCCAAAATCAACCAGCTTGAAGCTGGACACATCCCGCTCCGCGGATTGTAGCCGGCGCCAATGGCGGGGGCGGCGGGAGCCGACCCAAGAGACGTGTAAACGGCTCGTGCGGCCCGAAGGGACGCAGCCATTGGCGCCGGCAGGGTGCGGGGGCTGTGGTATGGCTGGGCAAGAAGGCCAGCGAGCGGTTTATCCGGCTTTACCCGGATAATTAGCGAGCGGATGGGATAAAGGGCGCCGGTAAAAGGACACGGGGCGTGGATGAACGCACCAGCCAAGCCGGTCGTCAT
>JAJDGX010000226.1 GCA_030265885.1 Ruminococcaceae bacterium OttesenSCG-928-L11 | reverse complement strand
GTTTGTAAAACAACTCGAGTAAAGCCGGAGATTCCACTCGTTGGGTTTGGGGGCCGGTCGTTTCCCCCTGTTTGGCATGTCCGCAGTTTTATTCCGTTCTCTGGCAAACAAGGGTTGGTTTTTGGGGTGGGGAATGGTATAATATGCTGTGTCTATGCATTTGTATTACATGCATTGCGTATCCGAGATGAAGGTGTGGGTTTACAATCGCATGAAGCAGGAAGCAACATATACAGTTCAAATCGGCAAGCCCTCGGTGGATCAATGGATGTCTCTGCGGGCCAGTGTAGGCTGGGCGTCCTTCTCCGAGGAGGTAGCCCAGAAAAGCCTGGACGCCACACCCTTTTGCGTGTGTGCCATGGATGGGGACGAGCTCATCGGTATGGGCCGGGTGCTGGGTGACGGCGTGTTCAGCTTTTATATCGGCAATGTGATGGTGCGGCCCGACCGGCAAAGCGAGGGCGTGGGCAGAGCCATCATGGAGGAAATCATGGCCTATGTGGACGCTAACGCCGTTCCCGGGGCCATCGCCAGCCTCATGTCCATCAAGGGCAAGGAGGAGTTTTACACCCGGTTCGGGTTTGTGTGCAGGCCGGATGAGACCCACGGCTCCGGTATGTCCCGCTATTATTGATTCGCAAAGAAAGAGGGCGCGGTACGGGTGTCGAGATTATGTCCGCTGTTCAGTTCCAGCAAGGGAAACAGCATTTACATATCGGGGGGAAGCACGGCGCTGCTGGTAGACGCCGGTGTCAGCTACAAGCGGCTCTGCAACGCCATGCAGGCGCGAAATCTGCCTATGGAGGATTTGCAGGGCATTCTGATTACCCATGAGCACAGCGACCACATCATGGGGCTGGAGGTTTTGCTGAAGCGGCTGGATATTCCGGTGTACGCCTCCCGGGAGACATTGGAATATTTATGCGCGTCCGGGAAAATCCCTTCGGGACGCACCCTGGTGGATTGCGCAGGCACCTTCACCATAGGGGATATTGAGGTGACCGCCTTTGATACCCCCCACGACGCGGTGCACAGCCTGGGCTTTCGCTTTTCCATGCCGGATGAGCGAGTCATTGGCGTCGCCACCGACCTGGGCCACATCAGCGGCACGGTGGAACACCACCTGACCGGCTGTGACTTGATTTTACTGGAATCCAACTACGACCAGCGCATGCTGGAATTTGGCCCATACCCCTATCCCCTCAAACGGCGGATTCGCAGCTCTACGGGCCATTTGTCCAACGACGACTGCTCCGAGACCATCAGCCGACTCATTCGGAGCGGCAGCACCTATTTTGTGCTGGGCCATCTCAGCGAGCAAAACAACCTGCCGGAGATTGCCTACCAAACCAGCAGCCAAAAGCTGGCGGAGCAATCCATGCGGGAACGGCTGGATTATATCCTCCATGTTGCCCCCGCCCAGGGCCCCGGGGAGGTAATGGCCTTTTGATGACGGTAACTGTGCTGGCAGTCGGCAAGCTGGGCGAAAAGCACTGGACAATGGCCGCGGCGGAATACGAAAAGCGGCTGGGTGCCTTCTGCAAGCTGTCGGTGGTGGAAATCGACGAAGCAAGGCTGCCCGGCAAGCCCTCGGAGGCCGAAATTCGCAAGGGGCTGGAGGCGGAGGGCAAGGCCATTCTGGCCAAAATCCCCGCCCGGGCCCATGTGCAGGCCCTCTGCATTGAGGGGAAACAGCAGACCTCCCGGCAGCTGGCGGAGGCCATCGGCGTCGTGCAGGGAGAGACCTCCCATATGGTGTTTGTCATCGGCGGCTCCCACGGCCTGTCGGACGAGGTGAAGGCCCGGGCCAACCGGCGGCTTTCCATGTCGGAGATGACATTCCCCCACCAGCTGGCCCGGGTAATGCTGCTGGAACAGATCTACAGGGCCTTTTCCATTCTGGGAGGCATGCCGTACCATAAATAGGACAAGGCAAGACCTTGGGCGCTGCCCAAACCCGCCACCTTTTGAAAAAGCTGGAGCAAAACTTTAATCAAAGGCGTATGGGGATTGGGGATAAAAAACCGTGGGTCGCGGAAACTCCACGACCCACAGCTGCAACCTGATTATGGGTGGAACAGAAGCCAAAAAGACCAGTGAGCGGATCAGAATACGAGGCCGGCAAAGCACTTGTTGGCCACGCCGGTCTTTTGCAGGAGATAGACAAGGGGCAAGCCCAGACCGAAGCAGGATACAGCCTGTCCGGCGCCCACATAGAGGGCGTTGAGCAGGAACATCTGGGGATGGAAGCCGCCGGCCTCCAGGTATGTAATTTCCAGCCCGATGATGAGGGCGTTGACTATCACAGGGGGCACGGCTGACAGCACGGGGATGCCCTTTACCCGCACATTGCGGGCAAGGTAGCTGAGGACAGCCGCTATCAAGGTAGCCAGTGTGCCGAAAACGGCATCGAGAATCAGGGGATTTGCCCCGGTGAATAAGCCGACCAGATTGGATACGGCGCAGCCCAGGGTAACGCCCCAAATGGCCACGGGGGAGAATACGGGCAGCAGGGTCAGTGCCTCGGCGGCGCGGATTTGCACCATGCCGTAGCTGAGTGGCATCAGCGCCATGCAGATGGCGGTGTACAGGGCAGCTATCATGGCACAGACAACGAGATTGCGGGTGGAAAGCTTCATGGATGGTATTCCCTTTCATTCGTATTTTTGTTTGACATCAATTCCAGCGAATTGATACCGGTCAGGAGGTTGCGACTGACCGCCTTTTTTCTACAAAGGAAGGAAAAGGCCCCCATAGTATACTGTATTTTGCCATAGATTGCAAATGCTCCACACCATAAACTGACGAATAGAAAGGACTGCATCCATTGAAAATATTGGCAGTTGATTTTGGCGACGCCCGCACCGGGCTTGCCTGTTGTGACCGCACCGAGACCCTGGCGTCCCCCATCGGCGTCATCCACGACCGCCACTTTGACAGCGTGGTGAAAAAAGTAGCCGCCGCCGTGGAGGAATACGAGGCCAAGGAAGTAGTGGTGGGCTACCCCAAGCACCTGAACAACTCCGTCGGCGAGCGGGCCCGCAAATGCGAGGATTTCGCCGAAAAGCTGCGGGCGCTGGTATCGGTACCGGTGGTGCTGTGGGATGAGCGGGGCACTACCGTTACCGCCCACAACTACCTCAACGAAACCGATACCCGGGGCAAAAAGCGCAAGGAAGTCGTCGACGCCGTGGCGGCTACCATTATCCTGG
>JAJDGX010000225.1 GCA_030265885.1 Ruminococcaceae bacterium OttesenSCG-928-L11 | reverse complement strand
ATACGCCGCCCGCAATTCCTCGGCTTTTTCCTCGGGGCGGTTGGGGTTGCACCAGGCACCCGCACCGGTCTCTGAGGAAGCAAAGAACTGCTGCACGGTGGCGGAGCGCATAGGCGGGAAAAACTTCACATGGAAATGCCAGGATTCCTCATAGCCCTTGAGATTGGGGGCGTTGTACATACACATCATATAGGGGAAAGTGGTGCCAAACAGGGCATCGTACATTCCGGCACAGTCGCGGATGGTCTCACCCAGCGCATCCAGTTCCTCCTCGGTCATGGCAGCGAGGTCGGGCACATGGCGGTTGGCCTGGACATGGATGCCATAGGTGATGGGGGAAAAGAAGGGCACAAAGACAGTGAAGTGCTTGTTTTCAAACAAAATCCGCTGCTGGAAGGATTTCTCCTCCTTCAGGATATCACAGAACAGGCAGCGCCCCTTTTCCTTGTGATAGCGAGAGCTGTTATCCAGCTCATCGGCTACCTTTTTGGGGATAAAGCTGTAGCCGTACACCTGCCCGTGGGGATGGGGCATGGTAACACCGACCACATCGCCCCGATTCTCAAAGATATACACATACTGGATGTTGGGGTCGGCGGACAAATCCCGATAGCACTCCAGCCACAGCCGGGACAGCTTGTGCACGTGATCGTCGGACAACTCGCCTACAGTGACGGTATGCTGATCCGAATAGAGCAGCACCTCGCACTTGCCATAGGCCGGCTTTACCTGAAAGAGATCGGTGGCCACGTCGTCCGGGGTGGGCGGAGTGGGGGAAAGGGCGGGGAAATCGTTGGGATACCGCAGCACATCAAAGCCTTCATCCGGCACCTTGCCGCTGCCGGGGCAGAAGGGGCACCAGTTTTTCGGCATTTGCGGCCGGGCCTGCCGGTGGGATGCCACCATCACCCAGTCATTGGTGAGGGGATTGTATCGCAGTTCTGCCATGTTTTGTCCATCCTTTCGCGCTGTCAATGGGCCGAAGCGCCTCGATTGCAGCTATTGATTGAGATAGGTTTCCTTGGCGAAGTTCCACATGTCGGCACACATCTCGTTCAGATCCCGCTCCACTTTCCAGCCCAGCTTTTCCGCTGCCTTGGTGGGATCGGCGTAGCAGGTAGCAATGTCGCCGGCCCGGCGGGGGCCAACCTCATAGGGAACACTGCGACCGCTGGCCTTCTCAAAGGCGGCTACGATATCCAGCACACTGTACCCCTTGCCCGCACCCAGATTAAAGGCCTCGGCGCCGGTGTGGGCCTGCACATAATCCAGAGCCTTCAGATGGCCCAGAGCCAGATCCACCACATGGAGGTAATCCCGGACACCGGTGCCGTCGTGGGTGTCGAAATCGTTGCCGTGAACCGTCAGCTTGGCCAGCTTGCCCGCCGCAACCTGTGCCACATAGGGGACAAGGTTGTTGGGGATGCCGGCGGGGTCGTCGCCAATGAGCCCGGATTTGTGGGCACCGATGGGGTTGAAGTACCGCAGCAGCGCAATGCTCCACGCGGGGTCGGCCGCCGCAATATCGGTGAGAATCCGCTCAATCACCAGCTTGGTCATGCCGTAGGGATTGGTGGCGGAGGTGGGCAAATCCTCGGTTAAGGGGGAGATATTGTCGGGGCCATATACAGTGGCGGAGGAGGAGAACACCATTTTCTTGCAGCCTGCCTCTGCCATCACACGGCACAGAAGAAGGGTTCCGGTCAGGTTGTTGTGGTAGTATTCCATCGGTTTTTCCACCGATTCTCCCACGGCCTTCAGCCCGGCAAAATGGATGACAGCCTCGATGGATTGCTCTGCGAACAGCTGGCGGATGCCGGCCTCGTGGAGCAAATCGACGGCGTAAAAGGTAAAGTCCTTGCCGGTGATGGAGCGAATTTTCTCCAGCGCCTCAGGCTTGGAATTGCAGAAATTGTCCAGCAGGACAACCTCTTTCCCCGCGTTGAGAAGCTCCACACAGGTGTGGCTGCCGATGTAGCCGGCGCCTCCGGTTACTAAAATAGCCATATCTCTTACCCCTTTTCCCAGAATTGGATTGGATGAGTCTATCTTTCCCAGACTTAATTATACCGACAGACAGCGGAATGTAAATAGTGGGAGACCGCCGATTTATATCAAAACGGCTCATTTCGCCGTCATGCTTGCCATCAGGAGCCATTTTGATATATAATAACAGCAGACGATGCATCCCCGGAAAGGAGGACTTCCTGTGGCAAACAAGGTGCGTTCCATCTTCGCCAACGAAAATTATGTGGATCTGACACTGTATCAATTTGGATATGAAAAATGCGATCCACTCCACGCCAATGGCCCCGCTGTGTGGAATCATTTTCTGTTCCACTATATCCAGTCCGGCAAGGGGCAGCTGCGCTCCAAGGACGAAAAGGGCAATGTGAACACCTACCACCTGCAGGCGGGACAGGGCTTCCTTTTTTGGCCCAAACAGCAGAATTATTACATCGCGGACGAAGAGGATCCGTGGGTGTACACATGGGTGGAGTTTGACGGCCTCCACGCCCGGGAGTTGATGCTCCACTCCGGCCTGACCTTCAATTACCCGGTTTACATGGGCCGGGATGACGAGGAGCGGGAAAAAATGAGCCGGGAATTGCTGTGGCTTACCGAGCATCCCCAAAGCCCGCCCCTGGAGTTGATTGGCCATCTCTATCTTTTCCTCAGCGGGCTCATTCATTCCTCCTCCGCCCGGAAGGAGGCCACCGGCGGGCGCATGCGGGATTTCTATGTGCGGGAATCCCTCAATTACATCGAGCAGCACTATGCGGAGGATATTTCCGTGGAGGACATCGCCGCCTATTGCAGCATCAACCGCAGCTATCTGGGCAAGATATTCCGCAGCGTGCTGAACGCCAGTCCCCAGGAGTTTCTGCTGAAATATCGCATGAAAAAGGCCTGCGAGCTGCTGGAGATCACCACCATGCCCATCGGGGAAATCAGCGCCATGGTGGGGTATCCCAACCAGCTGAACTTCTCGCGCACCTTCAAAAATCAGATCGGCGTTCCACCCAGGGAATGGCGCAATTCCCGCCGCCGATAGCCTTGGTGGGTGGGCCTTTGCATGGATTGGGCGGCAGAAGCAACGGATTTGAAATGGGGCGCTGCCCCAAACCCCGCCTATAGGGGAAAGTCGCCCGAATGGGCGACATAACCCCTTAGAAATCCCGCAATTGAAGTTTATTGGTTTGGAGTTTGCAGCTTCGCATCCCAAAAAA
>JAJDGX010000224.1 GCA_030265885.1 Ruminococcaceae bacterium OttesenSCG-928-L11 | reverse complement strand
AGGCGGCCGTGTCTACAGGGGAGAGGTGTCGGCACTCATCGCGCTGGCAGAGGACAATCTGGGGCGGGACACCAAGGGCTATCGACGCGAGTATTTATCGCTTCTGTTTGCTTTGGAGCAGATGGCGCGATAGCAACGGCCACGCCACGAATCATCCATCCCCATACAGCCCCCGGTCAGAACGATGACCGGGGGCACTGATTTGCCGGAGCATCAAGAGTGCTCTCGCATACCGCACTCACTGCGGGAATCCTTGTGCAACCGGTCGGATTGTGCTATACTTTTGTACTGTGAGTGCCGATTCGCCGCACTTGCCAGGAGGCCCCCACAATGAAGATGAAGCTGACAAACCGCATCGCCCTGATAGGAGTTTTAACCGCCCTGAACACTGCGTCCAGGGTGTTTTTGCAGTTTCTGCCCAATGTCAAGCCGGTCACCTCCATATTGATCGTGTCCACAATAGCCTTCGGCCTGTCCTTTGGCCTGGAACTGGCTGTGACGACGGTGCTGGTTTCCAGCGTGCTGCTGGGCTTTGGCCCATGGGTGCCGCTCCAGCTGCTGGCGTGGGCGGTGATTGTGCTGATGACATGGCTCATCAACCGCTTTGTGCCGCACCACAGGCTGCTGCTGACCACCCTGTGGGCATTTGTAAGCGGCTACCTGTACGGCTTCCTTGTCTCGCTGGATAAGCTGATGTTTGGCCATGTCTACTTTTTTACATATTACCTGGCGGGGCTGTCCTTCGATACACTCCACGCGGTGGGGAATGCGATATTCTATCCCCTGTGCCACAAGGCGCTGATGCCCATATTCCGCCGCTATGGCGGAAGGCTTCATTCGACAGAAAACATACGCAAGGGCGAAACGCCCGGAAAATCGTGAGGGTAGCATGCAGCTGAACCGAAAAACAAAATGGTTTCTGGCGGTAAACGCCATGTGGAGTCTGGCCGCCAACTTTGCCCACCCCATTACACCCACCGTCATCAAGGATTTGGGCCTGGGCGATTACATGTTCGGGGTGGCGCTGTCCTGTATGATGACGGCCAATTTCCTGTTTTCCCCCTTTTGGGGCAAAATCAACGGCTACATTTCCAGCCGGGTATCCCTTTTGATCTGCAATTTGGGCTACGCGCTGGGCCAGTTCCTATTTATGATGGCGCGGACAGAGCTCCATGTGGGGATTGCCCGGTTTGTGGCGGGCATCTTCTGCGGCGGCTGCATGGTCAGTATGCTGACCTATATTGTCAACACCTCCACCGAGGATAACCGGGGACAGGCGCTTACCGTGCAGGCCACCCTGCAGGCGGTCTGCTCCGCCTTCGGCTTTATGATAGGCGGCCTGCTGGGCGAAATCTCGGTCAATACCGCATTTATGGCGCAGGTTGTGGCCCTTTCCACCGCCGGGGTTCTCTTTTTCCTGGTAGGCGAGAACGACGCGACACAGGAGCGGGGCGCTCTATCCGGTAAGGTGTTTTTCAAGGAGGTCAACCCCTTCAGCGCCTTTCTTTCCAGCCGCAAATTTATGACAGTGCTGCTGGCGGTGCTGTTTGCCATTACCGCCCTGCAAAACTTGGGCTTCACCTCCTACGAGCAGGGCGTCAACTACTACATCAAGGATCAGTTCGGGTTCTCATCGGCCTACAACGGCCTGCTCAAGGGTGCCATTGGAATAACCAGCCTCATCGCCAATTCCACCCTGTGCCTGTGGCTGCTGCGGCGCACCGATACCCGGCGATCGCTGGCGGTGCTGTACGCCGTCTGCACAGCCGCCCTGCTTTCGGGGCTGTGGCTGCATTCGTTTGGACTGTTTGCCGTGGGCAATCTGTTGTACTTTGCCTCCAACGCAGTGTCGCTGCCGTTGCTCCAGGGCCTCATTGCCGACCGCGCCCAGGGCGAGCACCGCAACCTTGTCATGGGCTTCTACAATGCGATGAAGTCTCTGGGAGGAATCATCGGCCCCCTTACAGTCGGATTTTTATATCTGGCATGGCCTCGGGTTATCTTTGTGTTTGCGGGATGTGCCTATTTGCTGGGCACAGTATGTGCGGTTGTCTATTACAGGATGATGAAAAAGCGGGAAAAGGCAGGGCAGCTGTAGCAAAATCGCGATGGGGGAGACGGTCTCTTCCCGATTTTGGGCAATAAAAAAGCCTACCCATAAATGGTAGACATCTCAAAGCTATGTACCGACGATTCCCCCCTAATCCCAAATGGAATCGTCGTATTTTCCTTTATCGACCGCGATGTTGTAATGTGGCATTTGCTCGGCGTTCTCAAGGACATCCTTCACCATCGAGTTCATGGTTTCCGTATCAATTTTGCCCGACTGATACATCTGCACAATTTTATTCAGCTTATAATTGTGAACCGCAAACAATTCGCATCATCCTTTCTGTTAGTATTTTAACACATTCGCGGCCATGATACAAGTAGTATTTTTATGAAGGATAGGTGAATATTGCCGGAGCACGAAAAAATCCCGCTGTCAGCTTATGTGGCAGCGGTTTTTTTCACAAATGTCATTATTTACTATTCAGGGATCGGCTGGCACACCGGGCAGAAATAGACATTGCCGCCCATATACGCCTTCCGCAGGATGGAGCTGCCGCAAACAGGGCAGCCATACCCATAAGTCTTGCTGGACAAAACAGACTGGTACCCACCCGGCCTGCCAAGCAAATCCTTTTCCGTGTTGCGCCCGCCCTGCTCGGTCATGGCATGCAGGGTATCTGTTACGCTGCGGAACAGCACATCCCACCCGTCGTCGTCAATGCGGGAAATGGGCGTGCGGGGATTCAACCGGGCGCGGAACAGAATGTCCTGCAAGCAGCCGTTGCCAAGCCCGGGAATCCGCTGCTCCGTGGCCAGCAGCCCCTTGACGCTGAGTTTGGGCTTGGCGGCGGATGCAATCCCCATAAAATACGTAAAATCGAACGCATCCGTCAGGGGAGAGAGCTTCTCCTTAGCCACCAGATGGTATCCGTTGTCGTAGGTGCCCGCCGGATACAGGGCAATGCCTCCGTACATTTGCACCGAGCAGGAAAGGCTTGTCCCGTCGTCGAAGGCAACGAACAGCTGGTGCTTTTCCGGCTGCTTGTCCCCCACATCGTGAAAGCGCAGATTGGTTCCGTCGTTGAACAACAGGCACATTTCGCCTGCGTCGATCTCAATTTGCCCTCCGACAGCCCGGGCCTGACCGATTGTGCGCCCCTTGAGCAGGGAGTGGAAGGAATCGGGATCC
>JAJDGX010000223.1 GCA_030265885.1 Ruminococcaceae bacterium OttesenSCG-928-L11 | reverse complement strand
AAACCCTTTGAAAAGCGTTTGATCGGAAACTTATTTTCAAAAGGGGAGGGGAGCCGTCTGTGAAAATGGAGAGAGGGGTGGTTGGATATGGATGACGCGCTGGAACTGGATATTCTGCGGTATTTTGAGGCAAATCAGGAGGCATACCCCCTGTACAAGGCGCTGGAGCAGGCGATTTTGACACAGCTTTCGCCGGTGGAGCGCAAGGTGTCAAAAACACAGATCAGCTTTTCCTGTGGGAAGATATTTGCCATGGCCTCGCTGCCGGTTCGACGGGCAAAGGGCTGGCCGAAAATCTGCATCCTGGCGTCCTTTGGGCTGGAGCACCGCGTCGACCATCCCCGGATTGCCGTGGCGGTGGAGCCATACCCCAATCGCTGGACTCACCACGTGGTGATCGCTCAGCCGGAGGACGTGGACGATGCACTGATGGCGTGGATCCGAGAGGCACATAGCTTTTCTATGACAAAGGGGCGAAGCGGCTCCCGGAGCGGGAAATAGTAGCTTCTCCAGACAAAAATGGAGGCCCCGCCAGAAAAGGGCGGAGCCATAAGGGTCATTGAGAAAAGTATTTGTATTTGATTTTGAGGTGTGAGAACGCTTGGATTTCCAAAGCGCATGGTGTAACTCAATTGCAATCTCTTCTAATATGGTTCCTCCTTTCGGGCGTATCCGCCTTTGATGGTCTTATTGTACCGGCCCCATGTTACGATAAGTTGTCGGTTATCTGACGAAAAGTAAAACTTCCCGGTAAAAATCCCGTTATTTTTCCCATATTCCATCACAAAGGCATCACATTCCTGTGGTATATTGAGAACAGTTTCATAGTGAACCAATTGCAGGTGGAAAAACCGCGCCGTTCATTCATTTGGACAGACTACTGCGAAACCCATCTCCCACAAAATCTGCCAACTCCCTCCAAGTGGCTTCAAATGCATGAAATTGCTTGCGTTTGGCAAACCTGTGTATTATAATAATACTATTGTCCCATTATTTTGGATAAAAATATTACATAGATGGAGGCTATCAGCAATCATGAAATTTAAAATGCGCGTTCTGCACTTCTCCCCCAAGGGCAATGCCGAGTTAATTGCCAATGCCATTGCCCGCGAGCAAAAATGCAACTCCGACAAAATCCCCCCCGCATACCCCTGCGAGAATGAAAAACTCCTGTTCATCGGCGTAGAGGCCAAGGGCTCCGCACCGGATAAGAGCGTCGATGCCTTTGTAAAGGATCTCAACGACAGCCGCACCAAAAACATCGCCTTCTACATTGTCGGCGGCCATGACAAGTATGTCAATGAGCTGAAGGACTATGCGACAGGCCGTGGCATCAAGGTAGTCGGCGTGCATCATGTGGATGTAAAGGGCGGTCTGTTCAGCAAGCCCAAAGTGACCGACGAGCAGGTCAAAGCCACTGTGGATTGGGCCAACAAAATCGTAGACTCCCTGTAACTCCCCATCTAAAGCCAAAAACAAACGGCAGGATCTTCGGATCCTGCCGTTTTTGCTTGTAGGGAAAAGCAACGGATTTGAAATGGGGGTTAGCAGCTGCTTTCGCAGCTGCACCCCAAACCCCATTATAGGGGCAAGTCGCCCGAATGGGCGACATAACCCCTTAAAAATCCCGCAATTTGTGTATGGTGTTTCGTATCCAGCCCGCCCCTTCGATGCTGGTACGGGCTAGCTGTCCTTGGTTTTATGCCCAAAAACGCAGGATATTGCAATCCTACGTTTTCTTTATACCCTAAAACAGCCGCATTTGCTCGTCGGAGCGCACGGTGTTGAGAATCCAGTTGAACCAGTTGCGAACGGTAGAGGCCCGGCGGTTCATGGTGCCCTCGCCGATGGCAAGGCCGTGGGCCTCCATGCTTTGGCGGATGGCGCCGATGTCCGGTGGGTGGTCGGTGCGCAGCAGCAGGCCAAAGCAATCGTGAAACACCGGATATTCCAGCATACGGCGAATGAGAGCCAGATATTTCTCCCGGTGGCCTTGGGAGAGAATGGCCACGGCATCGGGTGTCAAGGCATACACCCGCTCGCCGGTAGGGGAGGTTTGCCGTGTCACCAGCCCCAAATATTCGCAGGCAGAGATGTAATAATCGGTTTGGCGGGGGTCAAATTCATATTGCAGAGTGACCTCATTGCGGCTTAAGGGCGCTTCCATCAGGATGGAGAGCAGATCCACCACCCGCTCGAAGGAATTGGCCTGGGGAAAGGGGTGAGCCGGTTCCGGCCGCAGCTGGGCAGATTTCCAAGCCTCGGCAATGTCGGAAAGGGAAATGGCATCCTGGGCGAAGGTATAGGCCCGATGCTCCAGCAGACGGATGGAATTGTAGAGGGTCTCATCCTCAAAGCCATAGCGGAACAGGTGAAACACATCGTTGGAGTAGACCAGAAAAACCGGGATTACCGGCTTTGCCAGCTTACCCGTCCACAATCGCCAGGGGTAATACAGCTGGCGAATCAACAACTCCTGGGCGGCCATGTTTTTGGCTTCACAGATGCAAAAGGCGTCGGCAGTCTCGTAGCCGGCATCGATTTCCACCTGTGCATTTTTGATGTGCAGCGAGTGGAGCCGCTCCGGGGACAGGGAGTCCTGAATCCTGCAGGAAAATTCCCCGGATGACATGCGGCCATTGACGGTGTAGGCCACTTGGGACGCACCCAGCATATCCCGGATGATGCCGCTGTTGTGGGCAAAGAGCAGGGCAGCGGCCTCGCTGTAAAGGTTGGCAGCATCCAGGGTTTCCAGCCCCGGGTCAGGGATGGGCGTGGGGCGAATGGCCGGGTACCGGATGGGCTGGTGGGTGCGAAAATGCCCGATGCGGTACTCTCCCCGGGTTACGGGGAGGATGGACAGCTTGTTGGCCTGAAAAATGGCCGGCAGCTGAGAGGATTGGTCAAATTTAGCCATGAGTCGGGCTTCCTTGACAGTGTTTATCTCCGCCGAGGTAATGGCAAACATCCCGTCCGCCTCGACCCGGGACAGAATGCTGTGGCGTTCAAACAGGATTTCCCACGCCCTATCAATGGAATGCACCTTCCGCCCAGACCCTTCCATCCAAACATCCCCCTCCAACCAGATTTTTCTCCCCAAAACAGGGAAAATCACTCATCTCCCCCAAAAGCCCCCCGCACACCGCAGGTCGTGCGGCAAATTCCAGCAAAGCCATCGCCGGCAGACGCCCCAAAGCCCCACCTATAGCACAGCTCTCCCGGCGGCACAGGCACAAAGCACCC
>JAJDGX010000222.1 GCA_030265885.1 Ruminococcaceae bacterium OttesenSCG-928-L11 | reverse complement strand
ATTGACAATAAGGGCCTACATTCCCAAATAGTGTCCCTCTACTGGACAATATCGTGTATCGGCAAGGCACTCAAACGGTACGTGATTAAGTTTTAGAGCATGAGCACCCAAGACTTTGGGGTCTGTGGCTATAAAAATAGTGGGGTCAGGGATTTTGGGGTCGTTCACGATGTCTAGTAATAGCTGGTCAGGCTCATTATCGCTAATATCCATTTCGTTGACAAAATCAAGAAACTTCCGGGCAAACCCCATCCGCTGATGCTGATTTAATTGTGGATGGTGCTTCCCTGTAACACGAGGGTAATAATCATCTACATAATAGCCAATCATCCTTAACCCCCATTCTGCGTCATCCGCTCCGTGCTCCCTAATGGCCCGGGAATATACGCTTTCCACGCTTGGGGCAGAGGGGGATATGTAAGTATCGCCGTGCTCAGAATTGTTTTTTTCTTCGTTCGCCGAAAGTGTGCGGCGTGAATCCCCGGTAGGGGTTTGCGCCTTACTCACTTTTATACTTTTTAATAGTCTCTGTTTAGTCTCTGGTAATGGTGGGGCCATATTGTCACTTTCCATAGTGCCATTTTGGCCCAATGGGGAAATCTTGTTAAGCTCCTCATAGTTGATGCGATACCACTTTGTTCTATCCATCTTCATTTTGTTGTAATTCGCGGAGACAACGAGGGCTTTGGTTTCCAGCACGGCAAAAGTACGTTTGATGGTGCGTAACGACCACCACGGAAATTGTTTCTGCCACTCTTCATAAGAATTGTAGGCCCACCAGAAGCCGTCGCGCTGGTTTCTATTGGCTTTTTGATTGTGAAGTGCCCAGTAATGTATCTGCTGTAATATAATGGCCTCATTCAGGCCCACGGCTTGCGCCAGTTCTGGAATTACCAATATGGGGTGACTGTCAAGCAATAGACCAGTCATTCGCTTTTATCCTCCACATGTATTGTGCTCTCTAACCGCTCAATTCGTTCGTCCACGGCCTTTATAACAAACTGGTTAAGACTTTCCCCAGCTGCCTGTGCATAATCCTGTAGTTCACTTTTACGGCCTTTAGGAACTTTTAGTTCTAGCCGGTCGTATGTTTTTGCGTTATATTTTGCTGTTGCTTTTTTTTGGGCCTCCGACAATGGCGACATATTCTCCCACCTTTCAAGATAATTGTAACAGAAATTCGTTCGTTATACTATCGTCATTATATATAATTACGGCATTATATATTTGGAGATCATGTCAATTGATATAATTACGACATTATAGTATAATGAAGATACAGTCAAGGGAAGGTAGTCGCCAAGAATACCACATAAGAGCGGGCCTGGATAAGAAAAGCCTTAAAGGGCAGATAAACTTAAAGCCACCCGCCCCTTGCCGAGATAACCAGGTGTTAAGCGCAAGTGTACGGTTAAAGCAAGGATATACCATCGAGGCCGGGGCTATCGCTCAAAAATGAGCTATAGTCCATCCCCACACGGGAACCCGTGCAAAAATGACCGGGTTCATCCCTACACTGGGGGTTTTACTGAAAAATAAGTAAAACTCCATCTCCGCACCGGGGCGTATCGGATTGTAGATTGGTCAGCGTCTATTGCCATTTGCCACCTGGACAGTAGTAGAAACCGTAGTAGAAACCGTAGCAGAAAGAGTAGTAGAAAGGGGAGCCCCACCATGACAGACAAAACATTGCGCAGCAAGGCCCGCCAGCTGCAGGAGTTGCAGGCAGAAATTGACCAGCTGACCGCCCAGGCAGAAGCCCTGAAAGATGCTATCAAACGGGAAATGGAGGATAGGGCTACAGACGAAATAAAGGCCGGTAATGCATTGATTCGATGGAAGCCGGTGTCCAGTGTCCGCTTCGATACAAAGGGCTTTAAATCGGCCCACAGCAGCCTATATGAGCAGTTTGCAGTCCCTACCACCACCCGCCGGTTTACACTGTGTCAGGCATAGGAAAAGCCCTCATATCA
Source organism: Ruminococcaceae bacterium OttesenSCG-928-L11 (assembly GCA_030265885.1). Classification (GTDB taxonomy): domain Bacteria; phylum Bacillota; class Clostridia; order Oscillospirales; family Ruminococcaceae; genus WRAV01. Next base: position 1,274 of record JAJDGX010000222.1, on the reverse strand, counting down.
GCCTACTTTCGACGGGAAGCTGATATAAGAGCCACACCACAGGAGCAAAGCCCCTTGTGTGTATATTGTACCACGGGGGCGGCTCCAAATCAAGAAGGAGCGACAACGTATGACATGCATCGGAACATATACCCATCAAGAGATTAACGACGGCAACCCCATCCCTTTCTATGAGATGGGCAGCAGCATCAACACCGTCGACGGCTGGAATGCGCTTGCCGCAAAGTATGCAGCCAATGGCGAGCAGCCAGTGGGCAACGAGACAGTCACGGAGGAGGGGGCCGCCGTATGATGGATTTGGCTTGTAAGGTACGGGAACTGAAAGACTTGCAAGAGGTTCAACGGACGCTGGAGGCCGTTATGGAGGGGTTGCAGCTGGAGATAGCGGAGGAAATGGGGAAGCGGATGCACATAGCACAGTCCACCCGGGACAATACTTCGGCCCTGATTGCCTTGTACGGGAATGTGAGGGCATGGTAGGATGAAGCAGCTGACAGTAAAGCAGTACCTCCAGATTAAGCCGGAAATGCGCAGGATATTTACCCAACAGGGAGAGGAACCGCCAACGGATGAATGGTTGTTCAGGATAACCCGGCTGGCAACATGGATGATAATTCTTTCTGAATGAAAACAAGGCGGTCTTTCGGGGCCGCTTTTTTGATGGAAGAGGGGCGTTTTCTCTACCCTTTACACGCCGATTTTCTACCCTTTAGTTTACCCTTTAGAGGTTTAAAAGTGAGTGCCCACAATTTACACAGTTGCAAATAATCCCATGAAATAAAGCCATTTCTAGTACAAGACTTTACCGGATTAAACGCGATAAACAGGAAAGCGACAAATTCGAATCCTGTCACCTCGACCATCATCGAAACTCCTGATATTTGGCTTTGTAAAGCCGTTTATCAGGGGTTTCGTTTTTTCATGTTTTCGCTATTTTCATGGAGTTCTAAGCGTGTTCGTCCATTTGTCCGCCCATTTTACAAAACTCATGCAGAGGCTTCATCCGGAAGCGGAAGCTCAATCGGATTGTTTAATGCCAAATTCACCTTTTTGGCTACCCGTTCCTTATCCTCATAAACAAGGTGTGTATAAATGGCTGTGGATTTTATGTCAGCATGACCCAACCATTCCTGAACTTCCTTCAAGGTAAAACCCAACTTAATCAACAGCGATGCGAAAGAATGCCCGTATAGTATAATAAGACAAACCGGAAAAAGCCCGTAGTTACAAGGGTTTCATGGTTTGTCTTATTCCTTTTCCACCCCTTTTCCAAG
>JAJDGX010000221.1 GCA_030265885.1 Ruminococcaceae bacterium OttesenSCG-928-L11 | reverse complement strand
TGGATTTCCCTGTTTATGTGCGAAATGAGACAGTCGAGGCATTGGCGCAGGATGTACTTCCCGCCCTGCGGGATCCTTTTATCCTCACATATGACAATACAGAATATTGGGGCATTGAGTTCCGGGGAAAAGGGAGGAAGCGGCCCCTGTCAATCCAATCCATTGGCGACGATGAAAGGATCCGGGTGCTTTTGCTGCCCCATACCAGGCTGGTTTTTTCGATTGAGCGGATCATCCCCGGCGAGGATTCTTTCACAGGCCAAACCACTCTGCACTATGTCGAAATTTACTCGCTAAACACCACATGTACCATTCTTGCCGTTGGGATAGGCTTGGGCGCAATTCTGGTGACGGCAGGCAGCTGTTTCAAACCCAGACGATAACCGGGGACGCCTTCCCGCCTCCCATTTCATTTGTAAAGCGCCGCTCAATGTGCTACAATACGCATACAAATACACGGCCACAGCCGTGAACCAAAGGGGATTTGCCCAGCGTGAGGAAAAATGAGATTGTGCCGCTTTCCATAACCGATATTGCCCAGGACGGAAACGGCGTCGGCCGTTATGAGGGCATGGTGGTATTCGTACCCATGACCGCCCCCGGCGATGAAATTGAGGCCCGGATTGTCAAGGTGCTCAAGCATCACGCCTATGGCATTGTGGCGCGCATTACCAGCGCCTCTCCCCACCGGGAGACGCCGTCCTGTCCCGTTTACAAGCGGTGCGGGGGATGCAGCCTGCAGCACCTCTCCTACCCTGCCGAGCTTTCCCTGAAAAGCAACTGGGTGCGGGAAAATCTGGCCCGCATCGGCCATCTGCAGCCCCAGCTGGAGGCCCCCATCCCTTCCCCCCAATCCCAGCAGTACCGCAACAAGGCCCAGTACCCCATCCGCCGCCAGAATGGCCATATCACCGCCGGCTTTTTTGCCAAGCGAAGCCATGATCTGGTTCCCGTCGCCGACTGCATTCTCCAGCCCGCTGTTTTTGCCGATATCGTCGGGACTGTCTGCGCCTTTCTGGAGGAAACCGGCTTGGATCCCTACGACGAAGCCGACGGCACCGGTCTGGTGCGATGCCTCTATCTGCGCCGGGCCGACGCCACTGGCCAGATTATGGTCTGCCTGGTGATCAACGGCGGCGGCATCCCCGGAGAGCAGGATCTGGTTTCACGGTTGACGGCGGCATTCCCCGCCATCGCCACCATTGTACTCAACATCAACCGGCAGCGGGGCAACGCCATCCTCGGCGACAGCGAGCGGATTCTATACGGCGATGGGAAAATCCGGGATATCCTTAGTGGCGTATCTGTGGAGCTGTCGGCGAAATCCTTTTATCAGGTCAACCACGACGGAGCCCAGCTTTTGTATCAAAAGGCCCTGGAATACGCCGCCCCCCAGGCAGACGATCTTTTGCTGGATTTATACTGCGGGGCCGGTACCATTGGGCTTTCCATGGCGGCTCAGGCAGGGCGCGTGCTTGGCGTGGAAATTGTGGAGGAAGCTGTAACCGATGCCCGTGCAAACGCGGCCCGCAACGGCATCGCCAACGCGGAGTTCCTCTGTGCAGACGCTTCCGGCGCGGTTTTGGAGCTGCAAGGCCGAGGCATTTCCCCCGCTGTCGTCGTCCTGGATCCGCCCCGCAAGGGCACCACCCCCGAAGCCATCCGCTCCATTGTGGAAATGCACCCAAAGCGAGTGGTGTATGTCTCCTGCAACAGCGCCACCTTGGCGCGGGACTGCGCCCTGTTCCGGGAGTACGGCTATATGCTGACAAAAGCTGTGACGGTGGATATGTTCCCCCGCACAGCCCATGTGGAGTGTGTGGTGTTGATGACGAAGGTTGAGGAATAAGGTGCGCAAAAGAGGAATGGTATTTATGAATATGAATGAAACATGGCTATTAGAAAATTCAAACATACTAATTAAACATATATTTAAAAAAGATGGTGATTATCATAACGAACTTCTTATAAATGACGAAGTGCAGTATTGGCTCTCACAATTAAAATCAAGATGGGAAAATAATGAGATTGGTGCTGTACACGGCAGTCATGATTATCGTATGGAGAATATTTTAGGAAAGTGTTCTATACTTGGGCTATCAAAAGAGATACCAGTTTTCAATCAATATATGAAATTTATACTGGATTTTTTAAATCGGCATATAAACAAACTCAATGACAATGAGCTGAGCTTCGGTAAGATTTGCTCATATAGAGATTATGAAACTGTTTTATCATGCTTTCTGCCGATGCTAGGTTATACAGATGAACAATCTGTACTATACATTACTGAAAAAGGCTGAAAATATTATATAATTTTACTGAACAAATAAGGTATGACATTTATATTGATGGTTCTAAACTAAAAGGTGTAAGGAAAGAATGGCAGCCCTATGTAATAGACCCTGATTTGTATTCTGATGGAAATATTGCACTTCCAACAATGCATGACTTTATTCTTTTTGCTGGTATGTATAAAAAACTTAGCGAAGAGAACAAAGTAAAAGTGAACAGTGTGGTTGAATGGGTGTTTGATGAGCAATACAAGAATATAAGCAGAAGGTACGGTTATTTTTATGTACCTGGTGGGACATATAATGTTAAGGCTGTTATCTTTAAAATGCATCTAGTTGATTTTAAGAATATGATATTTGATAAAAGTGATATTTCCGGACTCATATACACATGCTTTGTTTTATCTCACTTCGATTCTGCTAAATCGTCAGAATGGTTTAATTTAGCTATGGTGCACCTTAATAATTATAAATCTCTAGATAACCATTATATTTTTCCAGGTTACATGATAAATGAGAAAAAAGATTCCTATGTGATTAATGGCGAACATATGAATATAGGAGAAAACAGAAGATCAAAACAATATAGTGAAATAGTATCTACATATTGGATGGAGCGGATTTATCGTAATCTTAGTGAGTAGACATTTTATATCCATTCTGTCAACTCGACTATAAGATGAATTTTCACGAAAGCAATCCTGTCAACACAACCTAAATATCCGCATTAATAGCTTCAACTCACCGCATGTGGAGACGGCTGCGTTGCTGGAACGGGCCGGTGAAAGCCAGTAAATTGTCAATCCTTTAACAAACTAAAAAACAGCGGAAAATTCCATCTTTTTTCCGCTGTTTTATCGAGTTTGGGGGCAAAACCCGCGCTTTTTCTCACCAAAAAACACATCATCCGCGGAGGGGGACAAACTCCGCGGATGGTGTGTTTTTGATTCGAATCGACGACTTCTTA
>JAJDGX010000220.1 GCA_030265885.1 Ruminococcaceae bacterium OttesenSCG-928-L11 | reverse complement strand
TGCCCATTGCCTTTTTTGTGGTATACTTTGAAATAGAAAAACGGCGGGATTGCCGAAAAGGAGAGTTCGCATCATGAAACTGGAGCATGTGGCCATGTATGTCAACGATTTGGAGGGAGCCCGGGATTTTTTCTGTCGCTATTTTGATGCACAGTCCAACGACGGGTACCACAACCCCAACACCGGCCTGCGGACATACTTCCTGACCTTTGCCGGCGGCGTGCGGCTGGAGCTGATGACCCGCCCCGCCATGACCGACACCGAAAAGGCACAGACGCGAACCGGCCTCACTCACATCGCGTTCAGCGCAGGCGGCAAGGATCAGGTGGACGCCCTGACCCAGCGGCTGCGGCAGGACGGCTACACCGTTCTCTCCGGCCCCCGCACCACCGGCGACGGCTATTACGAAAGCTGTGTTCTGGGCCCGGAGGACAACCAGATCGAAATCACGGAATAGGGAGCATGGATATACTTTGTGTTGTGGCGATGGGCGGTGTCGGCCTGGTGGTCGTCGCCATGGACTTGACCCGCCGAATCAACCTGATGCGACTGTTGCCGGGCACCCTTTTGGGCATGGCAACGGTCAATATTGTGCTGCTGGCATATGGGCTGCTATCCTGGGAGCCCTTCCGCGCCCTTTCCACCGTGTGGAAAATCCTGTATGCGCTGCCGGCGGCGGGACTGCTGGGCTATTGGGCCCTGCGGTTTGCGGTGTTCCCGGTTATGGACGGCCACAAAACGGGAATCCGCCTGAAGCTTATGATAGGCGGCCGATTTTTGGTGTATCGCACCCTGTGGCTGCTGGTGTGGGAGACCGCATTTCTCCTTGTCACCTTCCTCCACCCGTTGTTTGCGGCCGCGCCGGATTCCGTGCTGATTGTCAACGGGGTGTGCGGGGGCCTGTTTGTGCTTTTATCCCTGTGGAACGGCATTGTGCGGCTGTTTTTCACCTCCCGCCGCCTCAGCATCCTTCGCCGGGTGCTCATGGTGGTGACTATGTGGATTCCCGTCGTCAACCTGATTGTGCTGGGCTATGCCTGTCGGCTGGCCCGGGATGAATACGATTTTGCCCTGTACAAGCGGGAACTGGACAGCATCCGGCCGGTGTCGCAGCTGTGCGCCACCAAATACCCGCTGCTGTTGGTGCACGGCGTGCTGTTTCGGGATCTGAAATACTTCAACTACTGGGGCCGCATCAGCCGGGAGCTTCTCCGCTGCGGGGCCACTGTTTTCTACGGCAATCAGGAGGCGGTGGGAACCATTGCCTACAACGGCGATGACATCCACAGCCGGGTGCTGCAAATACTGGAGGAAACCGGCTGCGAAAAGGTCAACATCATCGCCCACTCCAAGGGCGGGCTGGACGCCCGCTACGCCATTGCGGCCTACGATATGGCCGACAAGGTGGCGTCTCTCACCTGCATCGGCACCCCCCACCGGGGCTGTCGCTTTGTGGATCTGGCCATGAGCCTGCCGGAGAGCTTTCTGCGGCTTCTCAGCCGCATTGTCGACAACACCTACCGCCGTCTGGGCGATGAAAACCCGGATTTCTACGGGGCGGTGCACCAGTTTACCACCGCATATGCCGCCGGCTTCAACGCCGAAACCCCCATCCCCGCCGGCGTATACTGCCAAAGCTATGCCACCCGGCTGAAAAGCATGTTCGGCGATTCCCTGCTGGGGCTTCCCTATCTGCTCATCAAGGCGCTGGAGGGGGACAACGACGGCCTTGTCGGCGTGGAATCGGCCAAGTGGGGGGAGTTTCGCGGCGTGCTGGCCTCCACCGGCCGCAGAGGGGTGTCCCACGGGGATATCATTGACCTGAAACGGGAGGACTACAAGGGCTTTGATGTAACGGAGACCTATGTGCAAATGATAGCGGATCTCAAGGCCCGGGGGGGGGTGAATGCATTTGCCCGCTGCAAGTCCTATGGAATGCCTCGAGGGGCGGGGAATCGGCCCCGGATTGCGCGACGCTGCGCCCAAGGCGCGCGGAGCGGTTGAGTCCAGCGTCACGCTGGTGAGTCGGCCTGCCAAACCTTACAAAAAACTGGACAATTTCCTCCTCCCATTGTATAATGGATATTTGGAATCTGCATAACCACTGAGAACAATACGCAGCATATAACGGACAATATAACAGGAGGACAGATACAATGACCAAGCACCGCCTCAATAAACCACTGATTTTCGCGCTGATAGTGGGAGTGATCCTGTCGGGGCTGACAGGCTGCGCAGGGGATACCTCCTGGGTATATGAGTACAACGGCCAGCGCATGCCGGCCGGGCTTTACATCAACTATGTGATGACCGCCACCATGGACATGATGGACGCGGACTCCGAGGCCCACGCCGACGACGAAACCTATGAAGCGCCGGAAACAAAGGCCTTTCTGAAACAGAAAACCGACGGTGTCTCCAACAACGAGCGGGTTCAGCAGGAGGCCAATCTGCTGGCTGCCGAATACTTTGCCGTCAACCAGAAATACGACGAGCTGGGGCTTACGTTCTCGGCCGAGGACGAGGCGACCGTTCAGGGCTATGTGGATGCCATCTGGGGTTACAGCGGCGAGGCGCTGGAGGCCAACGGCATTGGCCGGGAATCCGCCGCCATGTACCAGCGCACTGAACTGAAGCGGGAGGAGCTTTTCACCGCTATGTATTCCGAGGGCGGCGAGCGGGCTGTCTCCGACGAGGAGTTGAAGGCCGCCTTTGCCGAGCAATACACCCAAATCGAGGTAATGTTCGCCTCGGTGGGAACCGATGAAGAGGGCAATGAAATTGCCGAGCAGAGGGAACTGGTGAATTCCATTTTCAGCCGCTACCAGGCCGGCGAAGCCCTGAATGAGCTGGAGCACGAATACAACCTCTCCCAGGCCGGCGAGGAAAACAAAGACAGCGTCACCAAGCAGGAGCCGGACGCTCTTGCCGCTGTTCTTAAGCTGAGCGACATCGAGGACGACACGCCCCTTTACAACGCCATCCGCAGCGCAGCGGTGGGAACGCCCCAGATGGTCGAGGACGAGGGCGTCTGCTATCTCTTCAAAAAGCTGGACATCTCCAAGGCGGACACCTCCTTTGAATCCTATCGCGCCACCCTTCTCCACGATCTGAAAATCGACGAGTCCGACGCCTATTTCCGGGAACTGGCCCAGCAGTTGAGCCTGACTGTCAACCAGTCGGCGATGAGTCGCTACGCTCCCGACAAGATTCGGTACGCCTCCTAGATGATAATGAACCTCCCCGCTGCAAGCAGACAAGAC
>JAJDGX010000022.1 GCA_030265885.1 Ruminococcaceae bacterium OttesenSCG-928-L11 | reverse complement strand
GCTTGCAGGCTTCGCCTTTTTAGCCGCTCGCTCCATCTCCGGGTAAAGCCGGAGATGGAGCGAGCTGGCTTCTTGGCATTGTCTTTCGCCTCTATTTGTGGTTTTCCCAGGGGACAACGTCGGAGGTGTGAACCATCCAGGTCAGGGTGCGCAGCTGCAGCTTGTTTATCAGATCCTGATAGTCCGGATTGCCGTACAGGTTGTGGAGTTCGTCGGGGTCGGTCTGCATGTCGTACAACTCGTTTTCACCGCTGGAGCGGACAGTCAGCTTGTAGCGGGAATCCCGGGACATCACACAGCGGGCCACGCTTTCAGGGCTGTGGATTTGCTGCTGCATCTTGGGGTAGTATATGGTTTTCTCCTTCATAAACATGTTGAACTTATTCGTCCCCTCGAAGGCGTGGGGCTCCCGGGTGTCGTAGCCGCCCTCGCAGTATACCACCCGTTCCGGGTCGCCGGGGGCGCCGTTCAGCTGGTCTTTGAGGGAGTGGCCGAACTGGTCGTGGCGGATTTCAATCCCCTCCAAATCGCAGATGGTGGGGAAAATATCGAAGGTTTCTGTCAGCTCCGATACCCGGTGGCCTGCCTTGCAGCCGGGGCTGCGGATAAGCAGGGGCACCTTGGTCAGGTCGTCGTCCATGCCGCTGGGCCATTTTTCCACCAGGCCGTAATCTCCCGCCCAATCGCCGTGGTCGGAGGAGACTACTACGGTTGTGTCGCTTGCAAGGCCGGTTTCGTCCAAGGCATCCAGCACGCGGCCCAGCAGCATATCGCAGTAGGAGCACATGCCCAGATACACGGCGTGGATTTTGCGGAACACCTGCTCGTCGGTGTCGCCCAGTTCCCGGTATTTGCGGATCAGCGCCTGGAACTCCGGCTTGCCCTGCAAATCGGGGGGCAAAACGGGAGTGTCGGCGGGGTCGTACATGTTGTGGTATTGCTCGGTAATGCGGTAGGGGGCGTGGGGATAGAAGGTGGGCAGGAAGATAAACAGCGGTTTATCCCCTTCTTTGTACTCCCGGATGGCCTGTACCGCGTTGTTGATGTGGATGGTGTCGGGGATGTATTCCAGTGCGTCGTCGGGATATGGGTCATCCAGCATGGTGTAATCGTCGCAGGCAAAGCGCATCCCGGCGTTTTTCTTGTCGTTTTGTATGCCGCTGTGGGGATCTACATCGGATTCAAACTCAATAAGTTCTTTCCAGACATCGTCGCAGAAAACATGGTTTTTGCCGTAGAGGTGGATCTGGTAGCCCGCCTCCTTGATATATCGCAGGAAGTTGGGGTGCCACGGCTGCATGTAATATTGCAGGGTGCGGAAGCCCTGCACGTGGGGATACCAGCCTGTCATCAGCGCGCAGCGGGAGGCGAGGCAAACCGGGTGCTGGGTGTAGTTATTCTCGAAGAGCACCCCCTCCCGGGCCAGCCGGTCAAAGTTGGGGGTTTTGACGACCTCGTTGCCGTAGCAGGACAGGCTTTTGGCCCGCATTTCGTCGGGGTAATAGAAAATGTAATGCATGTGGTTCCTCCTCATCTCCTGATTCTATGGTTGATATACAAGAAAGGCCAGCGAGCGGTTCGCGGCCTTTCTGCCGCGATTAGCGAGCGACCGGGAGCACACAGCCGGTAAACGGGTGCAAAGCATGGGCAAGCGCACAGCAAAACCGGTCGTCATCTTGACCGGTTTTGCGTTCCTGTTCCGCCCAGCTGCCGGTTGGGCGCCTACGGAGTAGGTTGCGGGATTCCAAAGGGGGTATGTCGCCCATTCGGGCGACTTTCCCCTTTTGGCGGGGTTTGGGGCAGCGCCCCATTTGAAATGCGCCGCAGGCTCCATAAAAAGCCAGCGAGCGGTTCGCGGCCTTTCTGCCGCGATTAGCGAGCGGCCGGGAGCATAGAGCCGGTAAACGGGTGCAAAGCGTGGGCAAGCGCACAGCAAAACCGGTCGTCATCTTGACCGGTTTTGCGTTCCTGTTCCGCCCGGCTGCCGGTTGGGTGTCTACGGAGTAAGTTGCGTGATTCCAAAGAATCCACACAACAAGTTGATTGTAGGATTCCAAAGAATCCACACAACAAGTTGATTGTGGATTCTTAAGGGGTTCAACCCCTTGAGCGGGGTTTGGGGCAGCGCCCCATTTGAAATGCGCCGCAGGCTCCACAATACTGAGCATAGCGCGGACAGGGCAGCTTGTCAATCAGCCTTTCACGGAGCCGATCATGACGCCCTGGACGAAGTGCTTCTGGATGAAGGGGTAGATGCACATGACCGGCAGGCTTGCCACCACGACCAGCGCATATTTCAGCAGGTTGGCCATGCCCTGTTTGGCCGCCATCAGTTCCGGATCCAGGATGGCGCCGGGATCCAGGGTATTGGCGATGAGGATATCCCGCAGCACAATCTGGAGGGGGAACAGATCCTTCTTTGTGAGATACAGGAAGGCGTTGAAGTAGGAGTTCCAGTGGGCGACGGCGTAGTACAGGGTAATGACCGCGATGACGGCCTTGGACAGGGGCAGCACCACATGGATGAGGTACTGGATATCGGAGCAGCCGTCGATGTCCGCCGCCTCTCGCATTTCCTGGGGGATGCTGTTGGCGATGAAGGTGCGGGTGATGATCATGTTGTAGGCGCCGATGGCTCCCGGCAGCAGCATGGCCCACCGGGTATTGAGCAGGTTCAGATCCTTAAGAAGCATGTAGTTGGGAATCATGCCTGCGTCAAAGAGCATGGTGAAGGTAAAGAGCATCATGACTATGCCGCGACCGGGCAGGCCGGGACAGGCCAGGGCATAGGCGGTGATGACTGTCATGGCGATGTTGATGCAGGTACCGGCCACTGTATAGATGATGGAGTTCATATAGCCGATGCCTATCATATCGTTGGTAAACACCGCCGTGTAGCCCTCCAGGCTTGGCTCGACGGGCCACAGCAGCACTTTGCCGGCGGCGACCGCGTTGGGCGATGAAAAGGACGACGCCACAATGTGAATCAGCGGCACCAGGATAATGAGAAACATGGCGGACAGAATGACCAGGACAATGCCCCGAAACACCTTGTCCTCCCGGGTCATCTTGATTTTGTTGTTGACTGCTCCGCCGGAAACGGGCCTTGACTGTGCGTTTACCATAAGCTCGTCTCCCCCAGTCTGTTGCAGATTTTGTTGACAGTGACAATCAAAATCAGGTTGACTGCCGAGTTGAAGAGGCCGATGGCTGTGGCATAGGCAAAGTCGCCGCCGCCCGCTGCCAATCCGACCTTGTACACATAGGTGGAGATGATCTCCGAGGTACGGAGGTTCAGGTCGTTCTGCATCAGATACACCTTCTCAAAGCCGATGCTCATAATACGGCCGGCATTGAGGATGAGGAGCACTGTCATGGTGGGGATGATGGCGGGCAAATCGATGTACAGCATCCGCTTGAACCGGCCGATGCCGTCGATCATGGCTGCCTCGTGGAGGTCATTGGAGACGGAGGACAGGGCTGCTATGTAGATGACGCTGTTAAAGCCCATGTTCTGCCATACCCCCGACCACACGTACATGTGGCGGAACATCTCCGATTTGCCGAAGAGATCCGGGGCGGTGGTGCCGGTGGCCATGGTGTACAGGGTGCCGTAGATGCCCCGGGTAGGGTTGAAGATCTGGAACATCATGCCGACCAGCACCACGACGGAAATAAAGTACGGCAGATAGGTGACGGTCTGCACCGTCTTTTTGAACCATTTTCCCGACAGGGTGTTGAGCAACAGGGCGAAGATAATGGGAAACGGAAAGCCCGCTATCAACTGATAGAAGGAAACCGCTATGGTGTTGACCATGACGCGGGAAAACTGGTAGGACTTGAAAAACTTGGCGAAATTGGCAAAGCCTATCCACTCGCTGCCCCAGATTCCCTGGGAGGCGCGGAATTTCTTGAAGGCTATCTGGGTGCCCAGCATCGGGTAGTATTTGAAGATCAACAGATACAGCAGCGGGAGCAGAAGCAGCAAATACATCTGCCAGTGCCGCTTCATCATGCGAACTGTCATCTGTCGCTTGGTTTTGGCGGTGGTCATACGGGTACCTCCCCTTTGGTTTCGCGTTGGCGGTGGTGCAATCAGCTAGGCCCTAAAAGGAATCGGGGGTGACTCCCCGGGGATCCTCCTCGGTGCGGACACAGTCGGAGGTGTCCACATACCATTGCAGCATCCGCTGCTCCAGCTCCGCCTGAATGCCGGCGTAGGCGTCGTCGCCATAGACATTGTTCAGCTCCAGCGGGTCGGCCTTCAGGTCGTAGAGCTCGTTGTCCTTGAAGGAGCGCTTGACCAGCTTGTAGTCCAGGGTGCGGAGCATGGTGGCCCTGCCGACGCTTTCGGGATGCTCTTTCTGCTGCAGCCCCTTGGGATAGTAGACAAACTGGGGAGAGTTCATAAAGGCGGTCTGACGCTTGTGGATGCCCTCGTTGCAGTGGGGCTCGTTGGGGTTGTAGCCGCCCTCGCAGAATACGGCGCGGTCGGGGTCGCCCTTGCCGCCTGCCAGCTGGGGCGCCAGGGAACGGGCAAAGTGGGTGTGCTTGCATTCGATGCCGGCGTCCTCCAGCACGGTGGCCATAATGTCGAACAGCTCCACCTGCTCCGCCACCTTGTGGCCTGCCTTGCAGCCGGGAGCGCGGACAATCAGCGGCACCCGGGTCAGGACATCCTCGCAGCCGCTGGGCCACTTCTCCACCAGGTTGTAGTCGCCGGCGTAGTCGCCGTGGTCGGCGCTGGCAAACAGCATGGTCTCATCCTCGATGCCGGCTTCCTTGACGCAGTCCATCAGCTCGCCCAGCAGCTGATCCATAAAGGAGGTCATGCCCATGTAGATCGCCTGGATTTTCTTGAAGTTGGCGTCCTTCAGCTCCCGGTACTGGCGGATAAGGCCGTGGAAGATGGGCTTGTTTGTGCCCTCGGGACGCAGCTCCGGAATGTCCTCTTCGCTGTACATGCTGTAGTAGGGCTCCTGAATGGTGTAGGGGCAGTGGGGCATGACCAGAGGCAGGAACAGGACAAAGGGCTTGTCGCCTTCCTTGCGGCTCTTGATGAAGTCCATCCCGGCCTTGAGATTCTGGTAGTCGTTGTGGTCGGTGTAGTCGCCCTCGACCGGGTCGTACAGGAAATCGTAGCCATAGCCGTTGATGGGCTCCGGCCGCTTTGTCGTTTTGGTGGGGTGGTTGATGAATTCATCGGTGGAAAGGGGGATGGCCTCCTGGGAGAGGACATCGTTTTTGCCATAAATGCGCACCTCATAGCCGGCGTCCTTCAGGTAGCGCATCATGTTGTGCTCGTGGGGCTGGAGCAGGTTCCACAGGGTGCGGTGGCCGTTGGTGTGGACATACTGGCCCGTAAACAGGCTCACCCGGGAAGGGGAGCACACCGTGTTCTGCACGTGGCACTGGTCAAACTGTACGCCCTCCCGCGCCAGACGGTCAAAGTTGGGGGTGTTGATTTTGCTGTTGCCGTAGCAGCTGAGAGTTTCCGCCCGCAGTTCGTCGGGGAAAAAGAGAATATAGTTCACAGCGTATGACGCCTCCCTTTTTTTGAGTTTCAAATTCATCAACAGCCCCGTTGCAACGGGGCTGTTGATGGCGGGAAAATGTTATCCCTTTGCTCTTTCGTATCCGGCCTGGGAAAGCTCTACATAGCGATCCAATCCCATGGCGTCCAGTTCCTTCAGGTAGCTGTCCCAATCCTTTTCGATGTCGCGGTCGCCGACAGCGAACAGGGCCATACTCTCCTTGACGTATGTGTTGATGGTGGCTTTCATGTCCTTGATTTCATCCGCTTCGTCCAGTGTAAACTTGAAGAGGTCGGCGGTCTCGTCGGCTTCCTTGTCCATGTAAAGAGGAACAGCGGCGGCGATCCAGCGCTCTGCGTACAGCGGGTCATCGGCAGGAGGCACCTGGCCATCGGCGTAACCTACAGGCAGCATACCGGCGCAGGGCCAGCTCCAGTGAGAGTTGTTGACGGAGCCCCAGGGAAGGATGGGGACGATTTTGGCTTCAAAGCCGATGGCGTCCAAGGAGCCTTTGTCGTTGGGGCCGGGCTCCAGCCAGTCCACGCCGGGCTCACCCCACCGCTGGCGCATGATGCCCTCGATGGAGCACATCAGATCGGCCCAGCGGAAGATGGCCTCGGGGTTCTGGGCGTCCTTGGAGATGAGGAAATGCTTCTGGGGGATGTCGGGGAAGAAGGAGGCGTAGCTGGCGCCGCCGGGGCCGGTGAGAGGAGGCAGGGCGGCATATTCGTACTTCCGTTCATTGGTGGCGCCAAAGCCAACGGCATAGCCGCCGGCGGTAAACGCGGAAACTGTGGCGACATCGCCGCCCTCGGTCATCTGCTTGATCTGGTCGTTGTCCATGGTGAAGGACTGAGGCATCAGGATGCCGTTCTTGACCAGATCATTGAGGTAGCGGAGTCCTTCCCGCCATTCAGGCTGGGTGTAGGCAGGCACCAGCTTGCCGTCCTGCACAATAAAGCGGTTCTGGGTGTCGTTGTAGATAAACGCGTTCATCAGGAAATCGGCGGCATGGGAACGCCATCCGGCGGGATTTCCGATTAAGCCGACTTCGTCCTTTTGGCCGTTGCCGTTAGGGTCGTCGCTGAGGAATTTCAGCATGACATCCTTGAACTCGTCGGTGGTGGAGGGCATATCCAGGCCCAGATTGTCCAGCCACTGAGTGTTGATCCAGGTGCGCAGCGAGTACATGTTGCCCAGCTGCTCGTTGCTTTTGGGGATGTAGTAGATGTTGCCGTCGGCGGAGGTCATCCAGCTGAGCATTTCCTTGTTGCTCAGGTTACCAAGGGCCTCGTGGATGTAGTAGCCCCAGGTGTCGATGTAATCGTTGAGGGGGAGGACTGCGCCTTCCAGCCCATAGCTGAGAACCGCCTCTTCCGATATGGTACCGCCAAAACCGATGAGTGCTTCCGGCAATTCGCCGCCGGAGGCTATCATGATTTCCAGCTTCTGCTGGGCTTCGCTGCCCTTGGTGGGGAACAGGTCAAACTCCAGTGTAAAGTTGCCCTTTTCCTGATACCACAGGGTTACCTTGTTGGTCTCGTAGTTTTCGACGTTGGCGTTCTGGGGAATACCGACGCGAATGGTGATGGGTTCCTTACAGATGGGGAATTCGCCGGGGGGATTGACGTTGGCGGCTGAACCGGTCAGTTCCGGTGCAGCGGAAGAGGGGGAAGCTGCTCCCGCCGTGGAGCCTGTGCTGGGTGCCGTCGACGACGGTGTGCCTGTCTGTGACGTTCCTCCCTGCCCGCAGCCCGCCAGACATCCCGCTACCATTAATACTGCCAGCAGAATGCTTACCAGCTGCCTTGCCCTTGAGTACCTTGCCATTTACAGAGCCCTCCTTAGTATTTCATGGGGTTTCGGTTCCAACAATTGTACCGTAGCTCAATGCTAGCATATTATACAAAATTCTTCATCTGGAATTTGCGTTTTTAGCATTCTTTTTTCCACAAATTCACCCTGCCTTTTTTCCGGGAGGTTGAAAATCTCCACATCTATTGCATTTAGATAGAATAATCGGTATAATATTTATGCAAATCATATAATTTTCATAATGAATCGATTCAGGGGAAAGGACGGGAATGGAACACATGGAACTGCCGATAAAAAAGAACACCTCCCGAATCCTGACGAAATATATCACATCGTATTTTGCTATTGTTTTGGTTTTTGTTGTATTAGTCATGGTATTATACAACACAAATTATACAACCAGTAAAAACGTAACCGACGCTTATGTGATCTCCTCCATCGAAAACGGGATCAAAAGCCTGGAGGATACCGTTGTGCAGATAAATGCTGTCTCCTCCTACGTCAAGTCGGATCCCAACCTTGTGCTGCTGGCCAACCAGAAAACGCCTCTTCCCTATACGGCCCGGGCGCAGATTATTAAGTTTGGCCGCACCTTTCTTTCGCTGAACACCGTCAACTCGTCGGTGGAGCGGCTGTATCTGGTGTTGCCCAACGGTGTTATTTTCAGTAGCGACGGAGTGGTGCACGAAAGCGTCGATCAGTTTTACGGCGACTTTTTGGCCTATGAGGGCTTGTCGGCGGATCAGTGGCTGGAAAAGCAGTTCACCGATTTCCAGTTCTGGGAGAGTATTCCCGTTGCGGCGCGCAATATCCTGCACAAGGATTATCTCACCTACAACTGCCGCGGCAACCGAAATGCCCCCAGGCTGATTGCCCTTATCGCCGAGGCGCGCCTGCTGGATCTGTTTCTGCCCCGGGAGGATCAGCAGCGCCTGGGGCTGCAAATCATGGATACCGACCACACTCTGCTGGATACAGCGGCACGGCTGGAGTCCTCCGGCAAGGATACGGTGATTGAGCGCCATTCCGATTCACTGGGGCTCACGGTTCGCGTTGTGGTGCCCTCCGGCTTCTACGCCGACAGCATCCAGTCCCTTACGGGGGCCCTGCTGATTTTCACTGTGCTGGTGATTTTGATTGGCATAGCCATGTCTGTTGTCTTTGGTCTGTGGAATTCCAAGCCCACCCGCAGTCTGGCCACCTTTTTGACCAATCGGGGGGAGTCGATGGAGGCCCACCCCGCCGACAGCGCCCAGCGACTGCTGACGCAGATGGATGAAAACCTGATCAGCAGCGAGAAGCGCTCCGCCGAAATGAAAAAGACGCTGGCGGAAATTGAGTTTCAGCTGTTGATTTCCTCCGATACCTTTGACGGCTCCGACAACCTTGCCCTGCAGGACACCGACCAGGAGCATGTTGTGGTATTGATTCGCCCCCAATCGCCGGCGCCTGACGGCACCAATCCCCATTTGGCCTATGACATTCTGTCGGGGCTCTATGCACAGGAAAAGAGTCTGTTCCGCATGACCGGCACCAACCGGGTGGTGCTGCTGCACCCGTGGAGCGACGGCGCCAGGGATTCTCTGAATGCCTTGGCCCGGGAGTTGGAGGCACGCATCGCGCCTCTTGGTTTGCGCTGGGCGGTCAGCCGCCCCTTCAGCCGAGTGGCCGACCTGAAGTTTGCCTATCTGGAGGCCCAGTTTGCATCCTTCCGCCCCGATCTGCCATGGAACTCCGTCATCTTTTTTTCGGATATTGACATCTCCATTTCCAACCCCCTGCTGTCCCTTTCCCGCTACAACAAGCTGGATCTGTATTTGTCGGGGGACTCTCCGGAGAAGATCCACGCCTTTTTTGATGAGCTGTGCGGGGAGATTTTGGCGTCCTCGCTGATAGCCGAGGAGATTCGGCAGATCACCTATCTCATCCGCAGCATTCTCATCAACCACAACTCCAACCGGGAGGACTACACGCGGATTTTCCACCTTCCCCACCTGCCCTGTAACCCGCCTGAACTGGCGTGTATGGCGGAGATTCGCAGCATATGTCTGGCAATGGTGGAGCACAATATTGTGATAAAGCGCAGCCACAACGACAAACTGCGGGAGGATGTCATCGCCCTGATTGCCAGCGAGTACAACAACCCGGATTTGTCCCTTTCCTGGCTGGCTGACCGGCTGCACACCACGCCGAAATACATCTCCAATTTCATCAGCGAGCAGCTGGGCCGCAATTACACCGACTACATTCAGGAGATTCGAATGGTGCATGCCGGACATCTGCTGAAAACCACCGATTTGTCCATCAATCAGGTGGCCGCCCAGGTGGGATATATGTCCGCCAACGCCTTCTACAAGGGATTCCGCCGTTATTACGGGCTGCCCCCCAGCGAGTACAAGCTATCCGGAAAAGTACACTCCGCCACGTAAAAAGGTCGTTCTTTCTTTTTGAATCAAAAAAGAGAAGAACAAGGTCGCTCTTCGAGGCGACCTGCAGAAAAAATATCCGCTCCGCGATTCCTTGATTGAGGATATCGCGGAGCGGTTGCGTTTTATTAAGGCCAGGCTTGTGTTTTCTTTTTAAGGGAAAGGAATGCTATTCGCTCTTTGGGGGCGTTGTGCGCACGGAGATGCTGTTGAGGCCGCTGCCCATCACTAGATGGCGGAGAGGCGGCCAGTACATAAAGGGGCATTTCAGGTTTTTCATCCACAGGCGCAGGCGTATGGATGCCGCTGCCCGCCGGTATTGGGGCATACAGTGGATGCCGTGGCGGTTGATGGCCTCGGCCAGCTGCTCGGCGCTTTCCATGGCATAGCTGATCCCCTCCAGGGAGCTGGGGCTGATAAACCCGGCTGCTTCCCCCAGCAGATACGCGTCCCCATCGCCGGGGAAGGTCTCCCACCAGCCGGCAGGCCGCATCACCTTGCAGGCCTCGGTGTGAACCGGATCTGTCAGCCGGAAGCCGTGGGCGCTCAGCTTTGCCTTCAGCCGCTCAAAGTCCCTCTTGGCTGTTTGCAGGGGGAACGCGCCGCCAAAAATAAAGTGGGAATCCTTTGTCAGGCCCCAGGCGTAGCAATCGGTGGCTGCGGGGTCGAAGATGCAGGAGTAAAACGGCGAAGGGTGCGTGTCCTGAAACCACTGCTGCACAGCCAGATATGTGCGGGTTTTATAATGGGGGAACAGCCTGCGCCGGACAATGGAGTTGGCGCCGTCCGCCCCCACCACGCACCGGGCACCCGCCTCCCGGCGGCGGCCGTTTTCCAGCCATTCGATGTGAAAGCCGCCCTGTATGCGGCGTATTTCCATAACCTGGGCGCCGGTGCGGCGCTCCACCTGCCGGGGGATAAGCCCCTGGAGCCACAGGTCAAACTTGTGGCGATCCATATTGAGGTAAAACCGCTGATAATGCCGGGTTCGGCCGGTGGCGACGTCGATGGTGCGCACCGAGAAAATCTGGGGATCCACCATGACATCCCGCGGCAATGTCAGGCCAAACCGGGCCAGCATTTTCTGGGCGTCCAGGGCCAGCAGCCCGCCACAGGGCTTTCGAAAGCCGGTGCCGTCCGGCTGCTTTTTATCCAGCGCCAGCACGGAAAACCCGTCCCCCAGCAGCCGCGCCAGTGTCGCCCCGGCTGGCCCCTGCCCTATAATGGCAATGTCGTACATCCCCGCTCATCCCTCTGCTCGTTGATTTTTAGCTGCGTTATTTGCCGTTGTTCCGGAACTCCAGCGGGCTCATGCCGGTCACCCGCTTGAACAGCTGGGAAAAATGAGAAAAGCTGGTGTAGCCGGTCTTGGATGCGATGAGGCTGACGGAGAGGTCGCTTTCTCGCAGCAGGTACTGGGCCAGCTTCATCTTCTCCTGAATCATGTATTCGGACAGGGAGACGCCCATCTCCTTTTTGAACAGCCGGGACAAATATTCCGGGCTGAGAAACACCAGATCCGCCAGTTCGTTGCGGGAAATTTCCCGGCCAATGTTGCGGGAGATATACTCGGTCACCAGCTCCGTGACCTTCTGGGCCGGCTCTGTGTCGTCGGGGGCTTCCTCCCGGCTTTCCTCGGCCAGCAGATCCATGGCATAGGCAATGAATTCCACCATTTTCTCCACCGATTCGCTGGCATTTGCCATCCGGACAAAATCCATTTTTCCCTTTTGCTCCCGCCGGTTTTCCCGCCGGAGTCGGCCCAGCACGCCGTATATCAGCCGCACCAACTCCCGGTGGAAGCTGTACAGGTAGTCGGCGTCCAGGGTCTGGGCCTTCACCATGTCATCCAGAAACGCCTCCATGTCAACCGCGACCTCCTGGTACACGCCCCGCGCCAGCATCTCCTCCCACACCTTCATGCGGGGGATGTGCAGTTCCTGGCCGTGCTGCTCCCCCGATTCCAGCGTATAGGTGCGGCTGTACCGGGCGACATTCCGCTTTTCCAGTTCCGCCAGCCGCAGGTACATTCCGTGGAGTTCGTTGACAGCGGTCAGGGCACCGATGTAGCACGCCACACTGCATTTGAGGTATTCCCCGCAGGCGATACGGAAGATTCGGATTTGGGACAGCAGCACCGGCTCCTCCGCCACATTGCCCTGCGGCAGCAGAATTGCCATGTATCGGCCGTCGCTGAGCCCCACTGTCTCGTAGCACTGGCCTGTAATCTCGTTCAGGATATTGCTCAGGGCATATTTCAGCATGGCCTCGTCCCAGTCGGCCAGCTGGGTGTGCTGGCGCAGCACCGCGATAAGGATGGGGAACACCTGGGAATCCACTGTCATCGCCTGGTGGAGCCGCGACAGGTCAATGCCGCTTCGCTGGGAGAAGGCGGGATCCAAAATGGCCTGCTTCAGCGTTGTGTCCAGCAGGGCTTCCCGGTTTTCCCGCCAATAGCTGCCGTACTCCGACAGTTCCTCCTTCTGCTGCTCCCGGATGATCTTGTCGATGGCGCGGGCGATTACCTCCTCCAGCTCGGCGTATTTGACCGGCTGGAGGATATAGTCGAAGCTGCGCAGCTTCAGGGCCGATTTAGCGTACTCAAAATTGGCGTGGGAGGTGAGAAAGATGCACTCCACCGCCGGGTAATTCTCCCGCACCCATGCCAGCACCTCCAGGCCGCTGCCCATAGGCATTTCGATGTCACACAGCATGACGTGGATGGTGTGCTGTGCGAACTGCTCCCGGGCCTCGGGAAAGCTGAGAGCCTCATACACGTCTGTTACGCCGAGGCGTTCCCAGTTGACGCCTGCGACAATCCCCTTGACCACATCCCGTTGATCGTCAATTACAATAGCGTTCACGCTTGCTTCCCCACTCCTTATACGAATCTTTGTCCGTATGTTCTGCAAAGATTGGTACGACCCGTCCGGTGAACAGTGCCCCGCGGCAAGTATCACACGATTTCCTCTCTGACCGCCGGCAAGATGCATTCCGATACGGCACCCCGGCCGTTGTTGCCAAAAATCAGGGTTGCCTCGTCGCCATACAGGGTTTTGGCCCGCAGCCGGACGTTGTGGATCCCCACATTCTGGTGCCGGTACACCTCGTCGCCGGGGTGATTCAGCGCATACAGCACCTCCGGCGGAAAGCCCGTCCCGTTGTCCGATACGGTGATATCCAGATATTGGCCGGTATCCGTCTCCAGCACCTCCAGAGAGATCTCGATTTCCAGGCGGACATCCGGTCGGGCGCCGTGATACACCGAGTTTTCCACAAAGGTCTGGATGGTAAGGGGCGGGATGTGCAGGGACAGCGCCAGCGGATCCACGCTGACATGGCAAACCGGCTCCACTTGGGTGTTCAGGCCCTGCAGCTGAATGTAGTTTTTCACGTGGTTCAGCTCGTCCTTCACCGGGATAGTCTGCTGGTTATCCCGAAAGATATAGCGGAAGTAGCCGGAGAGGCCCAGGATCATTTCCTGGATCTCGGCGATTTTGTCCTTTTCCGCCAGGGCGTAGATGCTTTTCAGACAGTTCAGGAAAAAGTGAGGCTTGATTTGCAGCTGGAGGTATTGCAGCTGGGCGTGCTGTTTTTCCAGCTGCCGCTCGTAGGCCTCGATTTTCAGATCCTGAATTTGATCCATCATGTCGTTGAAGGTGTCCCGCACCTGAATGAACTCTTCAAATTCCGTGTCGGACAGGTCTATCTTGTCGTCCTGTCCCTCGCCGATTCGACGAATTGTCGTGGTGATGGTGTCCAGGGGTGTGATAATTGCAGTCTTTATACCGTAGTATACCACCGGAATCAGGAGGACTGTCAAGACCGACAGAAAGAAAATCATCAAATGCAGTGTGCTGAGGCCCTGCAGAAACCCCCGGCCCGGCACAATGGCCGCCAGCCGAACATCCGCCAGCTCCAGGTCGCTGCCCAGCACCCAATAGGAGCCTCTCTGGCCCGACAGATACGCCGGGTCGCCTGTCCGGGTCAGGTCGATCCCGGTTTCCGCCACAAAGGCGGTGTTGGTCAGCGGCATTCCCTGCTTGTCGGTGTATACAATCTGATAGGGCTCCGGGTGGGAAAGCTGCTTCATGTCCATTGTCAGCTTCTCCAGATCCACCACGGCCCCCATCAGGACGCCGTTCACCTCGATCATGCGCAAAAGGTAGTACTGCTCCCCCATCTGCACCGGCTGCCAGCGGGGCATGGCCGCCCACTGGCCGGAGCGCATGCGGCTTTTCATGACGCCTGTCACCGTGTCTCTCGCCTCCATGGCGGCAAAGGTGTCATAGGCGTATCCAAAGGCGTCGTTGGCCTTGCTGTACAGGAAAAAGCCGTCCACGTGGGTGTCCACATACAGCTGGGTTTTCATGTTGGTGGTCAGCGTCCACACCCATGAATGGACGTTGATGGGGGTATCCTTCACCGAAAGGAGGTTGAAGGACATCTCGCCGGCGGCCAGATTTATCATGTACCGCTCCGTTTTGCCCAGCGCCACATCGATGGTCTCCCGGTAGACGGCCACTGTTCGCCGGTTGGATTCGGTAATCTGGGCCTGCAGCAGGGCCACGGAGTAGAAATTGTAAAACAGAATAAACAGCACAAGCACCATCAACAGCGCCATCAGGCCGATTTTCATGGTTTGCTTTAGAGAGCGGCGTGTCGCCTTCATGGGCATTCTCCTTTGCTGAAACTATCATTCTGTTTGCCGCCGGAGTCTATTCCTCCGCTTCCAAATCCGCCTCGGCCGGTTTGGGGGCAGGCGGAGGAATCTCTCCCGGCACCCGCACCGGAAGCCGGCGGGAGAAAAAGTTATACACATAGGAGATGGCGATGAACACCAGCCCAAACACAAGATAGGACACGATTCGCTGCCCGGTCTCCAGCGAATACAGGTCGATGAAAAACAGCTTGGAAATCGAGACAAGGGACAGCCCCAGCCCAAACCGGCGCAGCCACGACAGCCGGCCGATGAAGCCAAATACAATCATGCCCAGGGCCCAGGCAATCAGCACAATGCTGACAATCATGCTCCGCACGCCAAAGCCGCCCTGCGCTGTCAGCAGCTGGAGCAGCGCAGCCAGCGCGTAGAGGGAAGTCCAGAACCACGCCTTTTCCCGGGAGAGATTGTCCATGCGGCGCAGCAGGTCAAACAACACCGCCGTGGCCCCGCATTTCACCAGAAAGAGAGCCGCCACAGCCACCACAAAATATCCCCGATGGATCGAGGGCACATAGATGCCGCCAAACACCATGGTCGCCACCAGACCGGCGATGTGCAGGCCGCCTGCAATCCAGCCGGTAGAGGGGAAGCGCAGGCTTTCAGGAATGCGGTACAGCAGCCCCAGCCCCAAGGTCAACGCCACCTGAGCGGCGGATCGGATGAACACGCGCCACTCCGGATTCAGCCGAGCCGCGCCACAGGCCGCCAGATACAGGGCAAATACCCAGACCCCCAGCAGTGTCAGCCCGCGGAACAGGCCCATAAACTGACCTTCTCCGGTTTTCCAGTAAGGGGACTCGACCCGGTTGCGGTACAGCGTCGCGCCCAAAATCGCCACCGCGCCGACCACCATGGCGGCAAACCGCAGGGCGAAGGGCAGCTGGTAGTAGAAGGGCAGCTCCGGGGAATACAGATTGAGGAAGCGAAAAAACAGCAGTCCCCAGGCAAAATCCCGCAGGAAAAATGTAGCAAAGCAGAGCAGGGAAATCCCCAGCCCCGAGCGTCGGTACCATTTGCGGCCGCTGAGAATGCCGTAGATGCTCAGCGCCACCCCCTCAAACAGCCAGCCCAGGCTGATCAGTGCAGGCTCCAGCTGCAGCGGCACCGTCAGAATGAAAAAGCCGAGGCTGACGGCGTAAAACAGTCCCCGGGAGCCGGCGTCCTCTTCCAGCGCGGCCCGCAGCCATCGGGCCAGCCCAAAGTAAAACAGACAGAAGCCCAGCGACACCAGGCCATTCCACGCCTGGTAGCCGTTGCTGTTCAGCAGCGCGAAGCAGTAGGACGCCGTGATGACGGTGTTGAGCCCCAGCAGCACGGTGTCGCTTTTTCGCAGCGAATCCCGGTTCAGCACCGGGTTGACCAGCACAATGGCCATGTACAGCAAAAAATTGGCGGCCACATAGACAATGCCGATGGCCATGCCCTCAAAATTGCGCATTTGCAGCAGATAGCCGATGCCAGCGGCATTGGCCAGGATGCTGAGGAATTTCAGCGGCTGCCACCGCTTGCGCAGGGCCACCAGCAGCACAAACAGATTCAGCACCAGGAAATACGCCATGGCGCTGACAATCATAACCGGGGAATCGTCCAGGGCAAGCATGGGCATATATCCGCCAATCAGCGCGAATACGGCTACCAGCTGGGCGTCGTAGCGGTAGGCCTGCAGCAGGGTAAGCCCCGTCACAGCCAGGCACACCAGAATCGCCGCAGGCACCGTCAGGATATGCAGTGTAAAGTAGGCGATGGCCGTGGAGGCGAACAGAATCGCCAGCCCCCCCGCGCAGATGCCGGTGGCAAAGTGGCTTTTCTGCCTGCGGGACATCCATTCGGCCGCTCCCACAAACAGCAGACCGATGGCATAGGCCACCAAGCCCTTTGCCACGTCGGACGCATCCGTATAGCCCAGCCAGAACACCACGGCCAGCAGCACAAAAAAGATGCCGATGATGACGGAGATTCGCCCGCCGATGCGCAGCTCCACGTTGTTTTGCCGCAGCTTTTTTTCCAGCTGATACCCGGTAAAGGAGGCCCCGGCGATCTCGTCCAGTTCCCCCTGTACCGCCTCTCGCTGCTCCCGAAAGGCCGCCTTTGTCTGCGCGCGCATCCGTTCCCGGTATTCCGCCGCCCGCGCTTCCAGCGAGTCGGCCGCTTCCCGCAGCTCCGCCACGGCGGCATCCCCGCCGGAAAGGCTTTCCTTTATCTGGCGGATCCGCTCCATAAAGCGGGCGGAGTGGGTGCTCAGTTCCCCGATGGCGGCCTGCTCCTCTGCGGTAAACAGGCCGTCCGCCCGCCGCCTGGCGGTTTCCAGCATGAGATTTCGCTGGCTGTACAGCTGGTCAAACAGCCGCTCCTTTAGGGATCGATTCTCCTCCTCCAGCAAGTCGACCCGCCCTTGCAGCGCCGCCGCGTCGGCCTCCAGACGGGCAGCCTGCTCCCGAAGTGAGCGGTTCTCCCCCAGAAAATCCGTCTCCTCCCATCGGGCCAGGAGAGTCTCCATTTCCCGCCCCTGCTCCCTGTGGGAGGCGGCCAGCTGCCGCAGCTGTTCGTGTAGCTCCATTGTAAACCTCCATTGTCCCGGGCGTCAGCGCCCCAGGAATCACTTTCTGTCTTTGCCATTATATCATATTCGCCATGCAATGCGAAAGCCTTCCCCTTTTTCACCCTTCCCATCAAAAAGGGCCCTGCTGCAAAGCAGAGCCCTTTGGGTGCAGTATTGTTGTTGCTAATCCAGCAGCGCCAGTGTGCCGGATTTGTTGGCTTCAAACAGTCTGTACATCTCCGGCAAGGCCTTTTTGGCGGAAACCGGACGTCCGGATGCACCCAAAAAGCAGTGGCTGGATTCCCCCGTCGTCCGCAGTTCGCCGGACGCGGCATCCAGAATGCGATAGACAATGGTCATCCGCGCGCCGGTCAGCTCGGTAATGGCCATGTAGATTGCCACTGTGTCGCCAAACCGCACCATGGAATGATACCGGCAGGACACCGACAGCACGGGAATCATAATGCCTTCATCCTCCGTGCGCTTGTAGCCAAAGCCGATTTGATCCATAAAATCGATGCGGGCTTCCTCCAGCCAGCGGATGTAGTTGGAGTGGTGGATGATGCCCATCTTGTCCGTCTCGTGGTAAAAGGGGCTGCGGATATAGGGCTTTACCGCTTGTTCGCTCAATCTCTCATATCCTTTCGCTGTCTGCTAGTTATCCAGGGAGGGGTTCCAATAAGCCCGGGAGAACAGCACAATGCTGTCGGCCAGGCTGTGGAAATAGGGGCTGTACTTCTCCCGCAGGGAAAAATACACCGTGTTGGCATAGGTGATGACCTGCATGTCCTCCAGATCCTTTTGGCTCAACACGCTGATCATCTTGTCGTTGCCCACGGAAATCTCCTTGACCCCGGTGCCGGAGGTGGTGGGTGTCACCACAATGTCCAGCCCCTTGGACACGATGTGGTAATTGCCTTCCACATCGATGACCACCTTCAGGGATTTGCCCTGGGCGCCGTTATACAATCCATCCAGCAGCTTTTTGACCAAATCCTTGTCCAATGCCACCGGTATCCGTTTTTTCTGCTCCATGAGAGTGCCTCCTGTCTCTATCTATGATACAGCATTGCATATCCTTCTATTAATGTTGTCGCTAAAACGGCGGCATTCTTAACAGCAAACCAAAATATTTGTTGAAAATCCCCGTTTCTTCCAGTATACTGAAACCAGAGACCGCAGCGGCCGCCCTTCCCCGACGGAACGGCCTGTTTCCCGCCGCCAACCACATGACAAGGAGGCTCCTCATGCTGGAAAATGAATACATCGAGTTTACCATCCCCCGGCAAAAACACATCGCCCTGATTGCCCACGACAACAAAAAAGACGACATGGTGAAATGGGTGCAGGAAAACCACGCCATACTGTCCAGCCATTTTCTGTGCGGCACCGGTACAACGGCCCGGCTCATCGCCGAGCAGACCCATCTGCCTGTCACCGCCTACAACAGCGGCCCCCTGGGCGGCGACCAGCAAATCGGCGCGCGGATTGTAGAGGGCAGGGTGGATTTTGTGGTGTTCTTTTGGGATCCCCTGGAATCCCAGCCCCATGACCCCGATGTCAAGGCCCTGCTGCGGATTGCCGCCGTCTACGATGTGCCCCTCGCCACCAACCGGGCCACCGCCGATTTCATGCTGACCTCCACCTTTATGGACGAGGAATACCAGCGCAAGGTGCTGAACTACAACGCCATCGTAACCAGCCGCGCCGGAGAGTTCGGCAAGGAAATCAGCGGGAAAAACTGATTACAAATTGTATAAAACACATTGATTTATACGGATATACAGAAAAGAGTCGGAGTTGTCCGGCTCTTTTCTGTTTCCGGCTGTTTTCCGGGCACATGGTCTATTTTGCCGCGGAGTTGCCCTTTGGCTTGACTGCCACCACCACATCCCGGCGGATGGAGCGATCCACCATATGCTCAAAGCCGTCGTAGGGGCCACCCCGCAGTACAGTGAGGCCGTGCTGCTCCAAAATGGCCCGCATGTCCTCCCGGCTCAGCACATAGCTGTTCCAAGCCAGCACCAGCGTCGCACCCGGCTTCATAACAGCCCGCCACGCCGGCAGGCATGCCGCCAGCAGCTCGCTGGGGTTGCGAGTCAGCGACGACTGCTTCTCGTTGGATACATTGCCGTGAGCCACCCCATAGGGCAAATCCCCCACCAGCAGGTGAAAGGTATTCTTGGGGAACAGCTTGTCGGCGTATTGGGAGTTGGCCTCGGCCAGCACAAAGGTCTGCCGCCTGCGGTCATCCTTGAAGGATTCCTTGTCCGGCGCTACAGCAAACCGGTTGATCCGCGCCCGAAACTGTTTGCGCTCCCCGCTCATGGATTCCTTTGTGACTGTATGCTTGAACCGCATGGTTTCCAGATACTTGCGGAAATAGCCGCAGGACTCCTGCACCGCCTTGCCGCCGATTTCGATTCCGGCCACATCCAGCCCCGCCATCAGCCCCTCGAACAGGGTGGTGCCCTTGCCCGCTACCGGATCCAGCAGATACAGCCGTTCATCCTCCTGCCAGCGGCAGGAGCAGCGGCCGATTTGAATCAGCATCCGGGTGAACAGCTCGTTTGTCTTACCCGTGTATTTCAGTATGGTGCTGAGCCCTGTGCCAAGCGGCGGCTCCGGCGGCTTTTCCAGCGGCTTCAGCAGGGTCTCTCCGCCAGCCTCCCGCACCTCGAATATGGCGTAGGCAAACGAGGCCCGCCACAGCGCGTCCCGCTGCCGGACCGATGCATCGGCGTCTGTCTGAAAGGTAAGGTAGGGCACACCGCCAATCCGCTCCTCCCGAGGTTCTGCCACCGGAAGCCCCAGCCCCTCCGCCAGGATAGCCAGTTCCGACGACGCCATCGCCCGGGATGCGTCAAAATAGACCCGGTTGTGACCGGGATTTGCCAAAATTCCATATTTTTTCATATTTTATTCATACTCCGCAAATAGAACGCATTGATTTCGACATATAGTTTCGGTATCTTTGAATAAACGCCAAATTTCACGGTAAGAAAATGAACTTTGCTTTAAATCAATAAAGAGTCTTATTGCTTTGACAGTTTGACAGTTAGACACACAGAAATGGGGGTACCTATGGAACACTACCTGATGGGAATCAATCTCGGCGTCGCCAAGGTCACAGTGCTGATTCAGGATTTGATGGGAATTCAAATTGCCTGTGTCAGCAAGCAATACGGCATCATTATACCATGGGAGGGCTGTGCCGAGCAAGATATGGATCAGCTGTGGGCTTCCACGGCCCAGGCCATCGGCGAGGCCCTGCGGGAGGGCGGGGCCAGACCCGAGGACATCTCTGCCGTGGGGGTAAGCGGCCAGATGCACGGCATGGTTGCCCTGGACAAGGCGGGAAATCCTGTCCACAATGCCATTATCAGCTTTGACCGCCGCTCTCGCGACGCCATTTCGGAGATTTATCTCTCCATTTCCAAAGGGGAGTTCAGCGAAAAAACCTACAACCAGCTGGAGACCGGCTGCCTCATTGCATCCCTTGTGTGGCTGCGCAGGCACCGGCCCGAGGCCTATGAGCGCATCCGGGTTGTCATGCTGCCAAAGGACTACATCCGCTACCGCCTCTGCGGGGAGGTGGGCACCGACTGCACCGACGCCGCCGGTTCCATGGTGTTCAACGTGGCAAAGCGTCACTGGGAAACCGATTTTATGGAAAAGCTGGGGATTGACCCGCAGATTTTTCCGCCGGTGGGGGAATCCTGCGAGATCGCAGGCTATGTCACACCCCAGGCCGCCGCCGAAACCGGACTGCAAATCGGCACGCCCCTTTCCTTTGGCGGCGGGGATCAGCCCATGCAGCTGCTGGGCAGCGGCATTGTGAAGCCCGGCAAGATTCTGGCCAACATCGCCACCGCTGTGCAAATGGCGGCCGTGGTGCCAAAGCCCATACAGGACGCCAATCTCCGCGCCCTCGTCTACCCCTTCGCCGACTCCCATACCTGGGCCATCATGTGCGCGGGTCTCAACGGAATGGTGTCGCTGAAGTGGTTCAAGGACATTGTGGGGCTGGCCAGCTACGACGATGTGCTGCGGGCAGCGGTGCTGTCGCCGCCGGGTTGCAACGGGGTGGTTTCGGTGCCCTATCTGTGCGGCGTGTACACGCCCTACAAAAACCCCCTGGCCAAAGCCATTTTCTTTGGGCTGACCATCAACAGCACCCAGGCAGACCTTGCCCGCTCCATGCTGGAGGGCATCGTGTTCGGTCAGCGGGATTCCCTGAATGTGCTGCACTCCATGCAGATTCCCACGGAGATGATTTTGTCCTCCGGCGGGGGGGATATCAGCCCCCTGTGGCGGCAAATCCAGGCCGATATTCTGGGCCGGGAAATCTACCGCAGCTTCCCCCGGGAAAAAGCCTGCCTGGGCGCGGCAATTACCGCCGGTGTCGCCGTTGGGCTGTATGCATCCTTGGAGGAGGGCTGCGCCCGCTCCATCCGCCTGCGGGACGATGTCACTGTCCCCAATCCCAACCTGAAGGCCATGTACGACGAAAAGTACGAGACCTTCCGGGAGTTGTACCGCCGGAATCGGGATTTGTTTTGATAGTGGTGCCTGGCCGCATGCCGGGCGAAAATGAAACGCACCCCCGGTCAAGAGGACAACCGGGGGTGCTGTGCATTAATTTCGATATTCCTGCTCTTTTATAGGTTCTGCGTCCTTGTCCGCTCACACATTCATCGTTGCTGGCAGCGGAAGGTTCATTTTGCGAATCGCTTTACCCAGTCGCTGAACCGCGCTGCGAAGCCCTCCAGAAAGGCCTTTGTGTCCGGGTTGGCGATTTCGCCTGCACTGTCAAACAGCGCGGCCACGTTGCCGATGTACATCTCCGGCTGGGGCAGCACATACAAATTGAGGAAGGACAGGCATTGCAGCAGATGGCGGCTGGCGCCGAACCCTCCCATGCTGCCGGGAGAGAGGCTTATCAGCGCGCAGGGCTTTTCGCTCCACCGATTTTGTCCATAAGGGCGGGATGCGATATCCAGCGCGTTTTTCAGCAGCGGTGTCACCGAGCGGTTGTACTCCGGCGTCACAAACAGGAAGCCGTCCATCCGCGCCACTGTCTGCCGCAGTTCCTCCCATTCCGGCGGAACTGCCCCCTCGTCGTCATAATTCTGGTTAAACATCGCCAGCTGCCCAAGAGAAATGGGGTGCATCCGGAACGGCTCCGGCATCATGGCGGACACTGCCCGAGCCATCTGCAGACTGTATCCGTTTTTGCGCTCGCTGCCCACCAGCACACCAATAGAAATTTGATCCATTACTTGTCTCCTCCATTATAATAGCGCTATGGGTATTATACCACCACAGCCCCCGTTATGTATGAAGGATTCGAAAACGAACGGCGATTTTGGGCTCCGGGGCTGTCAGTTTGCACCGCCCCGCCTCAGATTTTTCAGGGTGATGGAGACGGAACCGTCGCTGTTGGTGGTAATCTGAATGGTGTCCGGGTCGTTGGACAGCTCCACCGGGTATTTGATTTCGATGCCGTTATCCGCCTTGAAGGTCTGGGTTTTGAAGGCGCGCTTCACATAGGGTTCGTCCAGCTTGACCTCGTAGGGCAGCCCGTAATCCTTTGCCATATCGATAAATTCGGCGACAGCCTCCGGCTTTTCCTCATAGGCGCGCTTGACGGCGTTTTCCAGCACAAAGGTCTCGGCCTCCGCGTCCACCGCCTGCTGTACGGCGGCCTCCTCCATAATGGCCCGCTTGACCTTGGTGGCAACCTCAATGTCCTCGTCGAAATATTTGGCGTTGATTTCATTGGCGATTTCCTGGATGATCTCCGCCGTCTCTTTCTTGGACATCTCCGTCTCGCACTCCAGGAACAGCTTGGAGAAGTAGCAGGTATCCTCGCCGTTGATGCTGTAGGCCTTCTCCATAATGCGCAGCACCATAGGGTCGTAGGGAATCAGGCAGGCCTCGTCCACCTTACTGGCGGATATGGGCAGCACCGATGTATTCTTGATAATCTGGGTCTCCGCACCGCCGTCTCCCTCCACCACGCGGTGGGTGAAGCATTCGCTGTAGTTCAGCTTTAATATGGCGATGTAGCTTTTGTTGCCGTTGTCAAAAAAGGCCACCAGAATATCCGATGGGGGAATCTCCCGGTTTTCCATCATAATGCTCGCCAGCTTTTCGCAGACGCGGCAGCTGAAATCCTTGAAGGTCAGAGCGCTCTTTTGAAAGTCCTTTACCAAGCGATAAATTTCAGATTCGGCGGAAAATGTCGCTTCCTTCGCACCGGGATTGCTCATCAGCCGCCGGACATGCTTGCTGACAAATTCGTAGCAGGTTTCGCTGTCCACATCCAGCTCCTGCCGGGAGTAGCAGGTCTCCTGCCCGATGTTGTTGATGATGTGTAGAATCGCTTTGTTAATTAATAATGCCATTTTTACCTCCTGTTGTCACAATCCATTGCAGGATTTGGACAAATACCCATTTATTATACCATTTCCCCCCACCAGCTTCAAGCAGCCACCAGCTTGAAGCTGGACACATGCCGCTCCGCGGATTGTAGCCGCCAGCTGGTGAGGGATCGTTGTTTTCGCTGGGTTGTTGTCCGCTTTTTCTGCAAAGACTGGTATCGCGTACAGGAGCGCACAAGAAAACCCGGTCGTCGTCCCGACCGGGTTTTCGGGCCTGTATCGCCCGGTATATGGTTTGGGGGCGCAGCTGTGACCGCAGATGTTAGTCCCTGTTTCAAATGCAGCCAGACTTAATACTCCAACGCTCGCTCCCGCCCCTGCAGCACCCGCAAGGCCCCCTGGGCCAGGGCCAGCATCTCGTCCTCGCCGGGATAAATCTTCACCGGCGCGATGAGGCTGGTGCGCTGCTTGATGCAGCCGGTAAAGCGGGTGGAGTAGGCCAGGCCGCCGGTGAGGATGATGGCGTCTACGCGACCCTCCAGGGCTGCCACCATGGCCCCGATCTCCTTGGACACCTGGTACGCCATGGATTCCAGCACCAAGGCGGCGTACTCGTCGCCCTCCTTGATAAGCTTCTCGCATTTGCGCAGGTCATTGGTGCCCAGATAGGCGTACATCCCGCCGGTTTTGGTCATCATATCGATCATTTCCTGCTTGGTATAGGCGCCGGAAAAGCACAGCTCAATGATGCCCAGCGCGGGAACCTGGCCGCATCGCTCCGGGCTGAAGGGCCCCTCCCCCGCCAGGGCGTCGTTGACGTCGATCACCCGGCCGTAGCGGTGGGCACCGATGGTGATGCCGCCGCCCATATGGGCCACAATGTAGCGGCCATCCTCGTAGTGCGTGCCCATATCATCGGCACAGCGGCGGGCCACCGCCTTCTGGTTGAGAGCGTGGAAGATGCTGCGCCGCTCGATGCCGGGGAAGCCGGTCAGCTTCGCCACCTGCTCCAGTTCATCCACAACGATGGGATCCACCACGTAGGCGGGAATTCCCGCGTCCTGGGCAAGCTGGTGGGCCATGATGCCCCCCAGGGCCGACGCATGCACCTCCGCCGTGGCGCTCAGCAGATCCGCCAGCATGTGATCGTTAATTTCATAGGTGCCGGAGTCGATGGGATTGACCAGTCCGCCCCGTCCCGCCACGGCGTGAAGGGATTCCATGGCGATTCCGTGATCCTTCAGCGCCTGCATCACGCACTGGGTGCGAAGCTTGCGCTGGCTGCTGACACCGCCCTGGGCGTCCAGCTCGCTGCGGAGATGGCGGATGGTCTCCACCATAATCTCCTCTTCATTCTCATAGACCGCCACCTTGGTCGAGGTGGAGCCGGGGTTGATGACAAGGATCCGGAACCGGGCATTGTCCTGTGTATTGTTTGCCATTACTCTTCCTCCCGATCCAAATTCCGCTGCATGGCGATGGTGCCGGTGCGGGCGATTTCTACCAGCCCCAGCCGTCTCAAGTCAGGCAGCCACCGATCCAGTTCCCCCGCATCACAGCAAAGGGAGCAGAGGAACCTGCCATCCTCCGATTGCTCGATGATCTGCGCGCCGTACTGCTCCACCAGGCTTTCCATGGACATTTCGTCCTCGTTTTCCACCCGCAGAATAGCAAGCTCCCGGGCCACCTGATTATCCGGCTCGTACACGGCGATCTCCCGCACGCAGCTTTGCCGGCCCAGCCGCTCCAGCACTGTCTCAAAGCTGTGGTGCCGGCACTCCAGGCAGATGGTCAGGCGGGATATTTCCGGCACCGCTGTCTCCGCCACCGCCAGGGAGCGGATGTTCCACCCGGCCCGGCGAATCAGGGCTGTTATCCGTGTCAGTACGCCAAACTCGTTGTCCACCATCAGGGTGAACACATGGGAGGTATATCCCTTCATCGGCCTTCACTCCTGTTGTTGTAATGATTGATGCGGATGATCTCCCCCGCATCCAGCCGGGGCGTGCGGTTGATGGGCGGCTGCTCCGGATAGCCGACGCCGATGACAAGGCGGATGGGAAGATCCGCCGGCACACCGATGGCCTCCTGGATTTGCTCCTCCCGGAACCAGCCCATCATGACTGTGCCAAGGCCCATATCCGTGGCCGCCAGGCAGATATTCTCCGCCGCGATGCCGATGTCGATCTGGGAGAAATCGGCGTGGGACAGCAGCTTCTGCTGCTTCTCGTTGGGGTTTCGGGCCGGGTGCCCCACCATCACTATAAAGGCGGGGATTCGGTGGGCAAAGGTGTTGACATAGACTTCGTCGTCGTACAGTGCGTCAGCGATGCGCTTTTTTTGCTCCTCCTCATCCACCAGCACAAAGACCCACCGCTGGCTGTTACAGGCCGAGGGAGCAAGGCGTCCCGCCTCCGCACAGGCCATCAGCTTCTCCCGCTCCACAGGTGTATCCGCATATTTCCGGCAGCTGTAGCGGCCGCTCAATACAGCATTGAATTCCAAATCTATCATCCTCTCTTCGATATGTACGCGCCCTACATGGTTTGCAGCCACGCCACGATGATGCCGAACATATCCCGCACCCAATAGGACGGGAACAGCCCCCACGGCGTGTAGGACGACAGGGCATAGTAATTCTCCGCCTCCGGGAAGGCGGAGCGGGCAAACAGAAACGCCCGCATCTGGTGGAAGCTGTCGGTCACCACGATGACCGGTATATCCATAGGATACCCGGAATCCCGACAAACGGCCGCCGCAAACAAAAAATTCTCCCGGGTGCTGGTGGATGCGCTCTCCCGCAGGATTCGCTCCTCCTCTATGCCCCGCCCCAGAAGGTACCGCGCCATCACATCGGCCTCCGGGTACTCCTCGTCGGCGCCCTGCCCGCCTGTCACGATGCAGACGACCTCCGGGTTATCCCGCATATAATCGTAAGCCTTGTTGAGCCTGCGCCGCAGCATCAGGGACGGCTCGTCCCCGTTGACCTTTGCCCCCAGCACCACCAGCACAGCCTCGCCGGTGGCGGGCGGCTTGTCAAACCAGGCTTTGTAGGCCATCAGGGACGACATCCCCACGCAGTACAGCACGAACACGCCGAAGCAGACTGCCACAGTCAGCCGAAGGCGCGGTGCCACCGCCAGGGCCTTCCACAGCCAGGGGATCAGCGCGACAAAAATGCCAAGCACACTCAACACGAAAGTGCCAAAATTGAAGATGCCATACACCAGCGGTACCACGCCGCACAGCAGCAAAATCCCACCCAAAATCCAAACGATCAGCCGCAATTTCATTTCTACTCCACAGTGTCAAAATATGGTTGTACCGTACAATAGTGTAACACAAAGGCCGCTGTGAAGCAAAGAATTTCCCGTATAAATTATGAATAAATTATTAAGTTATTAAAATTTTGGATTTAGGGGTTGATTTTTGAAAAAAATCAGCTAAAATATAGTTTAGCACTCATAGTTGCTGAGTGCCAACCAACAAATACAAAACATTATATAAACAGGAGGAAGTTATCATGACAATTAAACCGCTTGCCGACCGCGTTGTACTCAAGCTGGTAGAAGCCGAAGAGACCACCAAAAGCGGCATCATCCTGGCCGGCTCCGCCAAGGAAAAACCCCAGGTTGCCGAGGTTGTGGCTGTAGGCCCCGGCGGCATTGTTGACGGCAAGGACGTGGAGATGTACGTGGAAGCCGGCGACAAGGTGCTCACCAGCAAATACTCCGGCACCGAGGTTAAAATCGACGGCGACGAGTTCACCATTGTCCGCCAGAGCGACATTCTCGCTATTGTTGAATAATTACGATTACGAATATAAGGAGGCAACCTGACCATGGCTAAACAAATTGTATATGGCGAAGAAGCCAGAAAATCCCTGCAGACCGGCCTTGACAAGCTGGCCGATACCGTAAAAATCACCCTGGGCCCCAAGGGCCGCAATGTGGTTCTCGATAAGAAATTCGGTTCTCCCCTCATCACCAACGACGGCGTCACCATCGCCAAGGAAATCGAGCTGGAGGACGCCTACGAAAATATGGGCGCACAGCTGGTGAAGGAAGTCGCCACCAAGACCAACGACGCTGCCGGCGACGGCACCACCACCGCTACCCTGCTGGCTCAGGCCCTTGTTCGTGAGGGCATGAAAAACGTGGCTGCCGGCGCCAATCCCATGGATGTAAAGCGCGGCGTGCAGAAGGCTGTGGATGCCGCTGTGGAAGGCATCAAGAAAAACTCCCAGAAGGTTTCCGGCTCCGAGGACATCGCCCGGGTCGCCACTGTCTCTGCCGGTGACGAGCTGGTCGGCAAGCTGATTGCCGAGGCCATGGAAAAGGTCAGCGCCGACGGCGTTATCACCATCGAGGAATCCAAAACTGCCGAGACCTACACCGATGTGGTGGAAGGCATGCAGTTTGACCGGGGCTACATCACCCCCTATATGGTCACCGACACCGAGAAGATGGAAGCTGTCATCGACGATGCTTACATCCTCATCACCGACAAGAAGATTTCCTCCGTTCAGGAGATTCTGCCCCTGCTGGAGCAGGTTGTACAGGCCGGCCGCAAGCTGGTCATCATCGCCGAGGATGTTGAGGGCGAAGCTCTCTCCACCCTGATTGTCAACAAGCTGCGCGGCACCTTTACCTGCGTCGCTGTCAAGGCTCCCGGCTTTGGCGACCGCCGCAAGGAAATGCTCAAGGACATCGCCATCCTCACCGGCGGCCAGGTTATCACCGAGGAACTGGGTCTTGACCTGAAGGAAACCACCATGGAAGATCTGGGCCGCGCCAACAAGGTTGTTGTCCAGAAGGAAAACACCATCATCGTCGACGGCGCAGGCCAGAAAAAGGACATCGCCGACCGCGTTGCTCAAATTCGCAATGAAATCGAGATTTCCACCAGCGAATTCGACAAGGAGAAGCTGCAGGAGCGCCTTGCCAAGCTGGCCGGCGGCGTAGCCGTCATCAAAGTCGGCGCCGCTACCGAAGTGGAGATGAAAGAGAAAAAGCTCCGCATTGAGGATGCTCTGGCCGCCACCAAGGCTGCCGTGGAAGAGGGCATCAACGCAGGCGGCGGTATCGCCTTCCTGAATGTAATTCCCGATGTGAAAAAGGTTGCCGACTCCCTAGAGGGCGACGTGAAAACCGGCGCCAACCTGGTTGTCAAATCCCTGGAAGAGCCCCTGCGCCAGATTGCTGCCAATGCCGGTCTGGAAGGCTCTGTCATCATCAACAAAATTATGGAGAACGGCAAAATCGGCTATGGCTTCGACGCACAGAACGAGAAATACGGCGATATGACCGAGTTCGGCATCGTTGACCCTGCCAAGGTTACCCGCAGCGCTCTTCAGAATGCGGCCTCTGTCGCTTCCATGGTGCTGACCACTGAGTCCCTGGTGACGGACATCAAGGAGGAGAATCCTCCCGCAATGCCTGCCGGCGGCGGTATGGGCGGCGGCATGTATTAATCGACCTGTCGTGGCATAATAAGTTACAGCAAGGCCCTCAGATTGCGGTTGCAGTCTGGGGGCTTTTTGTCGCTATCTAAGTTTGTTTATCTTGCCC
>JAJDGX010000218.1 GCA_030265885.1 Ruminococcaceae bacterium OttesenSCG-928-L11 | reverse complement strand
GGTGCAGGGGGCAGAGCCCCTTGCCGCGTTTTGGTTACTTTTCCGCGTCGAAAAGTAACCGCCCGCCCCGGCGCAAGGGGCAAGATAAACCTTGTTATCCGAATTGTGGTTAGGCATTTTGCCCCTCGGGGCAAGGCCAACAGCGAAGGCACACTTCCCCTATTCTTTTTCCTTTTGCCTCGCCTCATCCCGCCAGGCCTCAATGCGCTCCATCCACTCCTTCACTCGGGCCTCCCGCCCCTGGGTAGTAGGCCGATAATACTGCCTGCCCTCCAACGAATCCGGCAGACACTGAAGCGTCGTCACCTTTTCCGCATAATCATGCGCATATTGATACCCCGCCCCATATCCCAAATCCTCCATCAGACGAGTAGGCGCATTGCGTATTTGCAGGGGAACAGGCTCCGCCAGCATGCTGGCTGCATCCTCCTTGGCGGCATGATACGCCACATCAGCAGCATTGGACTTGGGCGCAAGGGACAAATAAATGACAGCGTGCGCCAGATTGACATTGCACTCCGGCATCCCATTGAAATGACTGGCCTGATAAGCCGCCACCGCAATTTGCAGCGCCTGACTGTCTGCCATGCCGATGTCCTCGCTGGCAAAGCGAATCAAGCGGCGAGCCACATACAGGGGATCCTCTCCCGCCTCCAGCATGCGTGCCAACCAGTATACCGCCGCATTGACGTCGCTGTTCCGCATAGACTTGTGCAAAGCCGATATCAGGTTGTAGTGCTCTTCGCCGTTCTTGTCGTACAGCAGAGAACGCTTGTTGATGCACTGCTCCAGGATCTCCCGGGTAACGGTGGTGACAGCGCCATCCCGTTCGCCGTTCAGAACCACCATTTCCAGCGTACTCAGGGCCACTCGGGCATCGCCGTTGGCAAAGCCCGCAATCATCCCCAGCATATCGTCATCAATGCGAATCGTCTGCAGGCCAAAGCCCTTGGGCTCCTGCAGAGCGTGTTTGAGCAGCTCAACCAAATCCTCAACCGTCAGCGGATTGAGCACAAAAACCTTGCAGCGGGACAACAGCGCCGCGTTGACCTCAAAGGATGGATTTTCCGTGGTGGCGCCAATGAGAATGATGCTGCCCTTTTCCACAAAGGGCAGGAACGCATCCTGCTGCGCCTTGTTAAAGCGGTGAATCTCGTCGATAAACAGGATGGTTTTATCGCCCAGAGCCCGACTTTTTTCGGCCCGGGCCATTACCTCTTTAATCTCCTTGATGCCGCTTGTCACCGCGCTGAAATCGATGAACTCCGCCTTGGTTTTCCCGGCAATAATGCGGGCCAGAGTGGTTTTCCCCACCCCGGGCGGGCCCCAAAATATCATGGAGGATACCCTATCCTGATCGATCAGCTGCCGCAGCACCTTGCCTTCCCCCAGCAAATGCTGTTGACCCACATAGCCGTCCAGTGTTCGGGGGCGAAGCCGACTGGCCAGCGGATTGTTGAGATCCCGGTCGTCAAAAAACGATTGCTGCAAATTGGATTCGGCCATGGCCGCACCTTCCTTTAATGCAATGCTTGCAGTGAGTTTGTATTGCTGAATTGTGCAGGTAAATTCGATTTTTCATCTGCAATTTGCTGCTTTTTCTATCGTTTGCGATTGTGTTAAGTATATCACAAACATTTGTTTTTGTCATCCGAAAAAATCGGCACAAACGAATACAGGCGCGGTTTTCACCGCGCCTGTATTCGTTTGGAGGGTAAGCCACACAGAAAGTGCTCTATGAAAATGAAGGGAAGAAAGCTGTTTTGGGTGGAACCGTTTCGGTTCCTG
Source organism: Ruminococcaceae bacterium OttesenSCG-928-L11 (assembly GCA_030265885.1). Lineage (GTDB taxonomy): Bacteria > Bacillota > Clostridia > Oscillospirales > Ruminococcaceae > WRAV01. The sequence continues at coordinate 1,523 of JAJDGX010000218.1, read as the reverse complement.
TTTTTCAGGGAGCCGTTTGGAGGAGCGGCTGTTTTTCCTGACATCCATATATTACCCCCCGTATTTGATGTTGCTTTGTTATCTGTGTGAAGATTGCGTGAAAACTGGCCGAAGGAATTGACAGAACCGCTTTTGATGCATTATTCTTTGAGCAAATGCATTTCTCTGCCCCCGAAAGGAGAGTTTCATGGGAGTCATCTCGCTTTTTCGGCGGGGACGAGCCGGGCCGGCTGTGCTGGCGGCGGTTGTCCTCATAGCCGGGCTGACCGGCTGCTTTTCCCCGTCCCCCGCTGTGCCGGAGGATCTCCCCCCTGTCCCGGAGGAATCGGAACTGGTGCCGGAGCCCTATGTCGACCCCGATTTTGTTCTGGAGCCGGAGGAACTGCTTTTGTCGGAGGATGAGCCTCCGGAGGAAGATCTTCCCCCGGAGGATGAGGGGGTGTACAGCCGCCCGCCGGGCCTTTCTCCCGAGGAAATTGTGGAGATCTATTTTGAGGAATACTACCAGATGTACACCGAACTTCGCTACATCGATCTCAGCGGGCTCATTGATGTGTCCAACCGCACCATCCGCAATTCCCTTGTGTGGGCCCAGCTGCTGAACCAGCGACGGCAACTCATCGCCGAATATGCCCTCTGCTATGTGGAGACGGAGGCTTTTCCCTATTCGGTGGAATTCATTGAGGCGGATCAGCTGACTGATGAGCGGATATCCTTTTGGAAGCGGTTTGACACCATGACTCCGGAGGACGAAATCATGCTGCACTTTATTGTCACCGGGGAAGCGGGCATGGCCTATCCCCCCATACTGGCGGTCAACACCGAGCACACCATGCGCATGAAGGAAATAGACGGGGAATGGTACATTACATATCACTATTTTCCCGGCTCCCGGCGCAAATTTGCCGCCAACAACACCAATCGTCTCATGACGGATGAGGCCATGCTGGAGCTGCTGTTTGCCGAATTTGAGCCGGATGCCTCCATTGACACACCTTTGGAGACACCGTTGTCCGGGTATCCGTATGACGGGGGCAGGGCGGCGGAGTACGGGCGGCTGCATACGGAAAGCCCCAACCCCGCCTTTTACAACATCGGCGACTGGATGGGGGATTGCGCCAACTTCACCTCCCAGTGCATCTGGGCGGGGTTTTCCCCCCAGGACTCCCCCGGGGATCCCATGACGGCATCCTGGTATGCGGGGACAGGCGGCGGCAGTCCCGCCTGGGAAAATGTGGGCTATTTCTGGCGCTTTGCCACCGGCTCCCAGGGGATGACCGGCTGGGAGTTCACCGGTGCCTCCCAGCTGCTGGCGGGGGATTTGGTGCAAACTGCCCCCAGCTTTGAACAGGAACGGTTGGAGGAGGGGGAGGATGTATTCGGCCACAGCCTGCTTGTTGTGGACGCCGAAACCCTGATGCTGGGCCAGCATTCTCCGGGCTGCTTTGTCTATTACAGCGATATGGTCAACACCATCAACCGGTTTTACCGGCCTGCCTATGTTGCATGAAGGGGGATGGTGC
>JAJDGX010000217.1 GCA_030265885.1 Ruminococcaceae bacterium OttesenSCG-928-L11 | reverse complement strand
TGCTGGCAATGCGGGTTTTGCGCGGGTATGAGAGGAGACCGGGTTGCATCTTTAATGGGGCGCCGCCCCAACCCCGCTTAAGGGGGTGTGACCCCCTTAAGAATCCCGGCAATCACTTCGTGGCTGCCGCCGTACGCCGAGCCAATGCCGTCCGCCAAGCCGGTCAAGATGACGACCGGCTTGGCTGGCTTTTGGGCCCGGCCATACTGGGCAGCCCGCCGGGAATTGCAGCTTCGCATCCGCGAAGCCCCTCCGCCTGCCGGCGGAGTCGCCGGACTACCGTCCGTCGGCAATTCCCGCCCCCCACCTTCCCACCATTCCCCCGGCTGCAATCCGCGGAGCGGCATGTGTCCAGCTTCAAGCTGGCGGCATGTGTGCAGGTTCAAGCTGGTGGTATATGTGCAGGTTCAATCTGGGTGCCCATGAACAAACACAGGCGAAAGCAAACGCCTGTGTGCATTTGCTTTCGCCTGTTGGCATCATTGTTGTCGATTCTTTACAGTGCCGTGCTCACCGGTGAATCCGGCACATCGATGCGGCGGATGTTGGCACCCAGATTCCGAAGCTTGCCCACCACATCCTCATAGCCACGGTCGATAAAGTGGATGTCCTCGATCTCTGTGTCGCCATCGGCCATAAATGCCGCGATAATAAGCGCCACGCCTGCCCGCAGATCCGATGCCCGCACCTGGGCCCCTGTCAGGCGTTCAACACCCTGAATGACAGCCACCTTGCCGTCTACCTGGATGTTTGCACCCATTCGGGTCAATTCCTCCACATAGCGGTAGCGGTTGTCGGTGACGCCCTCGGTGATAACGCTTGTCCCATTGGATTTTGCCAGCAGCGCCCCCATTTGCGGCTGCAAATCGGTGGGGAAACCGGGGTGCGGCATGGTCTTGATATTGGTGGGCTGTATTTCCTCTGTCCGGGATACCCGGATGGCGTCGTCAAATTCCTCGATAATCGCGCCGGTTTTCACCAGCTTGTCGGAGAGCGATTCCATATGCTTGGGGATGATGTTTTTGATCAATACATCGCCGAAGGTGGCGGCGGCGGCCACCATATAGGTTCCCGCCTCAATCTGATCCGGGACGACAGAATAGGTGGAGCCATGCATAATGTCCACCCCGTGAATTTTGATGACATCGGTTCCCGCACCGCGAATATCGGCACCCATGGAGTTGAGGAAGTTGGCCAAGTCCACAATATGGGGCTCCTTGGCTGCATTTTCCAGAATGGTCAGGCCCTTGGCGCGGGCAGCGGCCAGCATTACATTAATAGTGGCGCCTACGGTGACAACATCAAAGTAGATGTGACTGCCGGTCAGTTCCCCGGGGACACTGGCATTGATCATGCCGTGGTCGATGGTGACATCGCAGCCCAGGCTCTCAAAGCCCTTGATGTGCTGGTCGATGGGGCGCACACCGAAGTTGCAGCCGCCGGGCATGGAGACGCTGGCGGTCTTGAAGCGGCCAATCAGCGCGCCCAGAAAATAATAGGACGCCCGCAGGTGGCTGGCAATCTCGTAGGGGACAGTGGGATCCACCACATGGGAGGTATCGATTTCTACTGTATGTTTATTCAAATACCGCACCCGGCCGCCCATTTCGGTCAGCGCGCGCAGCTGGTAAGAGACATCGCTTATGTTCGGTACATTCTCCAAAACGCAGACCCCTTTGGCAAGGATGGCTGCGGGTATCAACGCAACAGCGGCATTTTTCGCGCCGCCGACAGTCACTTCCCCTTCAAGGCGGGTGTTTCCCTCAACAACAAATTTTTCCAATCCAATCTTCTCCCTGGCGATTATTCTCAATGCGGATCTCTCTGCAGGCTTTTTCCAATATAAAGGGGGCTCATTCCCCGTGGAAACCGAAGCCACCGGAGTTATATCAATAACAGGCGCCACAAACCCGGATCAGAGAAAGCAAATCCCGTGCGTGACGCATCTATTATTATAACACCATGTTGTACAAAAGGAAAGAACAAATTTTATTTCATATTCCGAATTTTTTACCCTAATTTTGTAACGCGATGCAACACTGCCTCAAAACCCGCCGGCATATGTTAGTGTATCCCCAAAATCGCCTGTCACTCATGCACTTTGCGGAAAATTTATTTGCGGATTTTCTCTGCTCTGCCGCAAATTTCAGCCAATATTTTGCATCGCGCCTCCTTGCCGGTATCGGTCTGCAAAATCGGTTTGATAATGGTGCGATATATTGATATAATATAGCAACAGGAACGATGCAATCAGTGGCGGTATGCCGGGAAGGCTTGGTCTCGATGGAAAAACCGTTTTTGACATATGTAGAAAACCCGTTGCGGCCCACATCCTTTTTGATGAAGCGGGTGGCGGAAAAAAACGCGACTCTCATGCGGGGCTTACCCATAGCAGAGCAGCGGGAGGCCAAGTCCGCCCTGGCCGATATTCGCATGATAATGCCCTGGACTGACGCGGTGGAGGTGGAATGCAGCGGTGTTCCCTGCCTGTGGGTATACCGGCGGGATGCCTGCCCGGCAGACCGGGTGATTCTCTATCTTCACGGCGGCAGCTGGATCTTTGGCGACAGAAAAACCGCCAAGGCCTTTGGGGTCATGCTGGCCGAGATGACGGGCTATCGGGTGCTGGTGGCCGAGTACAGGCTGGCACCGGAGCATCCCTATCCGGCGGGGCTGGACGACAGCTTTGCCGTCTACAACTGGCTGCTGGACAGCGGATTTAGTCCGGATACGATCGCCCTGTTCGGCGATTCGGCCGGGGGAAACCTCTGCCTGTGCCTGACCAACCGTCTGCGCCGTCTTGGCATGCCAACTCCGGCCTGCATTGGGCTGGCGTCGCCGGTGACAGACGCCCGCAAATCGGCGGCCATTGTCTCCAGCGGCATCGACCTCATCCACACCGTGCACAACGGCAAGGAATGGGATATTTTCAGCCTGTATCTCCACCGGGAGGGCCAGGAGGAGCCGGATCGCAGCCATCCGGAAATCTCCCCCATTGTGGCCAATCTGGCAGGCTTCCCGCCTATCCTCGTCCATTCGGGGGAGGATGAGGCCATCACCGCCGACAACATCGCCTTTGTGGAAAAAGCATATGCGCAGGGGGTAAACGCCCACATCAAGATATACGGCGGCATGTTCCACGATTTCACCATTGTAGGCAGAACACTGGCGGAAAGCCGCTGGTCGGTGCGGGAAATGGCATCGTTTTTCCGCGGACACCTGGGCATGCCCGAGGAAACCGAAGCCCCCTCCCCCAAAACGGAGGCTGTCTCCCACGTACAATAAGAACCTACCCCAACAAAAAGGAAAAACGCCGAGCGACCGGCG
>JAJDGX010000216.1 GCA_030265885.1 Ruminococcaceae bacterium OttesenSCG-928-L11 | reverse complement strand
ATTCACGCATGCCTGTATGCCTATATATATGAATTTTGTGGGAGGTGGGCTGATGTTCAACGCAACGGAGACCCTGGAACGGCAATATCTGGAAGAAATTCTGGTCAAGCTGCGCGGGTCGTTGGCGGTGATGGAGCAGAAAATCCTGGACTACTCCGATTCCATGATCGAGACCAAGCGATTTGCCTGGGAGAACGCCGGACAACTGGATCCGGTGGAACTGGCGGCATATCGCATCGCCATCAACGAGGAATCCATATTCGCCGAGTTATCCCTGAAGGAGCGGAACATGCTGAAAAAGCTGGTGGCCTCTCCCTATTTTGGCCGGGTGGATTTTGCCGAGGCCGGAGAGGCGGACGCGCAGCCCTATTATGTGGGGATCCACTCCTACAACGACCCGGGGGATTCCCGGGAACTGATCATCGACTGGCGCGCGCCCTTGTCCAGCATCTTCTACGACTACGAGACCGGCCCAGCTGTCTATCGGGCGCCGGAGGGCACAATTCACGGCGATATCTCGGCCAAGCGGCAGTATCGCATCCGAAACAGCCAGATGGAGTACATGCTGGAAAGTGCCCTGAACATCGGCGACGACATTTTGCAGCAGGAACTGAGCAAGGCATCGGACGACAAGATGAAAAACATCGTCGCCACCATTCAGAAGGAGCAGAACTCCGTTATTCGGGACGAGACCTCCAAGGTGCTGATTATTCAGGGGGCGGCCGGTTCCGGCAAGACCTCCATCGCCCTGCACCGGGTGGCGTTTTTGCTGTATCGCAACAAGACCACCCTCAAGTCGGAGGATGTGCTCATCCTCTCCCCCAACAGTGTTTTTGGCAGCTATATCTCCAACGTTCTGCCGGAACTGGGTGAGGAAAACATCCCGCAAATCAGCTTTGAGGAACTGGCTCGGCAGTTTTTGGGGCGGGGACAGAAATTTCAGACCTTTGCCGAGCAGGTGGCCGACCTGATTGAAACGCCGGATGACACCGAGAAAATTGAACGAATCCGATACAAGGCACGAGTGGAGTTTGTGGCGGAACTGGACGCGTTTTTGCAGGAGTGCGACGATACCCTGTTCCGGCCGGAGGACTTTCGCATTGAGCTGTTCCACATCACGGCAAAGGAGCTGCAGGAGGAATATGAGCGGCTCCATTCCCTGCCGGTGATTCGCAGGCTAGAGAAAATCGCGGCCGACCGCATCGCCGCCTATCGCCGGGAGCATGAGCAGCCGCTGTCCGCCAATGCAGTGCGGCAAATCAAGGAGCGGATTGTGCGGATGTTCCCCTTTAAGGATGCCATGGGGCTGTATCGGCACTTTTTTGCCAGCCGTGACCTGCGTCACCTCCTGGTCCCCCACGGGAAAGGAAAGCTGGAGTTCTGCGATGTGTTCCCACTGGCGTATCTGTCTCTGGGGTTCATCGGCAAGCAGCACCGCTACGGCGACATTCGCCATCTGCTGGTGGATGAAATGCAGGATTACACCCCCGTCCAGTACGCGTTCCTCTCCAAGGTATTTGCCTGCCGCAAGACCATCCTGGGGGATAGCCACCAAAGCGTCAACCCGTACACCTCCACCTCCATGGAGTCCATCCAGCCCTTTTTCCCGGAATGCCAGTGTGTGGAGCTGCTGAAAAGCTATCGCTCCACCATTGAGATTGTCCGCTTTGCCCAGCAAATTCGGGAGAACAAGAAGCTGGAGCCCATCGAGCGCCACGGCGACGAGCCTCTTCTGACCACCTGTGCCGATGAGAAGGGAGAATTTGCCCACATCGCCGACCGGGTGGCGACCTTCCCGGATACGGGGCACCACTCCCTGGGGATTATCTGCAAATCCCAGTCTCTGGCGGAGCGGATTCACAAGGCTCTCTACAAGATACATCCGGATGTCCACCTCATTACCTTTGGCAGCGAGGAGTTCACCGACGGCGTCACCATTGCCTCCGCCCATATGGCCAAGGGGCTGGAGTTCGACAGTGTCATTGTTCCCGGGTGCTCCGACCGGGAATATCGCACCGAACTGGATCGCAGCCTGCTCTACATCGCCTGTACCCGCGCCATGCACAACCTGGAGCTGACCTTCCACGGCACCCAAAGCGCCATCATCCCCCCCGCCACCATCTGGGTTCAAGGCTCTTCTTTTCCTTTGGAAAAAAGGAAATGAGAGCAAGGCAGGCGAGCCCGCCTGAAGGAAAATCAACTGCTTCGCGAAAGCGGCAGGTAGCCAAAGCAATTAATCATTTTCGCCCCGATTTCATTTGCAAGTGAAATCGGGGCGTTTTTGTTGTATTTCGCTGTTACAGGATAGCATCAAATACTGCTGCGCAGGCGATGGTGTCCTGCCAGGGGATCCGGGTGCTTTCGATTCGGCCTTGGTTGAGCATGTCGGCCACGTGGTCGATTTGGTAGCAGAAGCCGTCCTCAAATTCCACGGAAAACGTGTCGATTGGCTCTCCCTTGCTTTGGTAGAGGGTGCAGCTCTTTGGCTTCCAGAATTCCGGCTCGAATTCGATGTAGCCTTCGGTGCCGTGGATGCTGGCTTTGTGGGGGACATAGGCGGATATGCCGCATTGCAGGCTGGCCTGTGCGCCGCTGGGGAATCGCAGTGCCATGCTGACATAATCGTCGACGCCGGTGTCGGCATTGGTCACCGCCGCGTGGATTTCCGAGGGGTTTTCGCCCAGCAGGCCTGTGGCAAATTCGATGACATACACGCCCACATCGTACAGGGCGCCCCCTGCCAGGGCGGGATTGTAGATGCGACCCTCCGGGTTATAGGTGTTGCGGGAACAGAAGGCAGCGTTTACGACAACCGGCTTGCCGATGCGGCCCTCCCGCACCCAGCGGGTGGCCTCGATGACGACCGGGTTGCAGCGTGTCCACATGGCTTCCATCAGGAAGCAGTTTTGCTGCCGGGCCAGGTCGGCCAGTTCTCTGGCCTGTGCCGCGTGGAGGACAAGGGGTTTTTCGCACAACACATTTTTACCCCGGTTCAGGCACTGCTTGACCAAATCGTAATGGTGGCTGTGGACGGTGCCGATGTAGACCACATCGACGGCGGTGTCCTGTATCAGTTCGTCGTAGTCGGCGTAGGGCTTCCCGCCGTGCTTGGCGCAGAATTCCCGGGCGCTTTCCGGGTTGCGGGCGGCCGCACCGTGTATCTCGCCGGTCTCCGACTGAGCCAGTACCCCCGCAAATCGATTGGAAATGCCACCGCACCCAATGATGCCATATTTGTACTTCATACACCCTCGCTCCTTATCCTATAATGAATTTTCACCAGAGAAAAACAAGAGACAAAATCCTTAAAGCCCCCACCCACACAACACCCCCGGCGGCACAGGCACCAAGCCACC
>JAJDGX010000215.1 GCA_030265885.1 Ruminococcaceae bacterium OttesenSCG-928-L11 | reverse complement strand
AAGGCACAAATCTTCCGTCAACGCACAAGCACCCCCGGTCGTCATCTTGACCGGGGGTGCGGACGGGATTGGCCTGATGTGCGGCGGCAGCCACGAAGTGATCTAGGGATTTTCAAGGGGGTCACACCCCCTTGACTGGGGTTTGGGGTGAAACCCCATTTTAAATCCGTTGCTTTCATCTACATGTAAAAAAGCTGCCTTTGATAAGGCAGCTTTTTCAGCGTTTCCATTCTTAAGGGTGCGCATACGCGCAATGCCCCGTTGCTACAGCTCCTTGACTGACTTGTTCAGCGCCTTAACCGTCATAATGCCGGTGACAGCGTCAAAGGAGACCGTGCGTCCAAAGTTCAGCAGAACATCCTTGGCGACAATGGGAATCCGCAGGGCGCGCAGACAGGCCTCCACTGCGGCCACATTCCGCTGGCCGATTTGCCATGTGGTGTTATTGGGGTTATTGCCGCCGGCCAGTTCAAACATCTGGGCGCCGCCGGCAATCTTTGCTTTGATGCGGGAGCGGTTTGCCCCCTTCATCTCCATTTGCCGCAGCAGCTCGGGAATGGCGGAATCGGCGAACTTCATCACATTTCGGTCATTGGGGGACATCTTGGAATCCGGCAGCATAATATGGGACAGGCCCGACACATGCACCGCCGGATCTAAAAGGCAGATTCCGACACAAGACCCGAGAGCATAGGTAATCAATGTGTCGGGGGGAAGTGCAACCTTCAGATCGGATATTCCTACAACTAACTGTGACATTTATAACAGCCCCAATTTTCCAAGAATTAAGTTCAAGGATTCCACCTCGGCAAATAGGATCATATGACTCATAACGCTCTCGGCATCGCTCTTAAAGTTTTCCTCGATGAAAAGCACCTTGTCGCCCACCGCACCAAACTTGATGATGGGAACACTGAGGAGGGCCCCCGCCATGTCGATGGAGACAGAGGGGGTTGTCAGATTGATAAACAGGCCGGTCAGCTCCGCAATGGAATTGGCATAGGCGCCGGAAAGAATGTTCCCGACCTCCTTGATGGCGGAGAGGGCCATTTCGTCCATGGCCTCGAAGTTTTCATAGGTGCCGCCCATCAGGATATTGACCACCATGTGGGCGAAGTTTTTGTCCAGCAGGAACATGATCATGCCGTCGACGTCGCCCTCCAGGCCCAGCAGAACGCCGTAAATCATGTTTTCGGGGCCGCCGACGGCCTCGGCCACGTCGTTAAAGTCCACCAGGTTGACCTTAGGCAAGGTCATATCGACAGGCATTCCCAGCATCATGGAAAGGGATGTGGCGGCGTTTCCGGCGCCGATGTTGCCGATTTCCCGCAATACATCCATGTGCATGGGGTTCAGGCTTTCATAGGATTGATTCACAGTAACCTCCGTTCCCGCCAAGGCGCCAATACAGGGATAAACGGCGCGTGTGGCCCCCGGCAGCAAATTGATTTCACAAACAGCGGCATCGCATTAAAATGCGCAAGGTCGCAGACCATATATGATATATCGGCCCGGGTAAGGCGAAAAGACAGGGCCGGATATAAAAAACGCAAAAAAATTTGAAACGCTGTTCCGGGCGGGTAAAAGCACGGAACGGCCCTTCACCGGCAGGAGGAACAGGGTAAAGATTTACCAAATTATTGCAGGGCAACCCTATGCCCTGGGGGATAAAATTATTATAGCATATTCATCCCGGTTTTTCAAAACAGATTTGGGATTTCGACCAATCTTTTTCAATTTTTCAAGAAAATGTCTCCAAATATTCACAGATATGCGGTTGTACCAGTCCCAAACCCCACTGTTCTCTTCCCCCGGGCCGGCGGAATGGGACACCGGTGACCGGGTTGGATCTGTCCGTCAAATCTTTACAAAATTCGCTAAAGCTACTATAATATTGTATACTGAATAAAATAGCGGGGATCCGCCCTTGCGGAAGCGCCCCGCCACTACTCCAAAACGGAAATGGAAGGGAGCACACTCTCGATATGGCCAAGGTCTTATCAGTGACCAATCAAAAAGGCGGCGTTGGCAAGACCACAACCTCCCTCGCCATTGCGACCGGTTTGCAGGAAAAAGGCTACAAGGTACTGGCAATCGACATGGATCCCCAGGCCAACTTCACCTTCAGCCTGGGTGGAGAGGGCGACGACGGCCCCACGGTGTACGAGCTGCTCCGGGGGGATGTCAAGGCCCGCTTCGCCATCCAGCGCACCAGCTACGTGGATCTCATCTCCTCCAACATCGTCCTTTCCGGCGCGGAACTGGAATTTGCCGAGGAGGGGCGGGAGTACATCCTGAAAAAAGCCCTGGAGCCCCTGAAGGACAGGTACGACTACATTGTCATCGACTCGCCGCCCGCCCTGGGTTTTTTGACAATCAACGCCCTGGCGGCGTCGGATTATATGGTAATTCCCATGCTGGCCGATATTTTCAGCCTGCAGGGGGTTGCCCAGCTGGGAGATTCCCTGCTGCGCCTGCGCCAGTACTGCAACCCCCGGCTGGAGGTCGGCGGCATTTTGCTGTGCCGGTACGACGGCCGAACCGTGCTGGGCAAGCGCATCTTTGAGACAGCGGAAATGGTGGCCGAGCAAATCGGCACCCGCCTGTACAAAAGCAAAATCCGCCACTCCGTCTCCATTCAGGAGGCCCAGACCAATCAGGTCAGCATGTTTGAATACGCGCCCCGCAATCCCGGCGTACGGGACTACATGGCCTTTGTAGAGGAACTGCTGGCCGCCGGCGTATGACCCGCTCCGCCGCGATAAATCCGCTTTCGCCGCTATAGAATGGCCAAAATCGGGAAAGCTGATAGGAGAAGCGTCGCGGCCCGGTGCCGGATTCTGAAAATTTCTTACTGTTTGAAGCATCATATGGATTGATATTTTGTCCCGCATGGACATGGGAGGTTGCTATGGCGTCCAAAAAGCAAAAGGTGAACGGCAGCAAAAAGGATTTCAGCAAGGAAGCGATGTACCGAAAAATCATGCCGTCCATTACCGCCACCGCCGATATTGACGATGGCGGAACCGAGGACAGCGGCTTTCGGGAGGATCTTCCGGAGGAACCCGGCCAGCTGCCCTATAACCTGATGGAGCTTGCCGTCCGCTCCAAGCTTATTCCGACGATGGAGACCCTGGGCGCCTGCACCTGCGAGCAGTGCCGCAACGATGTCATCGCCCTTGCGCTCAACGGGCTGCCCGCCGTCTACTCCACGTCCGATTCCCGGGGCATGAAGGAAAAACTCCGGCTGGTTCGCGGCCAAAGCGAAATAAAAATAACCTCGGCGTTGATCCGGGCCATCCAGACGGTGATGGCAGAGCCCCATCATTGACCTGCGCCGCCGGTTCAGAATACGGGG
>JAJDGX010000214.1 GCA_030265885.1 Ruminococcaceae bacterium OttesenSCG-928-L11 | reverse complement strand
AAGGGATCCACCACATAGCGGATGCCGACGGCGTCTAGCCGAGATTTCAGGCCGTCGAAGTGGTCGCCGCACTCCTGGCAGAGATTGTCGATGGTGGTGGGGGCGCCGTGGGCAATGGCCTGGCACCGCTCCGATTTGCAGTCCAGCAGGCGGAGAGGGTTTCGCTCCAGCCGCTCCTTGCAGGTGTCGCACAGATCGTCGTAGTGGGAGCGGAAGTAAGCCACCAGCTTTTCGTTGTACTGGGGACGGCAGTCGGGGCAGCCGATGGAGTTGACGTGGAGGGTAACATCGCCGATGCCAAGCCTGTCCAGCATGTCCTTGGCCACGCACATGACCTCCACATCGGCGGAGGGATCCCTGGGGCCAAAGCACTCAATGCCGAACTGGGTAAACTGGCGGTAGCGGCCGGCCTGGGGATTTTCGTGGCGGAAGCAGGGAGCCACATAGCTGACCTTTAGAGGCAGGGCATCGGCCAGCAGGCTGTTTTCCAGCGCGGCGCGAACAGCCCCGGCAGTGACCTCCGGGCGCAGGGTGATCTGCTCCCGGCCTTTTTCAAAGCTGTACATTTCCTTCTGCACCACGTCGGTGGTTTCGCCCACCGAGCGGATGAACAGATCCGTTTTTTCGATGATGGGGGTGCGGATCTCCGTGAAACCGTATTTCTCCGCTGTTTCCAGCGCAGTACGCTCGACATATTGCCATTTGGGGGTCTCTGCCGGAACCAAGTCCCGGGTGCCCCGGATGCGTTTGTATCGCAAAGCCATAATCTTCATCCTTTGTATTGTAGTGGCGGCAATTCAGGCATGGCAACCAAGCCGTCGGTGCCTGTTGTCCCGCAGGGGGCAAATCGAAGGCCTGTCAATGTCGGCGCGTGTAAGGATACGCGGCAAAACACACAAACAACAGCGACTTCACCGTGAGGAAAGCCGCTGTCAAATTGCTGACTTTACTGGTTTGTACCATGAGAATCTCCTTGGCGGGGATAGTGGGAAGGGGGAATCATCCCGCAGCCGATGCTATCTGACGGGGTTGACGATGTCGCGCCAATCCAGGTCGCCCCGCTCCAGCGCGTGGATGAGTGCTTCCGCAGTGGCGATGTTGGTGGCCACGGGGATGTTGTGCACATCGCAGAGACGCAGCAGGGTGGAGTCGTTGATTTCATCCGGCTTGGAGGTGATGGGGTCGCGGAAAAAGAGCAGCAAATCGATCTCGTTGTAGGAGATGCGGGATGCGATCTGCTGGTCGCCGCCCTGGCTGCCGCTGAGAAATTTCACGATATCCAGCCCGGTGGCCTCGCTGACCAGCTTGCCGGTTGTGCCGGTGGCACAGAGATTGTGCCGGCTGAGAATGCCGCAATAGGCAATGCAGAACTGAACCATCAGCTCCTTTTTGGAATCGTGGGCGATAAGGGCTATGTTCATGTTAAGATTTATGGGAAAACCAGCGCCTTCGCATGGGATCCCATAACCTCCTCCCCATTGATTTTTAAATTGGTGTGGCTGTATTGATTCCGGCACAGGCCGGTTGTGTCTACACAGAGGGGTGGGCGGCCGGCTTGTCGCGAAAATGCCGTTATCGAATCAGCAGCGGCTCGTTGTGGCCCAGAAGGCGCCGCGCGATACGGCGGTATACCTGGGGGGTGATGGAGTCGTCGGCCAGGCGCTCGGTGTTGTTGGCGGCATAGCACAGCTTGCGGCTTTCGGGGACAACCCCGATGAGACGGGCCCCCACCATGTCCACAACATCGTCGAAATCGCCCACATCCCGCATGGGCAAAATTTCAGCGGGCACGCGATTGATGATAAGGCGCATATTGCCCGCGCCCGCGTCCTCCAGCGCTGCAACAAGGGTGGCGGCGGAGCGGATGCTCAGCGTCAGGGGCTCGGCGACGACGAGCACAGTGTCCACAAGGGACGGGGGAACAAGGGTGAAATCCACGCTGTCCAGCAAAACATACTCATAGGTGTCGGGCACATTACTGAGGAGTGTGGACAGGGAATCGCCGTCAATGGGCCGGGTCAAGCCGGCGGGTGGCCCCAGCACAACCGACAGCCCGGGCTGCGCGGCAGACTGGCAGACCAGGGAATCAAAATCGCAGGCCATATCCAAAAAATCCCGGATATGGAAGAGGGATTGGCCGGCAAGGCCGAGGATGACATCCTGGCTGCGGGGAGAGGCCCCCATTTCCATAAGCAGAACGCGCTTGCCTTCCTTTGCCAGGGCAACGCCGGTATAAGCGGCTGTAACCGATTTTCCCGCGCCCCCGGAGCCGGAAGCAAATGCTATGATCTTCAATGGAACCCTCCCATGCCGGTGCCAAATGCCATACGCATTTGCCTGTCGGCGTATTGCTTGAATTTCAGCCCGGTCAAACGCCGGACAAGGGGCACGGCGAAGCATTCCGCCTGCGGATATGCCCTGCTATTATCCCCATGCTATAAATTCTACCATAAACAAACAAAAAAGAATAGTCCCTTTGCAAGATATTCTCCATTTCGGTCATAAAATTCCCGAAATGGATTTTGTAAGATTTATACAATTATTGACAAAATAAGTGGTGATTTATCGTTATGTTATTTATATTTTGCACCAAATAGGACAATCTGGGTATGAAATTCCTCCGGCGCACCTGCGAAAAATCGCGGCGAATGGGGCGGCAAACCGGCGAAAGGGCGAAAAGAAAGGCTGTGAGGGATGCTCACAGCCTGTTTTTTGCACAATTGTCGGCAAAAGGGGGGCGAAATTACGCGGGAATTACGTTGACAGCCTTCAGCTTGCTGGCGTTTTTCGGATCCGGCTCGGTGTCAAAGGTGACCTTCTGGCCTTCGTTGAGGGATTTGTAGCCTTCGGTCATAATGGAGGAGTAGTGCACAAACACATCCTCGCCGCCGTCATCGTTGGAGATGAAGCCATAGCCTTTTTCCGCGTTGAACCATTTCACAGTGCCTTGATACATTGATAAAACCTCCATTGGGTTATATAGTGAAACAACTTTCGGCAGGGTACAGAGATGGAGAAAGTCGGTTCCCACTGATACAGGGCGAAGCGGCGTTGGGAAGAGGCGGCGGCTTCGCGTTGGGCCGGGCTTGACCGGCGGCGTAAAAAACAACACATGCTTTTGTAAATCATCGACCGATCAATGACTTACAAAAGCATGTGAGGCATTTGGTACAATTGAATACTTTAATAGTATAGCATGGGGGCAAAAGGGTGTCAAGTGGTAACTCCTCAATTTTCCTGTTTACAAAAGGGAATTTCCGCCAATTTTTTTCACCCCGACAGAGCCCAAAAACAGAAGCGCCCCCTTGTCCGCAGACAGGGAGCGCGCATCGGTTATTTCGAGGATATCTTGCCGTCGG
>JAJDGX010000219.1 GCA_030265885.1 Ruminococcaceae bacterium OttesenSCG-928-L11 | reverse complement strand
GAAACCTCCGCCTCCGAGGAGGCGACACCGGAGGAAGAGGAGGAGAACAATCCCTTGAAGGATCTAATCAAAAATCAGTATGAGGATCTGGAGATTACGGCAGCCGTGCTGCTGCGGCGGGCCATCCTGCCCGGCAGCTCCATCCCCGTCACGGTGGCAATCACCAACAACGGCGACAAAACCATCTTTTACACCCAGGGCTCCGGTGTCTTTGAAACGCCACAGGCGCTCCGGACGCAGTTTGACGGACTCCAGGTCGTTCTGCCCAAGGATCATCTGGGCATCGCCACCATGGATTTTGTCACAAAGGAACTGGCTCCCGGCGAGTCTCTGGAGTTCGTGGTCAACGTGCTGGCCATTGAGCCAAACGAGCAGTTCGCCTCCTACACCTACGAGACCTACAATGAGGATGAGATCTACATCGCCGATATGGAGTGGCCGGATTTGCAGGAAAAATACCCTGACCTGACCGCTGCCGCCGCCGGTTCCTACACGGGCACTGTCAATTTCCTGTATACCCTTCCCGCCGAGGACGGCGCGGCCGACCCCTTTAGCGGCGCCACCGGCTACGCCCAGGCCGAGGTGACCATCGGTGTGACGGAATAACATCCATCCCGCAAATAACAAAGCGGCTGTGCCAAATCCGGCGCAGCCGCTTCTCTGTTTAAAGGGGTCTCTGGGCCTGGGCGTCTGTCCACTGGCCGGGGGTGCGGCCCTCCTGCCGCTTGAACACGCGGATAAACGCGCCGCTGTTCCGGAAGCCTACCGCCTGGGCCACCTCGCTGACGTTTTCGTTTTGCAGCAGGCGCTTTTTGGCGTTCTCGATGCGGGTGGAGTTGATAAAATCCAGCAGGCTCACGCCGGTCTGCTCCCGGAATATGCCGGAAAGATACGCCGGCGTCATATGAAAATGCTCGCCGATGTGGGAGACGTTCATCTCCGGCAGCGCGTAATTTTCCTCCACGTATTGCTTGACGGACAAGGCCAGTCCGGCGTGCTGGGACAAGGCGGGCCGCTGATCCTTCACCGCGTGGCAGGTTTCCTCTATGGCGGCGATCAGCTTTTCCTCGCTATCCCCGGAGGAAATGGACGTGATGTCCAGCCGGTTCAAAATTCCCTGCAGGCCGGCCTGTTCCGCGCTTTTGATGATGGTGCCCAGCATATCCAGAATGATGCACTTGCGCATTTCGCCCTTAATGTGCCGATTTTGCGCAAACACCTGGCGGGCGTGGGACACGGCGTCCTCCCGGTTTCCCGCGCAGATGGCGCCGATGATCCGCTGCTCCATCTCCATCGGATACTGGTAGCCCTGGATGTTGTCCTTGATTTCCTCGTACAGCACCATGCGGTTGGATTCCCCGGAGATATACTCCCCGGCCATCTTGGCCTCGTTGGAGGACAGGTAGATCCCTTCCGCGCCGTTGTACGCCGTGCCCATGGCGCACTGTACAATGGCGCCCAGATAGCGCTCGATGTTCTCCTGGCACTGGAACACGGCCTCCCGCACCATCTCGATGCTTTCCGGGGTGTTCTCCGACAGGTTGACGATGACGCCGATGCGGTCGCCCATGTCGGTGATCTCAATGTGGAAGCGGTCGTTTACGATCTCTGTAAACACGTTGATGATGGCAAAGCTGAGCGCCCCCCGCCCCTTTTCCAGATCCGTGGACAAAAACAGAGCCTGGCTTTCCCCAAAATAGAAGTTGAGCACCAGGAAATAGGGCTCCCGGAAGGACAGCTTCACCCGCTGCATCTCCTTGGAGTCTCTGCGGATGTCGAAGGGGGTTTCCAGCAGGCGGAACAGCAGGTGATTGCGCATGTGCTGGTTGTAGTTTTCCAGCATATTGTGGCTGTTTTCCAGCTCCTGCATGTAGGATTTAGCCGCCTTTTTCAGCCAGGCGAACTCGTTTTCCTCCTCGGAATTGGCCGGGGGTGTTTTCAAATCGTCGGCGAAAATGTGGATGATCTCCTGCACCGGCTTGTAGTTGCCCCGGGAGAATCGGTAGGAAAGGCAGGTGCCCACAAAGGCGCAGAGCAGCAAACAGAAAATCGCCACCAGGCCTACGCCGTTGGCACTTCGGTTCATGACGGACATCGGCGTCACCGAAAGATACCGCCAGGGCACAATGCTGGAATTCTGGATGAATACGGCGCTTTTCCCCTCGTCAAAGCGGTATTCGGCAAACTGGATGTCCGGATTCAGCTGCTGAAATT
The DNA here is from genome assembly GCA_030265885.1 of Ruminococcaceae bacterium OttesenSCG-928-L11. GTDB lineage: Bacteria > Bacillota > Clostridia > Oscillospirales > Ruminococcaceae > WRAV01. The sequence goes on along the minus strand of JAJDGX010000219.1, from coordinate 1,089 downwards.
CCGGCTGGCCGGTATCATACGGGCCGCTGGAGGCCAAAATATCGTTGTTGGCATCCTGGATGAGAATGGAGATATCCTCGTCCCAGCGGATGTAGCTGAGCCGGCGCTCCAGGTAGGAGGTGCGCAGCACAATGCAGGCTGTCACAGGCTCCGGCCCGCTGCTGCGGTAGGAGATGGCCCGGGTAAACAGCACCAGCATTTCCCCTCTCTCCCCGTGGACAATGGGCTGGCCCCAGGAGGAGTTGGCCGGCGGCTCCCCGGCAAAATCGTCGGCGGTCAGGCTCCAGCCGGGGTAATACAGATCAAAAAAATCGCTGCCCTGCAGATACCCGTTGGGGGACAGCACCTTTCCCGTGTTGGCGTTGTAGATAAAGACATCCTGTATGAAGTCCGCCTCGCCCAGGTATAATCCCAGGCTTTTGGCTGCAAGATAGCTTTGGTAGGGGTTGTCCTGGCGGCCCAGCTCCATGAGCCTGCCCACGCTTTCGTTGACGGCCATCCGCTCAAACAGCCGATGGGTCTCGCGAACATAGGAGTCGATGTCGATTTGCACCTGGGCCATCAGCCCGTCGTACACCTGTTTGGTCTGCTTGGTCGACGTGTTCCGCGCGTACGCGGAAATGCCGATGCCGGTGGCCACGCATAAACTTAGAATTAAAAAGTAGGACAGAAACCATTTTGTCAGTGTTGGGGTCTGCCGTTTCTCCATAAATTGGCTGTCCTTTCCGCGACGCTTCCCCACACCCGCCGGAAGTCGCGTTCCTGAATATTGTTATCTATTTGTAATAATTTCAATAAATTTCCAATTGAATCCACTTGGATTTTTGGTATTGATCATTTATTTGAGAAATTGCATACACCATTATAACATATATTCTATAAATTTGAAAGTGTATTTGTTTATTATTCACAACTAACCCTTTGCAAATCGAAAAGTTAATGATAGAATGAGACCGGTTCACAGAAATCGTGTGCATTGTCCTATTAAAAGGAGGTCAACAAATGACATTCACGAAAAAGACCATGACCGCCATTCTGGCGGCCGCCCTGCTGTCCGCCAGCTTTGTCGGATGCGGCGGCAATACGTCC
>JAJDGX010000213.1 GCA_030265885.1 Ruminococcaceae bacterium OttesenSCG-928-L11 | reverse complement strand
GTGGAGCAGGGCAAGGTGGTGGAGATCTGTGCCGTGCCCGGGGAATTCGTCTACGACACATCCACCGAACCCTCCGTCTTTTCCGGGGATCTGGGCGAAAGCATCATGCAGACCTTCCAGAACATCGGCAAGCGCTTTACCTTCGGCGGGGATGCCGGAAAGGACCAGCGCGTCTACTACTTCAACACCAAGGAGCTCATCGGCAACAAATACGGCACCGCCAATCCGGTTCCCTTCCGGGTTGTGGACGAGCGCGCCGGCATCGATATCGACATCGGCATTCGCTGCTTCGGCGAGTACAGCTACCGGCTTTGCGACCCCATCCTTTTTTACACCAACGTCTGCGGTAACGTGGAATCGGAATACAACCGCAATGAGATTGACAGTCAGCTTAAATCCGAGCTTTTGACCTCGCTCCAGCCCGCTTTCGCAAAGATGTCGGAAAAGGGCATTCGCATGAGTGCTTTGGTGGGTCACACTGAAGAGATTCGGGACGCGCTGAGCGAAATTCTCTCCGCCAAATGGAGGGGCCAACGGGGCATTGAGATCGTCGCCTTCGGCATTACCTCGGTCAATGCGCTGGAAGAGGACACAAAGATGCTGCAGGAGCTCCAGAAAAACGCCGCCTTCATGGATCCAACCCGCGCGGCGGCGCATCTGGTGGGCGCACAGGCCTCCGCCATGCAGTCGGCGGCAAGCAACGAGGGGGCGGGCCCTGCCATGGCCTTTATGGGGATGAATATGGCCGGAAACGCAGGCGGTATGAACGCGGGGAACCTCTATGCCATGGGACAGCAGCAACAGGCGCAGCAGTACCAACAACCCACCCCTCCGCCAATGCAGCAGCAAGCGCCGCCTCAACCTTCCGGATGGAGTTGCTCCTGCGGACAATCGGGCAACAGCGGCAAATTCTGCATGGGATGCGGAAAGCCCCAGCCTACACCCGAACCGCAGGGCGGATGGACCTGTGAGTGCGGTACCACCAACCCGGGCAAGTTCTGCATGAACTGCGGCAAGCCGAAGCCTGCGGGAGCGCCGCTCTACCGCTGCGACAAATGCGGCTGGGAGCCGACCGATCCCGCAAATCCGCCCAAATTCTGCCCGGAGTGTGGGGACGTCTTTGACGAGAGCGATCAGAAATAACAGAGAGGAGAATCAAGATGGGCTTGTTTGATAAGAAAAACTGTGATTTTTGCGGCAATAAAATCGGATTACTGGGTAACCGCAAGCTTTCGGATGGGAACATGTGCAAGGACTGCGCCAAAGGCATCAGCCCGTATCTGGTGGGCCGCAAGCAATACTCGGTGGACGATATGAAGCGCCACCTGGAGTACCGGGAGGCCAACAAAGAACGCCTTGAAAAATTCAGCCCTACCCGCACCTTTGGCCTCAACACAAAGGTGCATGTGGACGACAACATGGGCTGTCTGCTGATCACCTCCGCCAGAAATTACAGAGAAGAAAATGCTGATTTGATCGAGTTTCCGCAGGTGACCGGCTGCATTCTAGACATTAACGAGGACAGAGATGAAATCAAACGGAAAACAGCCGACGGCAAAGAAGAGAGCTACAATCCACCCCGATATCGCTACGAATACGCCTTCTGGATCACCGTTCACACAAATCACCCTTGGTTTGACCAGATCAAATTCCGGGTGAATCCACAAAATGTAAGGGAGCGGGGCTCGGTGGAGTACCGCGACACCGAGCGGCAGGCAAACGACATGCGTGACGCGTTACAAAACCTGCATACCCAGGTTCGCGAATCTGCCGCAGAAGCGGCAAAACCCAAAACCAGCATGATTTGCCCCTCCTGCGGGGCGACCACTATCCCCGATCAAAGCGGCCGCTGTGAATATTGCAGCGCGGCCGTGGGGGGATAACATCCGCTGAAAATCATACAGACGAGGAGGATCGAATATGGCTTTTTGTCAAAACTGCGGAACCAATATGAATGACGCGAAATTCTGCGCGGGTTGCGGGGCGCCCGCTCCCCAGGCGGAACAAGTGATGGCGGCACCTGTTATGGAAGCGCCTCAGTCCGCCCCGGAAGTACCCACTCAGCAGCCGGTCATGGCAACCGCTACGCCCCAGACTCCGCAGCCAGTCATGACTGCCCCGATGCAGGAACAGAGAGCACCTGCATACCAGCAGCCGGAGGCCGCCTATCAACAGTCGGCACCAGTGTACCAAGGCCAGGCGAATACCGTCCCATTTCCCGCTGGGCAGCCCCAGACCGCACCCCAGGGTCAGCCGCCGGTCGCATACGGGCAGCAGCCTGTGCAGGGAGCAGTTTATCAGCAACCTGCCGGGCAGTACGCAGGGCCCGCGCCTGCCTATCAGCAGCAGCCTGTGCCCCAGCAGTATGCGCAAAACCCCGCTCCGGGATATCAGCAGCCCTCCGGGGGCCAGCAGGGGTACCCGCAGGTCAATGTTACGGATGCCCAGATGAAAAAAGGCATGGCGATCCTTTCCTATTTCTCATATTTAGTGCTGATCCCCATCTTCGCGGCAAAAAATGATAAGTTCGCACGGTATCACGCGAATCAGGGACTTGTCCTTTGCCTTGTCTTCACGATTCTCACGGTGCTTTCCAACGTGGCGGTGACGGTTCTCTCCCCAATCAGCGCAATGCTGGCGCTGATTGTCACAGGCATTGTCAGCCTGCTTACACTTCTTGTCTGTATTTTTAGTCTGATCGGAATCATCAACGCGGCGAAGGGGCGCATGAAACCAGTTCCCATTTTTGGCGGCATCACACTTATAAAGTAGTTGTTCCAATTCTCCGGCCGCCCCGCCTGGAAAATACCCGGCGGGGGCGGCTACCCCCATTATCTCGAAATCAAGGCCGGCATTTCTCCGGCGCTATATAGATGATATCTTCCAAGGAGGGCACACGATGAAACGCATTCTATTGATCCTGTTGATTACCTGCCTGCTTGCCGGCTGCGGTAAACAGAGCGCAGGGGAAAGCTCCGCCCCGGAATCTTCTCCCCCTTCCTCCAAACCATCCGTATCTTTGGAACGGTCGTCGCCTGTGTCTGAACCGGAAAGCAGTACATCGTCTGGGTCGATGGCACCGGAACGGGAGTCATCGCTGGAAAAACCGTCCGCCGAACAAAGTGAGTCCCAAAGTTCTGCCGCCAATTCGTCGGCCCAACTGGAGCCGGTAGAGTTTCCGGCAATCACGGAAGTAAGTGGCGGGTTGCAGTATACCTTTTCCACTCTGCCGCAGACCGCGCAGCAGCTGGAGAAGATTCTGGATCAGAGTGACGCCCGGCACACCGCCGCGCTTTTTATAGCCGCTCTTGTGCGCTATGTGGACGCACCGGAGGATGGCATCGCCATGATCAACCTGCTGCGCGGCCCCCAGCCCATGAGCGATGGGGACATCAAATTTCTGAAAGAGCGATTGA
>JAJDGX010000211.1 GCA_030265885.1 Ruminococcaceae bacterium OttesenSCG-928-L11 | reverse complement strand
GATGACGCCCACCGCCGGCCTGCGGCAGTGAGCGCCATCGAGCCTCCCCCATAGGGAAGGTTCATCAAACGGTTACTCCTTGACTGCTCCGATCATAACGCCCTTTTCAAAGTGCTTTTGAATGAAAGGGTACACGCACAGAATCGGAACAGTGGCAACCATAATTGTAGCATATTTAATGGATTCCGCAATGGCCTCGGTATCGCCGGTGGCGGTTCCGGTGGCCATTTCGCCGGCGCTGTTTTGCAGCAGAATCTCCCGCAGGATAACCTGCAGCGGATACATGCTTCTGTCGCGGAGGATGGTGGAGGCCCAGAACCAGCCGTTCCAGATGGAAACGCCGTAGTAGAGCACCATAACGGCCAGCACAGCCTTGGACAGCGGCATGACGATTTGCACCAGTGTGCGCATATGCCCGGCGCCGTCGATATAGGCGGCCTCAAACAGGCTTTCCGGGATGGACGCAAAGGAGGTGCGTAGGATGATCAGGTTGTAGGTGCTGACCAGAAAGGGGATGATGAGGCCCCAGCGGGTACCGGTCAGATGCAGCTGCTGCAGATTCAGGTAAAAGGGAATCATGCCCCCCGAGAAAAACATGGTGAAGGCGATGATCATGTTCAGGGCCTTGTTCCACATTACGCCCCGCCGCGACAGCGCATAGGCACCGATGGCGGTGGTGATGACGCTGAGAGAGACGCCCACAACCAGGATAAACAGGGTGTTGAGATAGCCCTGGCCGATCATGGGGTTGGCAAAAACCCGCTTGTAGGCCTCCAGGTTGAACCCCAGCGGCTTTATCAGAAGGCCGCTGTGCTGCATGAGCAGATTGCTGTTGCTGAAGGACGCAAAGGCGACAAACAGCATGGGGTACAGGCATATGATGTTGATGGAGATGAGAATGATATAGTTGACGACGGTAAATACTTTTTCCGACGGCTTTGTCCGTATTTTATTTTTGCGCGCGGTGTGTGTCATATTGGCCTTCCCCCCTTTACCACAGACTGGTCTCGCTGACCTTGGAGCTGACTTTGTTGGCGAAGATGACCAGCACAAAGTTGATGACGGAGTTGAACAGTCCCACCGCGGTGGAAAAGCTCCAGCTGGCCTCCAGAATGCCGACGCGGTATACGTAGGACGAAATGATATCGGCCGTTTCGTAAATCGCGGAGTTGTACATCAATATGGTTTTCTCGTAGCCGACAGACATCAGGTTGCCTATCCGCAGAATCAGCATGATGATAATGGTGGGCGCGATGCCGGGCAGCGTGACATTCAGGGTTTGCTGCCATTTTCCCGCGCCGTCGATGGTGGCGGCTTCATACAGCTGGGCATCGACGCCCGACAGGGCCGCCAGATAGATGACGGAGCCCCAGCCCACGCCCTGCCAGATATCCGAGGCCACATAGAGGGGCCTGTAGTTGGCGGGGTTCATCAGCAGGGGGGAGCGCTCGCCGCCGAACATGACGATGATGTCGTTGAACAGTCCGTTGGTGGACGCAAACTGGCTGAGCATGCCGATGATGACGATGAGGGAAATGAAGTGGGGCATGTAGGAGATGGTCTGGGTCACCCGCTTGAAGTGCTTGTTTTTCACCTCGTTGAGCAAAAGGGCCAGAATGATTGGCGCGGGAAACCCGAAGAGCAGATTGTAAAAGCTGATGAGGAAGGTATTGGTGATGAGGCGGCTGAAGTAGGGGCCCTGGAAAAACCGGACAAAATGCTTGAGTCCGACCCAGGGGCTGCCGCCCATGCCCTTGGAGGGGCTGTAGTCCTGGAAGGCTATCAACGCGCCGTACATCGGCTTGAAGTGGAACAGGATATAGTACACAATTACGACGAGTACAAGCAGGTACAGGCTGTAGTTGCGCCGCATATCCGTTTTGAAGCGGTGGCTGAACGAATCTCTGTTGTTCGTCCGGCCGGAAGCGCCCGCGCTCTTCATACTTTCACCCTTTCCCGATATGAAAAACAAGGGGAATTGCCGGAATCCCCAGTGGTTCGGGACATTCCGGCATCCTCCCATGCTGTGCAGACCAGACTCGGCCGGCTGCGATTACCTGTTGTTGAAGCGGACGAGGGCGGCCTTCTGAATTTCCAGCGCGCTCGCAAGATTCATGTTTTCGATGGTGGATACATAGGTGTCGTACTTGTCGAGAGACTCGGTGCCCAGGATGAATTTCAGGGTCATTTCATCGCGGTAGGTCTCGATGTCGTTCATGATGGTGGCCAGCTCGGTGCTCTCCTCGGAGGTGGGGGTGATGTTGGGCATCCGGTGGGCGTCCATGTTGGTCTGGGACCACAGGGGAGGGCCCTGACGCTGTACATCAGTGGTGAAGTACTGATCCTGATAGCCGAGAGACTGGATGAACTGGCCGCTGTAGGCGGAGCGAACGTAGGCGCCCAGGCCCTGTGCGACCGGCCAGCCGTCGGGATTGGCCAGAACGAAATCGGTGTAGGTGGGGGTGCCGTTTACCATGGTGTAGCTTTCACCCTCGGTGCCGAAGTTGTTGGCCATGTAGCCCTCGTCGGTGTAGCCGAAGTTGAGGTAACGGGCGGCCAGTTCCACATCGTCGCAGCCGGTGGTGATGGCGCAGCTGCCCTGTCCGCCGTAACGGAATTCCAGGTAGCCGTATTCGGGTTTGCCGCCGTCAACACTGACGTAGTTGAGGGGGGCAAGCAGGAAGTTGGGGTCGTTCTGCTGGCCGGCGGGGTTCCACGCGCCCATACCGCTGCCAACCCAGCCCAGGGTCATGCCGCTTTGGCCGGTTGTGACCTTGGCGTCCTGCTGGGTGCGGTCGATGGTGGCGAAGTCGGGATCCAGGAGGCCTTCCTTGTACCAGCGGTTGAGGGTCTCCAGATAGGATTTGTATTCCGGTGTGATGGCGCCGTAGACAATTTCACCGTTGCCGTCGATCTGGAAGGTGTTGGTTGTGCCGTTGGCGTACATAATGGGGTCGTTGGCTTTGTAGCCCTTGTGATCGAAGGTATAGGGAGCGATGGCGCCCTTCTGGTCGCGGAACTGAATGAGAACGTTCTCCAGTTCGGCCAGGGTCTTGGGCATAGCAAGGCCCAGATCGTCCAGCCAGTCCTGACGGATCATGGGGCCAAGGCTGGCGCACATGGCGTCAGCTTCCCGGATGAAGGGGTATACATAGTAGTTGCCCTCGTCGGTGCGAACCTGCTTGTCGATGTCCGGGTTGGCATCCAGATAGGCGCGCAGATCCGGGCTGTACTGGGAAATGACATCGTTCAGGTTGACGACTACATCGTCGTCCAGGGCCTTCTGGGGGCCGCCGGGGTAGTTTTTCAGCCACTGATAGTCCATGATGTCGGGGAAATCCCGGGACGCCAGAATCAAGTTAAACTGATCCTTGGCCTGGCCTGTCGGCGGATGCTGGTAGTTGATTTTTACGCCGGTCAGACGCTCGTACTCCTTGGCG
>JAJDGX010000210.1 GCA_030265885.1 Ruminococcaceae bacterium OttesenSCG-928-L11 | reverse complement strand
GGCGGATTGTAGTGAACCGCCCGCCCTGGAAAGCAGATACAGATTTGCGCTGGCAAAGAGTACATGTAATCGGTTGAGATTTTTTCGCAGTCCGCGATAAACGGTCTTCCGGAACCCAAAGATATTCTTCACGATTCGGTAAGGGTGTTCCACTTTGCAGCGTACAGCGGATTTTCGGTTCTCAATGTACCGCTCCCAATCAATGGCGTTGTCGGAAACCTTGGGCAGTCTGCCCGGACGGCGGTTGATACGATATTCAATGGCAGAAAACTGTGGGCTGTTTTTGATTTCATGTCGCTTTTCCAGTCCCAGATATGCGCTGTCCCCATAGACCACCTCGTCATCTTCCCGCAGAAGTTCCGCCGCCACAGTGACATCGTGGACGTTGGCGGACGTGGCCACCACTGTGTGGACAAATCCGCTGCCCGCGTCCACGCCGGTATGGCACTTCATGCCAAAATGCCACTGGTTCCCCTTCTTCACCGAGTGCATCTCCGGATCTCGCTTTTTCTCCGCGTTCTTCGTGGAGCTGGGCGCGCTGATCAGCGTGGCGTCTACAATACTGCCGCCCCGCATCATCCGTCCCGCACGCTCCAGGCAGCGGCTGATTGCGTCAAAAAACAGTTTCCCGATTCCCTGCTCCTCCAGCAGGTGCCGGAAATGCAGCAGGGTCGTGGCATCCGGCACATCCTGCTCAAAAAAGTTGTTCCCCATGAATTTTCGCATGGCGTAACTGTCGTAAATCGCGTCCTCCACCCCCTCGTCCGACAGATTGAACCAGCATTGCAGCAGATACATCCGAAGCATGGTCTCAATCTCAATGGGCGGCCGGCCACGTTTCCCGGTGGGGTAGTGCGGCACAATCAGGGATACCCATTCATCCCATGGGATCATCTCGTCCATGATTTCCAGAAATTCTTCCCGCTTCGTTTTCTTCTTCCGGCACCTGTATTCCATATCACTGAAACTTTCCTGCTTCATTTCTTTCGCCCTCTTTCACTTATCACTTATATTATATCACATTTCCCTTCCTGCGGAGAGATTAAATCAGCGGGTCCTTAGAGGAATTATTAACCAAGGAGCAATACAAAAAGCTGGAACACATGATGGACATGAATGCAGAAATATTCAATATGGAAAACAGGGCAGTTTTTGCAGAGGGACTACGCTTGGGGATTCTGCTGATGGTTGAAATTTATCGCATGGATGAACACAGAGAAAGGTAACGGAAGGCCAATATTAGATATTCGAGGGCCGCAATAGTTCTGCGGCCCTTGGCGTTTTCCATAGAAGATTACACAAAGGGCTGTCGAGGCGTGTAAGGGCCGTGTCAGGCGATTTGGGGCAGCGGCCGAGAAAGTACCGCCCGCAGGCAAAGAACGCCGTGTGAGGGCATTTGTGACGATTTGTGAGGGCGGATTTTAACGTGTGAGTGAAATCACAGTTATCGGCTCTTTCTTTTTCCCTATTGCGAGTCAGCGCACTAAGGGCAACCAAGCATTGGCTCCTTATTTGCTTTCTTTTAGGGATTCAGCGCCTCGGCATAAGTCAATGAATTTTTGTGCTTCTTGTTCGCTCTTGTCCTTGAAAAACTCATGTACGCATTTGGGAACATTGTTTGGCGAAGCGGTTTCTGGAAACACAATCGCATCCAAGCTTATTTCAAGCTCCTGAGCCAGCAATATGACTGTTTCAAATTTAGGATTGCTTTGACTTCGCTCAGCTTGAATAACAGTTCTTTTGCTCATTCCTAATTTTTCAGCCAACTGCACTTGTGTCAGATTGCGCTTTACCCGTTCGGTGCGGACAGCTATTCCAAACGCATTATGCGGATTGTTCATTAAGGCTCACCTCATATTCATTTTAATGGTCTTTGAAGTTCATATAAATCTCCTTGTAGATTACCTGATGCAATCTATAGCTTACTTTTGGTGTGTGGAGGTGCATGGCAATGACATGTGAACGGATGAAATGTAAAGGAGATATGTAATCCGCCGCATACAGAATAGGATGTTTCTGTTGGCAAAAATCAAATAGAGCGTATAGAGCGAGCTGCGACTTACGAAGTGAGTTGCAGCTCGTTTTATATGCGCTTTACATCATTCCGCCATCTGCACATGCAAATGGCGCATTCTGGACAAGCCTTTATTCACATGGAAAAGACCGTTACGCCCTTTTGTTTATCCGGGGTGAGCGTCCCTTGATGGATGAGAAGTTTGACATCCTGCGCCACCCCAATGTGTACAGCACGGCTGACGGCAAAGCCGAACCGTTCCGCCACGGAAATTCCCCGCTGTCATCGGCGTCACTTGTCTTTGATGAGGAGATCGACCCGGCAAAGCTGCCGGAACCGGCGCTTGCAGAGGTCGAGTACGAGCTGCTTTCCGAAGAAGATTTAGAAGAACGCTTCAATCCAAAGGAGGAAGAATCCCATGAAAAAAAGTAAAAACGCCACCAAGCTGCCTATGAAGGGCAACATCAAAAAGGGCTTTCGCACCTATGCCACCGCAGTGATGGCCGCCGCGCTGATGATGAGCTTCAGCACAACGGCGTTTGCCGCCGCCACCGACCCCATCGCCGTCGTCAACAATCTGTCCGATTTTATCTTTGGTCTGATCCGCGCGGTGGGCTTGATTCTGTTGGGCTTTGGTATCGTGCAGGTCGGCCTGTCGCTCAAATCCCATGACCCCAGCCAGCGGGCAAACGGCTTCCTGACCCTCGCAGGCGGCATTATCATCACCTTTGCAAAAGAAATCCTGACACTTATCACAGGATAATGGGAGGAAATAAAATGTCTGACTACATCGACAAATGCAAGTGCCGCATCCATTCTTTGGACGGCAGACTGGACGAGGCCACCATCCTTGAGCGGGTGGGTGACAATCGATATATTGCCGACTACAACGGTGTGAAGTGCAGCGCCATCTACAACCCCTTTGCGGGCTACTACTATGTGGATGACAAATATGGTGTTATCCGCGACCAAAATCATAACCGGGATGTCCGATAAGATGTCCTGTGTAAATATCCAAGATAAATGAGAAATATTACCACGATAAATGAGAAAAGCAGTCCCGGGGAACAACCGCCGAGACTGCTATCTTTTTTTGCATAATAATTCAGAAGTATTTCAACAGGGAATTACAGAGAAAGAGGACTTTATTTATGCGAGAATTTGCCGCCCTGATATGGACGCTTGTAGGCTTCTCGGTAGCCTATGTATTTGCTGCCGGAACGGCTGATGGAACTGGCCTGGCGAACCGTGTAGGGTGAATCTCCGCCAGCCCATTTGATGCGCAGCGCCTTCTCAAGGTCACGGATGTCCATCTCCAGCATCTTGATGGGCCAGTTTAATGTATGGGTAGAGAGTCCGGACTCAATCAGGTTATTCCGCTGTTCAACAAGGTCGGCAAGCTCTTTTTCGAGGGCTTTTTTACGGGCGGTGTTTTCCTTTTGCCACTGCATAA
>JAJDGX010000212.1 GCA_030265885.1 Ruminococcaceae bacterium OttesenSCG-928-L11 | reverse complement strand
CAGCATGGCGCAGCCTACGCCGGTGCGATCCTTGCCGGCGGAGCAATGCTGGTAGATGTGGGCGGTTTCCTCGCAGTCCAGGGAATCAAACATACCCTGATAGGCGGGATTGGTAAAGGGGAGCGAGCGGTAGATATCCTTGAATTTCTCGTATTCCTCATCGGCGACGCCGGGCTCACACATCTGCTGCAGCCGTTCCTCCATGGAGTAGACGGCTGTGCGGTTGAACTCCTCGATTTCCTCGGCCGTGCGGCGGATAGCGGGGATAATCTGCGCAGTTGCGCCGTCGGGGATGTAGTCGGGCTGTGCTGCCCGCTCGCTGTCATCCCGATAATCGAGAATCAGGCGCAGGCCCAGTGTATCCAGATAGGCCCGGTCGCTGTTATCCAGCCGGGTAAAGGCGCCGCCACGGAAAAAGCGGCCCCACTTGACAATCTGGCCGGATGCGGTGAGATAGCCGCCCTGATCCCGGAAATTCTCCACCACCGGCACATCAATCAAACGGGTTGCCGCAACAATGTCGGACGCATTGTCCGATTTTACGATAAAGTAGGGCCGTTTTCCCGGTGCGGGGTCGGTCGCGATGACCTCATTGCCGCGGATATCGCAGAGGAAAACAGGCGCTTCGCCGTCGGCTGTGTACGGCGTGAGTGTGAAGTACAGCTTGGGGTTGACAAGGGGAACGGTCAGCAGAACATCAAACCTGCTTGCAATCCGCGTCACAACCACCCGGGTGTCTCTGTTCAAATATAAAACCTCCTCAAAAGATTATTCAGTGCCCCAGCGCCGATGAAACGGAAGCTGTGCGGGGGCGCTTTCTTTGCCACATATATCGCCGCGCTATGCCTCCGGCAGTACCAGATCGCAGTTGACAGGCTTGTAAAACAGCTTGCGTACCTGTTCATAGTCCCGTGTCAGGGATAGGATCCACATCAGCTTGGCTGTGATGGCCTCGTTGGTCATGTCGTGGCCCTGGAGCAGAGGCGTGCCGGACATGGCGCGGATTCCCACCTCGTACACGCCGAGATCACTGCCCTCCAGCATAACCTGTGTGGACAGCACAATGATTTTCCCCTTGGCTGCCAAAGTCTGCACCACATCGAGGAAATTGCGCCGGTCGGCAAAGGGAAGGCCCCCCATGCCGTATCCCTCGATGAGAATGGCGTCATAGCGTTGCGCCACATACTCCAGGATATCCGGCTCCATACCGGGAACCAGCTTCAGCAGAAATACATTGGGATTCAGCGCCCGGTAAAATCGAACCTGGTCAGCATCGTTGGCGGGAATGGCCCCGTGATGGTAGCAGGATACCTGCCTGCCGTTGATGTAGGCAATGGCGGGAAAGTTGATGCTTTCAAAGGCGCTGTAACTCATGGACTTGACTTTGCGGGCGCGGGTGCCGGCGATGACCTTGCCGTCAAACACCAGGGAGACATCCCGGGAGGCCCGGCGGCTGCAATACAAAAAGCTGTCGGACAGATTGCGGTGGGCATCGCTGCTGCGGGAGCCGATGGGCTTCTGGGAGCCGGTCAGGACAATGGGTTTGTCCGAGCCCTGCACCAAATAAGAGAGAGCGGCGGCGGTATAGGCCATGGTATCGGTTCCGTGGGTGATGACAAAGCCGTCGTAATCGGCGTAGTTTTCGTATATGGCGTCGGCGATGAGGAGCCAGTGCTCCGGTTGGATGTTTGTGCTGTCGATGTTGAGAAGCTGGATGGTGTCGACCGTGCAGAAATCCAGTATATGAGGGATGGAATCCAGCAGCTGATGCGGCGCAACAGCCGGGGCGAGTCCCTGAGGTGTCTCCATGGAGGCAATGGTGCCGCCGGTAGCTATCATCAATATTTTTGGCAATAAAAGAGGAGTCGTGTGCCCCATATGCGATCACATCCCGATTGTTTACGTATGTAGCCTTGACAGGGACAGACCGCCCAGTTGGCGGCGCATTCCTGCCCGAGGGTGGGAGATTTCCCATTGCTATAGTATAGCAGAAAATCTGCCTGTTTGGAAGGACAATCCGGAAGGAGAAGAGGATTTGCCACCGTCGGGCGACAATACAGTGGGAGAATGCCCGCCGTAAAAAGGCAAAAGCGAAGCTGTCGCGCTAACACCCAATAAAAGCACTTTATTAGAACAAGCTGCAAAAACAGCAAATCCAGCACCATATTAGAACATAGAAAAATTCCCGAAAACCGCTTTATAAGCAGTTTTCGGGAATGCAGTGCGGATAACAGGACTTGAACCTGCACAGTATTGCTACCACTAGAACCTGATGGTAGCGTCGGTTAAGTGAAACCCATGAAAACCGCATAACTATCGTATATATTCTATTTGAGATATATAATGCTATATCATTTTTAAGTTAAAATATCAGAATTTATAGCTGCTGTTTTAATTGCAGAATCGTTTTTTCACACAGCGCAATCCAATGTTACGCGTCTGCATTCACATAGGCGGCATGAATCATTGTAGTGCATCTGCCAATGTGGAATTGTAGGCAGGCGCGTAATCATATGTAACGCTGCGGCCATGAAATCGAAATTAGCGTTGCTTATCACAGATAATAATGATAAAATGAATTGAGGGTTGGACTACGAAAATGGTGGTGAAAAAGTATGATAAGTTCCCTGGAGCTATTCAGCGGAGCGGGTGGACTGGCACTCGGACTTGCGCAGTCTGGTTTTGATCATAAGCTGCTTCTTGAATGGGACAAGGATTCTTGCGACAATATTAAAGCCAATATAACAGGTGGCTTCCCTGGAATAGAACATTGGAATGTTAGACAAGCTGATGTGCGCACAGTCAGCTATGAACAGTTAGGAACATCAATTCAGCTTATATCTGGCGGACCGCCATGCCAGCCGTTTTCATTAGGCGGAAAGCATGGAGCTTATAATGATAATCGTGATATGTTTCCCGAAGCGGTGAGAGCTGTCCGTGAACTGCGCCCACAGGGATTTATTTTTGAAAATGTGAAAGGTTTATTGCGAAAATCATTTAGTACATATTTTAACTATATCCTTCTGCAATTATCACATCCTGAGGTGGTAAAACGCATCGATATGGATTGGCTAGAGCATTTGCGCTTGCTGGAGGAATATCATACAGCCAATGCACATAGGGGACTTACATACAATGTTGTTTTCAGATTGCTTAATGCTGCCGATTATGGAGTTCCGCAATCGCGTCATAGAGTGGTTATTGTCGGATTTAGAAGTGACCTAAATGTAAATTGGTCATTCCCTGATCCTACGCATTCGAAAGAGGCGCTATTATACTCAAAATGTATTGATACTTCATATTGGGAGAAACATAAAGTTGCTAGGAAGAATCGCCCACAGTTTTCTGAACAGCAAAAAGAAAAGGTTAGGCGACTGTTTAATGATAGAGAGCCAGGGCTGGGGTGGCTTACTGTCCGTGACGCAATAAGAGATTTG
>JAJDGX010000021.1 GCA_030265885.1 Ruminococcaceae bacterium OttesenSCG-928-L11 | reverse complement strand
GGGCCTTGCCGCCCACAAGTAGCCCAGCATCCACATCCGCACCTGCCAGAGACGGGGGTAAAGCCCGCCTCTTCGGTGCTGGTGCGGGGTTGCCCGGCCTGCAATTATGCCATAATAAAAAGGAAGGCGAGTGATTCGCCTTCCTTTTGTAACGGTGGTTTGGATATTAGATGATGAACTTCTGTACGCGCTCGGGAAGCTCGGAGGCGTCGCAGGAGACGGTGAGGCTTATGACAACATCGGAATTGGCGGTCAGCTTATCCAGCTTCTCTACAAAGGTGGCCAGCGCTTCGTGATCCTTGGTGTCCTTGCCGCAGAGGATTTTGAAGGTGGCGTCTCCAAATACGTCGGTGATGTCGTAGTTGCCCGCCATAAGACCGGCGATAAAGCCATAATAGGCGTCGCTGCCCTTGACGTCGTATTCCTTGATGTCAATGAGGCGAATGTTGTAGCTGAGATCGAATTTCAGGGAATCGCCCTTTTCGATGCAGATGACATTGCCCTTGGAGATTTTGGAGGCGTCGTTCACCATGCTGATGAGCTTTTTGGTTTTGCCGGAGCCTTTGCTGCCAACGATGAGTTTTACCATATATAACTTCCTTTCGTGGTGATGCTTTATTGGGGAGGGTTGCCCCTCGGGGACAGAATCAGAGTTTTGCTTCCAGCGCTGCCTTCTCTGCCTCGTAGCCGGGCTTGCCCAGCAATGCGAACATGTTTTTCTTGTAGGCCTCTACGCCGGGCTGGTCGAAGGGGTTGACACCCAGCATATAGCCGCTGACGGCGCATGCCTTCTCAAAGAAATATACCAGGTATCCGTACTCGTAGGCGGACATATCGTCCAGCTGCAGCACCAGGTTGGGGGCGCCGCCCTCTGCATGGGCCAGCACGGTTCCCAGGAACGCCTTTTCATTGACGATGGACATATTTTGCCCGGAGAGGAAGTTGAGACCGTCAAAATTGTCCGGGTCATCTTCGATAAAGAAATCCTGCTTGGGCGTTTTGATGTTGACAACTGTCTCAAACATGGTGCGGGAGCCATCCTGCACAAATTGCCCCAGGGAATGCAGGTCGGTGGAGAATATCATGGAGGAGGGGTACAGGCCCTTTTGATCCTTACCCTCGCTTTCGCCGTACAGCTGCTTGAACCACTCTGCCATCATGGCGAAGGAGGGCTCGTAGCTTACCAGCACCTCTACGGATTTGCCCTTGTTGTAGAGGATGTTGCGGATGGCGGCATAGCGGTAGCAGTCGTTTTTGTCCATATCAGGGGCGGCGAAGGCCTTGCGGGCATCCTGAGCGCCCTTCATCATGGCGTCGATGTCGCAGCCGGCCACGGCGATGGGCAAAAGCCCCACAGGGGTGAGCACGGAGAAGCGGCCGCCTACATCGTCAGGGATGACGAAGGTCTCGAAGCCTTCCTTGTCGGCCAGCTCCTTGAGCGTGCCGCGGGCCTTGTCGGTGGTGCAGTAGATGCGGGATTTGGCACCGTCCTTGCCGTACTTTTTCTCCAGCAGATCCCGGAATACCCGGAAGGCCAGAGCAGGCTCGGTTGTGGTGCCGGATTTGGATATGACGTTGACGCAGACATCCTTGCCCTCACACAGGGCCAGCATCTCATTCAGGTAGGTGGGGCTGATGGAGTTGCCTGCGAAGTAGATGTCGGGGGTGTCCTTGGGCAGGGCGTTGTAGTTGGAGGATTTGATAAATTCAATGGCGGCCCTTGCACCCAAATAACTGCCGCCAATGCCTATCACGATGAAAACCTGGCAATCCTTCTGGATGCGGGCGGCGGCGGCCTTTACACGGTCGTATTCCGCTTTGTCATAATTTTCCGGAAGGTCAACCCATCCAAGAAAATCATTGCCGGGTCCGGTTTTCGCGTGAAGAGTTTCGTGGGCGGTGGTTACCTGTGGCCAAATTGCCGCCAGCTCATGGGGACGGATGAAGTCTGTTAAATAGCCGAGATCCAATTGCACCGGCATAGACAACACTCCTTTTCTGTCGTATAGTAATAACAGGAAACCAGTCACACGTGAAGGCGCTGACGAAGCGGAAGGCTCTTCCGCAAACGCGGTGCTCCCATACAAATGGCAGCCACAGACACAGGCGTTTGCCGGGCCATATCGGCCCGCAGGGAAAAAGCGGCGCAAGCGGGATTCGAAGCGGCGAAGGAGAATGGCTTCTCTTATTATTGTTGTATTCTTATTCTACCCTATTCCCCGGCGATTTTCAAGCCGGACAAGGGGATTTCGGAAAAAAGTCAGGGAATCCTCACAGAGTTTGGGTAATTTGACACAGTTTTTGCGTTTGCGCATTTAAATTGCGAAAAATCCGTATATGGAAAGGATATTGTCCGTGAAATATGCAAATGTTGTGGAGGCGGTCTTTTTATCCCGGCCCAACCGCTTCATCGCCGAGATTGAACTGGGGGGCGAGGTGCGCCGTGCCCATGTAAAAAACACGGGCCGATGCCGGGAATTGCTGCTGCCGGGGGCGACGGTGTATGTGGAATGCCACCCGCCGGGCTCCGGGAGAAAGACAGATTTCTCCCTTATCGCCGTGCAAAAGGGGGACATGCTCATCAATATGGACAGCCAGGCACCCAACAAGGTGCTGGAGGAAGCGCTGGCAGGCGGCTTGATTTTGCCACATATGGGTAAACCCGCTGTAAAAATTCGACGAGAATCTACAATTGGGAATTCCCGGTTGGACTTTCGCCTGGAATATGGAGAGGGCCGGGTTTGCTACATGGAGGTAAAGGGGGTAACGCTGGAGGAGGACGGGATTGCCCGCTTTCCCGATGCCCCTACGGAGCGGGGCGTCAAGCACATCCGGGAGCTGTGCAGCCTGCGGGAGCAGGGGACGGAGGCCTGTGTGGCGCTCCTGATCCAGATGAAGGGGGTGCGGGAGTTCCGGCCCAACGACGCCACGCACCCCGCCTTTGGCGAAGCGCTGCGGGACGCCGCCGCCAGAGGCGTCTCCCTCTACGCGTGGGATAGTCGAGTTACACTCGATGCCATCACCTTGGATGAGTCGGTTCCCATCCGGCTGTAACAGCCGAATGATGGTATACTTTGGGGAAATATGTCAGAGAATACTACATAATGTAAAATATTGACAGGGCTATTGACAAGCCGCACCAACTGGTATATGATTACAGTCGCGGGGATTTCTCGCCAAAACTGAATACGACACCGGCACATGCCGGTATGATGCAGGGGTGCCCCAGCGGGGGCTGAGATATGGCAGCGGCCATGACCCTTTTGACCTGATCTGGGTAATGCCAGCGTAGGAAGCGTACAGTAGAACGATGCTGAAAGGCTTTCTTTTCGGCGCGTTCTTTATTTTTTTGTTTGGAAAGGTGAGACGACAATGAAACAGTCCAGAACCCGTATCCTGGTGGAATGCGCACTGATGATTGCGATGGCCACCGTGCTCAAGTACATCAAGGTTTTCTCGATGCCGTTGGGGGGCAGCGTCACGCTGTGCGCCATGGCGCCCCTTGTCATCGCATCCCTGCGCCACGGTGTAAAGTGGGGGATGTTTACAGGGGTTGTCCACGGCCTGATACAGATGATTATGGGCTTTGACAATGTGTTGTACTGCACCACCATCCCGGCGATGGTCGGCTGCGTTCTGCTGGATTACCTGCTGGCCTATACCGCCATGGGTACCAGCGCGTTTTTTGCAGGGCTTGTCAAAAACCGTTCCGGCGGGGTTGCGCTGGGTACGGCGGTGGCGGGACTGCTGCGCTATTTTTGCAGCTTCCTGTCCGGCATATTGATTTGGGGCGGTTACGCGCCGGAGGGCATGCCGGTCTGGTGGTATTCCCTGACCTACAACGGCAGCTATATGCTGCCCGAAATCGCGATTACCGCGGTGGCGGTTGTGGCTATCATGAAAATTGTGGACAAGCGGATGCCGGTGGCAAGCGTACAGGGATAGCAGCCGGAGCCGCACCTTGCAACCCCCATCCTTCCGGAAAGAGTCGCGATAACGTGGGCGGAAATACAGCTATGGAAAGCAAAGAACCTTTTTGGCCTCATTGGCGGGAAAGGTTCTTTTTGTTTGCGTATTTTTTGACTGAAACAAATAAAAAGCAAATTGCAGTTGACAAATGGAGTGAGTTTCGTTATACTATAGTTAGAACTTATGTTTGATATATGCGACGCGCGCAGAAGGAAAATGACGGAATTGACGAAACAACAGGAAGGTGAAGCGATGAAGCACACGCATACGGAGGGGCGCGGGATCTTTTCGGCCGACTGGCTGATGGACAGGGAGACCGACGCCATGCTGCTGCCACGGGCCTGCCGGGGGGCGGACAACTCCCGCAGGCGCTCCCATTGCCGGAAGGCCATTCGGTTGGCAATGGAGACTGCCCTGAGTCCACAGCAGCGGCAGCGGGTAGAGCAATACTACTTTGAGGGGCTGCCTATGGCGGAGATTGCGCGCCGGGAGCAAATCAGCTCGCACGCGGTCTCCAAGACGCTGCAAAACGCGGAGAAAGCCATCCGCAAATATGGGATGGCTTACATGAAAATATACGACGAGGTGGAAAAGGAGTTTCTCAATGAATATGAAAATTGACAGGACAAAAATGGGCAGGGGATTTGACAGCGCCTCCTGTGATTACGGCAAATGGCTGGAATCCTATAACCGCAACTACGAGACACTCCAGAGCCGACTGCATGCGGTGAACGCGCAGATTAAGGGCACAAAGGAGCCATCCCGGCTGGAGGAGCTTCACCGGCGGCGCAAACAGCTGTATGAGGACATGGCCAATCTGTTGGTTGGCATGCAGGGCCTGAAGCCATACGTCGATGCGGCAGCCGCCTCCGGCCGAACGCTCAGCTGAGGGCGTGACGTTTGCTTTATCTGGGAGAGTGGTGGGTTACATAGAATCGATGGATCTCTCTGATGCAAAAAGCAACGGATTTAAAATGTGGCGTTGCCCCAAACCCCAGTCAAGGGGATGATCCCCTTGACAATCCCGCAATTGAAGTTTATGGGTTTTGATTTTATAGCCTTGTGTCCTAAAGAAAACAACAGGGTTAGACTTGCCGCCCACAAGCAACCCAGCATCCACATCCGCACCTGCCAGAGGCGGGGTAAAGCCCGCCTCTTCGGTGCTGGCGCGCTGCTACCTATCCTATGATATGTCATAATTCAAGTTTTGGGTCAACCCTTTTTCTAAAAGGGTTGCGGGTTTCCAAAGGGCAGAGCCCTTTGGTCGCTTTCCGCAGAAAGCGAAATCCCCCCCGCGTGGAAAAAAGGAGACCGGCAATTGCCGATCTCCTTTTTTGTATGGGATGCTTGTGTTACCGCAGCAGGGACAGGACGCCCTGGGGCAGTCCGTTGGCCTGGGCCAGCATGGCCTGAGAGGCCTGGACGAGGATGTTGTTTTTGGTAAACTCCATCATCTCCTTTGCCATGTCGACATCGCGGATGGAGGACTCGGCGGCAGTCAGGTTTTCCTTGGTGACGCCCAGGTTGTTCAGGGTGTGCTCCAGCCGGTTCTGCAGGGCACCCAGTTCGGCGCGCTGCGAGGCGACATAGACAATGGCGGAGTCCAGGGTGGCAACCGCTTCATTGGCAGTGTCCCGGGTCAAAATGCTGGATTCGCTGACAAACTGACCCTTTTCATGATCCCCCAGATTGTTGGAGGACATGTTGAACACATACATGCCAACCTTCTGATCCTCGGCACCGTTGGCGCCAATCTGGAACACGAGAGACGCGGTGTCCTGAGAGCCGATGATGGCGTTTTCCTTGTTGATCAGAAGATTGTCCTGGCCGGATTTGCTGTCGTCGCCGGTGTTGAACCGAACAGAACCGGAGGTGTTGGCGATGTCGGCGTTGTTCAGGGTAGCGACGTTATTGCCCTCGCTGTCCGCAAAGGTCCAAGTGCTGGTGGTGGCATCCAGGGTGCCCAGGTAGGTTTTGTCGCCGACCTGGAGAAGGGTTTCGTAGGTGGAAGCCGCGCCGTACTCGTTGCGAGTTTCGGCAGATTCCCGGGTGATAAGGTAGGCGTCCTTGTTTTTCAGGTCGCCGTCCAGCAGATTCAGCTCGCTGTTCAGGCCAAAGCCCATCTGGGTGAGCATGCTGTTGGCGCGCTTGGCGTCTGGATCCAGGCCGTTGGGATTGATGATGCCGACCACGGATTCCTCCGCAGTGGTGACGGCGTCAAGACCTGCCTGGGAAGCGGTGAATTTAGCGCCCTCCTGCAGACCCTCCACGGCGGTGAACTTGGTATTGTCAAACTTGACAGTGAAGGAGCCCTGGCTGAGACCGTCGGTGGTGCCGATGGTGATGTCGGTGGTACCGGTGCCATCTACAGGGATGGTGGCGCTAAACTCCACCGTACCCAGATCCTCGGCGCCGGAATCCCGCAGGGTCAGGGAGCCCTTTACATCCCAGGAGGAACCGTTGAAGGTCATGGTGTAGCTGGCCTCGGATTCGGAGAGTGCAACGGCTGTGCCGCCAAACTGGGGTGTGTTACCCGCACCGGTGGAGCCGGTAAAGGCACTGAGGAAATCGACTTCGGAAATACCGAGAGCAGCTGCGTCAGCGGCCATGGAACCGCCGGTACCGGCGCCTGCGTGCTCCAGCTTGGTGCCGCCGACGGTGCCGTCCAGCAGCTTGATGCCGTTGTAGTTGGTGTAGGAAGCGATGCGGTCAATTTCAGATTTCAGAGCCTGGAATTCCAGTTCTATCTGCGCGCGGTCCTCATCCTGGTATGTACCGTTGGAGGACTGAACGCCCAGCTCGCGCATCCGTTGCAGGATGGAATGGGTCTCGTTCATAGCGCCTTCCGCGGTCTGAATCAGGCTGATGCCGTTGTTGGCGTTCTGCTCCGCCATGCCAAGACCGGAGATCTGCCCGCGCATTTTTTCAGAAATGGCAAGCCCGGCGGCGTCGTCGGCAGCACGGTTGATGCGATAACCGGAGGAGAGCTTCTCCAGATTTTTAGCGGCAGAATTGTTGTTGATACCAAGATTGCGGTGAGAGTTGATAGCGGGTATATTGTGTTGAATGACCATTGATTTTTCCTCCATGATATGTGTTGTGTTTTTTTGAGCAAACTGGCATACTGTCAATTTGCTTTTGGCTTCCCCGATTGCGGGAAGCATGACCTGTGTTCACTGCTCTCTCCGCCCCCGATCCTCCGGCGTTGGTGAAAGCATTTGTTGCGGCATCCGCCGTCCATGGCGATTGTCCGCGTGCCGAAATCCCCGCCGTCCACAGCGATGATTCCGGGAGAATTGCGCCGCGTATCCAAAGGATACGCTCGCAATAGACATGAGCTCATTTGCCTACGTAAACTATTTCGCAAACGCAGATGAAAACTTAAACGCCTATTATTGGTAATTCTATAAAAAGGCTTATATTTGCGATTGTAAAGCGAAAAATCGAATCAAATACCCTGGTAAATATGCAATTTTGGATGGAAGTTTTCGTTCGTTCATGGCAGAGCCTGTCAGCAATAATTCCACCGATGCCCAAGGCTGGATGAAACCCCCATCTCATCGGCGAAAGGGCAAACCCCACAACGCAAAAAAAGCCCCATGGGATTTACACGCGGGTGTAAGTCCCATGGGGCTATGCAATTATGCAATAGAGTTCGGTTCAATTGGCTTAGCTGCGAATGGCCGAGTGCCATGCAGGCCGCGACAGCCGGGTTTCATCCATAAAGACCTGAACAGTGACCTGAGCGGCGGAGTAATTGGATATGGTAAAGCTCCGCATGGAGCGTTCCTGCTTGAGAGGGAGATTCCGCACCCAACGGTAGATGGTGGATTTCGGAATCTGATAATCATTGGAGAGTGTGCTGACGCTGACGCCTTCGCAGTATTGGTTCAAAATCTCGCGTTTTACGTCGGAATCCATGTGCTTGCCGGCCATAGGGGGCCCTCCTTTTCCGGTGGTGAAGTCGTTGCTGTTCGGGGTGCTGTGATGTTGGCGATGCCTGCAAAGGGCCGTTTGAGGCTATATCCAAGAAAAAACCGCCCTCCGGCTATACCGGAAGGCGGTGCAATTTATCGCAATAAAGCGGTGTTGCATACACTTTCGGTAACCGGCTGTCATGACGTCTGCTTTCACAGATGCGTGTTAGACCCTTGGTTTTGCGCCCCTACCTTTCGGCAGGTTAGCCTTTTCGCTTTGTATAGACTTACGTCTTTGTTCTCACACGATAATCATAGCATATTCCCCCGGAATCGTCAAGGGTGAAAGACAATAATTTTCAAGAATTTGTCAGCTTCGCTTCCAAAATGAGGGAACGATGCAGCCTGCGCAAAGCGATGCCCATTACCCAAACCGGCGCAGTTCCTCCAGCACGGTTTGGTATTCCGCCTCCAGCCTGGCTTTTTCCTCGGAAGGGGCGGAGGAAATGGAGCTTGCCAGCTTGGTGCGGCGCAGTTCCAGAATCATCCGGTCGGCCTCGCTGGGCTTGGCGGGCTTGGTTTCCTGCTGAATGGCATGCACTTTGCCCCCCTCCACCAGCAGCTCCATATCTGTGACGGCCTTGCGAAAGGCGGCGTCGTGAGACACCAGCAGCACAGCGCCGGGATATTCCTTCACCATCCGCTGAACTGCTTCAATGGAGCGGATGTCCAGGTAGTTGGTGGGCTCATCCAGCATCAGGGCGTTGCAGCCGGATACAATCAGCATCCCCAGCGAAAGCCGGATTCGCTCCCCGCCGCTGAGAGCCGCCGCCTTCTTCTCAAAATCGCCGCCGGTAAACAGCAGGCCGGCCAGCACGGAGTAGACGTCGGCCCGCTCCTGCACGCTGTCCCGCATGGCGTTTTCCAGCACGGTTTTGGTGGGGTCGATGTTCTCCAGCCCCTGATGCAGATAGCCGAACTGCAGCTTGGGCGCAATCCGAATTTGAGGGTCACCTGCCTGAATTTGGCGGAACAGG
This sequence comes from Ruminococcaceae bacterium OttesenSCG-928-L11, assembly GCA_030265885.1. Taxonomy (GTDB): domain Bacteria; phylum Bacillota; class Clostridia; order Oscillospirales; family Ruminococcaceae; genus WRAV01. Next base: position 20,920 of record JAJDGX010000021.1, on the reverse strand, counting down.
GTGGTTTTGCCCGCGCCGTTTTTGCCGGTGATGGCAACCTTCTTGCCGTTGGGGATGGCAAAGGTTGCCTTGTCGAAGATGGCATTGTCCCCATAGGCAAAGCTGAACGAGTCGGACGACACAATGATCTTGCTGACCGGCGGATCGGTTTTCTCGAAGTTAATGCGGAATTTGGGCAGCTCCCGTGGGCGTTCCACCGCCTCCAGCCGATCCAGCCGCGCCTTGAGAACCTTGGCCTCCTTCTCCGCGTGCTTGACACTGGCCGCCCACTTGTGGCCGCCCAGCCGCGCCTCGGAGCTGTTTTTTTTCAGGGCGTTTTTCCGCTTGCTCTTCTGGTGAGACACCCGTTTGTCCTTTGTCTGAATGGCGGAGGTCAGCTGCTCCTTTTTCTTTTTGAACTCCTCAAACTGCTGAAGCTGCTGATCCTTCTGCAATTCAGCCTGCTCCACATAATCGGAGTAATTGCCGGTGTAAAAATACAGCTTGCCGTCCTTCACCTCGATGATCCGGTCGCAGACAGCGTCCAGCAGGTGGCGGTCGTGGCTGATGAGCAGCACGGTTCCGGCAGCTTCCAGCTTGCTCTGCACCCACCGCACGCCGTCCTGATCCAGATTGGCGGTGGGCTCATCGGCAAAGATGATGGTGTCCCGGCGGGCTGTCTCCCGGGTGATGCGTTTTTTTACGGTCTCGCCGCCGGACAAGGTGCCGTCGTGCTCCTCAAACTGCCGGATGTAGGCGACCTCCCGCTTGCGGCTGACCGAGCCCTCGTCGGGGTCAAGCTCCCCGCTGAGAATGCCCAGCAGGGTGGTTTTGCCCGCACCGTTGAGACCCACAATGCCGATTTTGTTCCCCTCGTAAACCTGCAGGGATTCAAAATCCAGAATGGTGCGAACTCCATATTGTTTTTTTATATGATTGGCCTGTAAAATTAATTGCATAAAAAAATGTCCCCCTTTTTACCAAAACTCTTGCTTTGGTCGGGGAACATGACAATCCGCCAAACGGCGCAAATCGCCGCGCGGAAAAACGGACGCAATCCCATACTGGGCTCACAATGAAAAAACCGGGCCAGCCCGATTCTGTCCGCATTGCCAAACCGACACAAAACAAGCCTCGCCCAAGGTTTGCGGGCAAGGAAAGGGCATAACCCCTTGAACCTGTCTGTTTCCATTTAGCAAATGCGCATCTTAGCCTCCGTTATTATTTATAAAATGGTATGAGAAAAATGTTCTGCATTGCTATTATATCCTGCCATTTTCCGATTGTCAACACTTTGCATCGGGCAGGGCGGCGTGGTATACTTTTCCTATCAAATCAGACACCGAGCCGGACAAGGAGTACAGCGATGGAAAACCGCATTCTCATCAATTACGGCTGCAACCTGCGGCAAATGGCAATGGAACTGATGGAAACCGCGCAAATAGCGGATCAAATCGGGCCCGATACCCCGGTGGTGCTAAAGCCCAATCTGGTGGTGGCCCGGCCTGCTGACGGCGGCGCCACCACCCATCCGGAAATTGCGGAGGGCGTCATTGCGTATCTGCAGGCCCACAATATCCGGGACATCACCATCGCGGAGGGCTCCTGGGTGGGGGATTCCACCAAGCGGGCCTGGCAGGCCTGTGGCTACTCTCGGCTGGCCCAGACCTACAACGTCAAGCTGCTGGACACAAAGGGCGACAAGGTGGTGTCCGCCACCGCCCAGGGAATCAAGCTGACCCTGTGCCAATCCATTGCCCGGGCAGGGTACCTCATCAATCTGCCGGTGCTGAAGGGCCACTGCCAGACCGACATGACCTGCTGCCTGAAAAACCTGAAGGGCTGTATCCCCGACAGCGAGAAGCGCCGCTTTCACACCATGGGCCTCCACAAGCCCATTGCGGCATTGGCGCAGGCGCTGCGGCCCCAGCTTCACATTGTGGACAGCGTCTGCGGCGATTTAAGCTTTGAGGAAGGGGGCAACCCCATCGAATCCAACCGCATTCTGCTGGGCACCGATCCGGTGCTGCTGGATTCCTACGGTGCGCAGCTGATGGGATACGAGCCGGACGACATCGAATACCTGCGGCTGGCCCGGGAATACGGCGTAGGCCGCTATGTGGACGACACCACCGAAATTGTGGAGCTGAACGCGGACAATCGCCCAACGGTGCAGCCCCTCCACAGCAGCGCGGCAAAGAGGCTGGCCCCATACATCGACGAGGATTCGGCCTGCTCCGCCTGCTATGCGTCCCTGATTTTCGCCCTGGACAAGGCTGGCAAAGCCCCCGGCCACAAGCTGCACATCGGGCAGGGGTACAAGGGGAAATCCCTGCCTGGCATGGGGATAGGCAACTGCTGCTCCGGCTGCGCGACGTATGTGAAGGGCTGCCCGCCCAAGGCGGTGGACATCCTGCGATTCCTGCAACACACGTAATGCCGATGGCCATTCTCTCACAGAACACACAACCCATATACACAACAGAACGCCAACAGGAGGTCGCTATGGAAAAGCAAACAAGCAAACCAAAATGGACGTCAGCCCCGGTGGAAAAGCTGCAAGACTGTACCCGTCGGCTGGCAGCCGTCGCCATGGGCCGGGAAAAAGCCGACACCGTGATTCGGGGCGTGCGGCTGGTCAACGTCAACACCGGTGAGATTCTGCCGGATACGGACATCGCCATCGCGGCGGGACGCATCGCGCTGGTGGGCGATGCCTCCCACACCATCGGCGACGCCACCGCCGTCATCGACGGCGCGGGCCGATATGCGGCCCCGGGCTTTCTGGACGGCCACATCCATGTGGAAAGCAGCATGATGACAGTGCGGGAGTATGCCCGAACCGTCATCCCCCACGGCACCACATCCATCTTCCCCGACCCCCACGAAATCGCCAATGTACTGGGGGAGCACGGCCTGGAATTTATGATTGCCGACGCGGAGGGCATCCCCCTGCGTGTGTTTACCCAGATGCCCTCCTGTGTGCCGGCAGTGCCTGGCTTTGAGGAGACCGGCGCGGTGCTGGGCCCCCAGGAAACCGCTCGGTTTATGGCCGGTGATTCCATCTACGGCCTGGGCGAGATGATGAACTTTCCCGGAGTGCTGGGCGGCGATGCCGACACCCACAGCAAAATCGCCTCCACCCTGGCCGCCGGCAAAACCGTGACAGGCCACTACTCCATGCCGGAAACGGGAATGGGTCTCAACGCCTACATCGCCTCGGGCGTTCGCTGCTGCCACGAGTCTGTCCGGGCCGAGGACGCCCTGGCCAAGATGCGGCTGGGCATGTACGCCCAAATCCGGGAGGGATCCGCCTGGCACGACCTTCACGAGGTCATCCGCAGCATCACCGAGCGTAAAATCGATTCCCGCTTCGCCTGCCTCATCAGCGACGATACCCATCCCCACACCCTGATTGCCCACGGCCACATGGATCACATTGTCCGCCGCGCCATTCAGGAGGGCGTGGATCCCATTACAGCCATTCAGATGGTGACCATCAATGCGGCCCAGTGCTTCCAGATGGATAAGGATCTGGGCTCCATCGCCCCCGGCAAAATCGCCGACATCCTGCTGATTTCCGACCTGACCTCTGTGCAGGTGGAGACCGTGTTCATCGGCGGGGCGATTGTCGTCGAGGAAGGGGAGATGCGGGTGGAGATCCCCGCGTCGCAGTGCCCCGACAGCATCCGGAACACGATTCACGTTCCCCACCCCTTTACCGCCGAAGATTTCGCCATTCCCGCCCCCCAAAACGCAGGCTCTGCCGTCACAGCCCGGGTCATCCAGGTGCTGGAAGCCAAGGTGGGAACCCTGGCAAAGACCCATTCGCTCCCCGTTGTGGACGGCCACGTTTGCGCCGATGCCGCCGCCGGCATCAACAAGCTGGCCGTGGTGGAGCGCCACAAAAACACCGGCGAGACCGGCCGGGGCTTTGTGTCCGGCTTTGGCCTGCGGCAGGGTGCTGTCGCCTCCACCGTTGCCCACGACGCCCACAACCTGATGATCGTCGGCGCCAGCGAAGCCGACATGGCCGTGGCCGCCAACGCCCTGACGGAGTGCGGTGGCGGTATGGTCGCCGTAAGGGACGGCGAAGTCATCGCCCTCCTTCCCCTGCCCATCGCCGGGCTGATGAGCGAGGAGCCGGTTCAGAGCATCAACGAAAAGGTGCAGGCGCTGGATGCCGCCTGGAAAATTCTGGGCTGCGACATGGTATCCCCCTTTATGACGATGGCTCTGGTGTCCCTGGCTGTGCTGCCGGAGCTGCGCCTGACCAACAAGGGCCTCATCGACACCACCACCTACTCCTTTACCGGGCTGTTTGTGGAATAGCTTGCAAACGCACCCTTCTGCCCGAAACACAGCACGCTGTCACATGCATTTCGCTGCAAATCTCAAATAGTCGAATTTGAGATTTGCAGCGCGATTTTTTGGATATTTCCACATTTTTTAAATTGTGTACTAATTGTATCCAATATGGTATACTCCCATTATAGGAGGATCAAAACAGGGTTCTCTTAACGGGACAAGCCACCCGTAAAAAGTGAAGGAGTGAGCTGATTGAGTTCTATCGCACAGAAAGTCGACAATTTTTTCGGTGTCACGAAACGAGGTTCTTCCGTACGGACAGAGCTGCTGGCGGGCCTGACCACCTTTGCCACCATGGCCTACATTCTCCCGGTCAACGTCAATATCCTGACGGCATCCGGCCTGGATGGCGGCGCAGTATTTATGGCAACAGCCCTGGGGTCTGTCATCGGCACGGTATTGATGGCGCTTCTGGCTGGGCTTCCCTTTGCCCTCGCCCCCGGTATGGGGCTCAACGCCTTCTTCGCTTTCTCCATCGTCATAGGGATGGGCTACACCCCCTCCTTTGCGCTGGCCGCTGTGCTGACTGAGGGCCTTATCTTTATCCTGCTCAGCCTGACCGGTGCCCGGGAAGCCCTGTTCGTGGCCATTCCCCAGTCGCTGAAAAACGCGGTCTCCGCCGGTATTGGCCTGTTTATCATGTTCATCGGGTTCCAGAACGCAGGCTTCATCGTCGGCGACGCCTCCACCCTTGTCGCCATCAACCCCAACCTCAGCGACATTTCCGTTGCCCTGTTTATCATCGGCCTCGCCATCACCCTGGTGCTCTATGTAAAAAAGGTGAAGGGCGCGCTGCTGCTGGGCATCCTGCTTACCTGGGTTCTCGGCATCGTAGCCCAGCTTGTGGGCTTGCGCGGCGTCAATGTGGACGCGGGCATCTTCTCCCTGATTCCCTCCGGCGTATTCAGCCCGCCGCCCAGCATGGCCCCCACCTTCGGCCTTTGCTTCCAGGGCTTCAAGGAAGCCTTCTCCAGCGGCGCGGACATCGGCCGCTTTATCATGTGCGTGCTGACCTTCCTGTATGTGGATATTTTTGATACCCTGGGCACCCTGTCCGGCGTCGCCACCAAGGCGAAGATGTTGGATAAAAACGGTCAGCTTCCCGGAATCAAGGGCGCGCTGCTGGCCGACGCCATCGGCACCACCGCCGGCGCAATTCTGGGTACCTCCACCGTCACCACCTTTGTGGAATCCGCCGCAGGCGTGGAAGAGGGCGGACGCACCGGCCTGACCGCCATCACAACTGCATTCCTGTTCCTGCTCTCCATCTTTATCTACCCCATCGTCAGCGTCATCCCCGGCTTTGCCACCGCCTGTGCGCTTGTCATGGTGGGTATTATGATGCTGGAGCCTCTGGCGGATCTGAACTTCCGCAATCCCGAGCATGTAATTCCCGCCGCCATCACCATTGGGCTGATGGTCATGGGCTATTCCATTAGCGCAGGCCTTCAGTGGGGCGTTCTCACCTACATCCTTGTCAAGCTGTTCAGCCGCAAGACAAAGGAGATCAACGGCGTCATGTGGATTTTAGGCGCCCTCTTCCTGCTGAAAATGCTCGTCATCGACAACCTGGCCTAACCCCCCTACTTTCTTTTGGGAAAAAGAAAGTAGGCAAAGAAAACCCATCCGCTCCGCGGTGCCTTGATTTGAGTACGTGTATATCAATCTTTCTTTTGGGATAGACGAAAAGCGTCAGCCAGCTGGCGCAGCAAAGAAAACCCAATTGCTCTGCGGTGCCTTGTTTAGAAAATCGATAAAAAACGGTGCGAAGCCTATCATCACACGGCTTTGCGCCGTTTTTTGTCCGCATTTTCTACAAGGATTGGGATTACTCATGGCACTGCGGGGCGGTTTGCATGGTGGGAGAAAGGCACCTGTCTCCCGCAAACGCACAGCACCCCCGGTCGTCATCTTGACCGGGGGTGCGTCTCGTGTTCGCCCACCAAACGGCGGCACCCACGAAGTAAATTGTGGGGTTTTTAGGGGAATCATTCCCCTAAATGGGGTTTGGGGCAACGCCCCATTCTAAATGTGCCGCAGGCTCCTCTTATCGGTTCAGCACGGCGATGGCCCGGTTCCAGTTGGCGTACTTGGCGTCTCGGCGGTCTTTGTCCATGTGGGGGGCGTAGGTCTTGTGGGTGACACAGCCAAACACCTGCGCCGTATACAGGCCCAGCGCCATTCCGGCCGCATAGGCGGCTCCCGTGGCGGACAGCTCCTCCACCTGAGACACCTGTGTCTCCATTTGCAGCATATCGCTTTGCAGCTGCATCAGATAGGCGTCCTTGGTGGGGCCGCCATCCAGCCGCAGGGTCAGATCCTCTGTGGCGGCTTCTGCCTGCATCACCTTGACCACGTCGGCTATCTGCAGGGCGATGCACTCCTCCGCTGCCTTGACAATCTCCGCTCGCCCGGTGCTGCGGGACATCCCCCACAGCATGGCTCGGGCACCGGCATTCCAGTAGGGGGCCCCCAGCCCGGTAAAGGCCGGGATTAGGCAGGTCTCATCGGCCTGATTGGCCGATGCCGCCACCGGCCCCGCCTCCTTGGAGGAACCCAGCAGCTTCATATCCTCCACCAGCCACTGTATGACAGCCCCGGTGTAGTTGATGTTGCCCTCCAGCACATAATCCACGGTGCCGTCCATGCCCCAGGCCAGGGAGGTGGCAAGGCCGTTTTTGCTGTAAATCGGCGTAGACCCTGTGTTCATCATAATAGAAGAGCCGGTGCCATAGGTGGTCTTGGCCATGCCGGGCCGGTGACAGCCCTGGCCGAACAGGGCCCCGTGAGAATCCCCCATAACGCCGTGAATGGGAACAGCGGCGGGCAACAGCCCCTCCAGATCCGTCTCCCCGAAGTGGCCGTTGCTGTCCCGCACCTTCGGCAGGGCCTGCACCGGCACACCAAACCACCGGCACAGCTCCTCATCCCAGGCCAGGTCGCCGATGTGAAACAGCTGTGTGCGGGAGGCGTTGGAGTAGTCGGTGGCAAACACCTTGCCGCCGGTCAGCTTCCACACCAGCCAGCTGTCCATTGTGCCGGCACAGATGGCATCAGCCGGTGCGGGGTGCTGCTCCAGAATCCACGCCAGCTTTGCGGCGGAAAAATAGGGGGACAGGGGCAGACCGGTTTTGATCTGCACGGCCTCGGCCTTGTCTGCCAGCCGGTCGCAGATGGCCTGCCCCCGGCCGCACTGCCACACCACCGCGTCACAAAGAGGCCTTCCCGTCGCTTTATCCCAGGCCAGCGCCGTTTCCCGCTGGTTGCTGATGGCAATGCCCACAATGGCGGAGCGTTCCACGCCGCTTTCCTCCACCACCGCGCGGGCGGCCTTGATGGTGTTGCGATAAATCTCCTCCGGGTCGTGGGAAACCCAGCCCCGATCATTGATTTTCTGCTCATGGGCAAAGTCCCTGCGGCGGACAATGGCGCCGTCCCCGTCAAACAGCAGCGCCTTTGTCCCGGAGGTGCTTTGATCGATTGCCAGAATGTAACTCATACCAGGCCCCTCTCCTTTCGAAAGGCCTGTGCCGATTCGGCGATCCCGCTGCCATCCAGCCCATAGTAGGCAAACACCTCCGGCGCGGTTCCCGCAATGACAGGGGCGTCGGGCAGCGACAGATTCAGCACCGGCACCGGACAGTGCCGCGCCACAATCTGGCTGACCATGGAGCCCAGCCCGCCAAAGGGGCCGTGTTCCTCCACAGTGACAATGAACCGGGATTCAGCGGCTTTTTTGACAGCCTCTTCGTCCAGGGGCTTGATGCAGTACATATCCACCACACCGGCGTCGATACCGGCTGCCTGCAGCAGCGCCGCCGCCTCTGTCGCGGGCTTTACCATCTCACCGCAGGCAATCAGGGTGACGTCCTTCCCCTCTCGCAGCCAGGTCGCCCTGTCCATTGCAAAGGGGGTATTCTCGTCGTACACATCCCGGGAGGGATTCCGCCCTACACGGATATAGGCTGGCGTGTCGTCCGTTGCCAGTTCCTCCATCAGCCGGCGGGTTTGGAACCGGTCGCTGGGGATGTACACCCGCATCCCCGGCAGAGACGCCATGGCGGCGATGTCCTGGGCGGAGTGGTGGGTCATTCCCAGCGCGCCGTAGCTGATGCCGCCGGAGATGCCGATGAGCTTTGCGTTTGCCGCCGAGTAGGCCACGCCCACCTTGGCCTGCTCCAAGCTGCGGGTGGAAAGAAAGCAGGCAGGTGAGGCCGCAAAGGGCCGTTTGCCGCATTTGGCAAGGCCCGCCGCCACCGATACCAGACTCTGCTCGGCGATGCCCACCTCCACAAACTGCTTGGGATACGCCTCGGCAAAGGGTGCCAGAGACGCGGAGCCCCGGGAGTCGGAGCACAGCACCACCAGATCCCGGTCGGACGCGGCCCGCTCCATCAGCACCTCACATATAACCTGCCGGTTGGATGTATCAGCCATTACACGCCGCCTCCTTTTCTGCCAATTCCGCCACAGCCCGGTTGTATTCCTCTTCGGTGGGCACCCGGTGGTGCCACCCGGCTTGGTTTTCCATAAACGATACACCGCAACCCTTGGTGGTGTTGGCGATGATCATTGTAGGCTTGCCCTTGCAGGCCTTTGCCCGGGTGAAGGCGCTGTCCAGCGCGTCCACATCATTGCCGTCGGTCTCCAGCACATTCCAGCCAAAGCTTTCCCAGCGGGCCCGCTGGTCGTCCTGGGCCATTACGTCCTCGGTGCCGCCGGAGATTTGCAGACGGTTGCGGTCGACAACGGCAGTCAGATTGTCCAGCTTGTAGTGGCCGGCCAGCATGGCGCCCTCCCAGACAGAGCCCTCGGCCAGTTCGCCGTCGCCCATCACTACATAGGCCCGCCACGAAGCGCCGTCCATTTTTCCGGCCAGCGCCATTCCCGCCGTCACCGACAGCCCGTGTCCCAGCGAGCCGGAGTTGACCTCGATGCCCGGGATTTTGTTGTTGGGGTGTCCGATCAGTTTGGTGCCAAACCGGGAGAAGGTCTCCAGTTCCCGGCCGGTCAAAAAGCCCTTGTCCGCCAGCACGGCGTACAGCGCCTCCACCGAATGGCCCTTGCTCAAAACAAACCGGTCGTGTTCCGGCGTGGCAAAGGTTTCGGGCGTGACGTTCATATGGGCATTGTACAGCACATTCAGGATATCGATGACGCTGAAGTCTCCGCCGATGTGCCCGGTCTTTGCCCTGTAAACCAGATCCAGCGCCACCTTTCGCAGCGCCCAGGATTTTTGCTTCAGATTCATATGCTCTCCTATCTCAGACAGCCAAAGCGGGGATGAACTTCCCGGCCGGGCTGCTGTTTTGATGTGATGCCATGCCGGATTTCCCCGGCACTCCTATAAGGCGCGAACACTGCCCCGCACAGTAAAGTCATTGCATATCTGCGATTTGATGGGCACCGTGTCGCCTCCCCGAATCAGCTCCACCAGGCGCTTTACGGCGGCTCGACCCATCTCCTGCTTGTACACCCGCACCGTGGTCAGCGGCGGGGAGGAAATGCTGCAAAAGGGCATATCGTCAAAACCGATGAGGGACACATCCTCCGGCACCCGGTGGCCCGCCTCCTGCAGCGCCTTCATGGCACCCAGGGCGATGATGTCGTTGTCGGCGAAAAAGGCGGTGGGCAGCCGGCGGTTTTCCTGCAGGGCGGCCTTCATGTCCTCATAGGCGCCATCCATGGTGGGGGACAGCAAAAAGGTGAACGCCTCCTGATAGGGGCAGCCGCACCGCTGCAAGGCCTTGCGAAAGCCGCTTTCCCGGGACTGGAAATTGCGGATGCGAATGCCTCCCGCCAGGTAGCCTATTTCCCGGTGCCCGCAGCGGATCAGATGCTCCGTGGCCTCAAAGGCCGAATCCTCGTTGTTGATAAGCACCGAATTCAGCCCCAGCTCCGGGAACCAGCTGTCCAGCACAACGACAGGGGACATGGCATCCCGAAAGGGGGCGGCGTCCTCCTCTGTCATCTCCGTGGCCAGCAAAATCAACGCGGCGGCAGGGTCGTTGAGCAGCCCGGCCCGCACTGCCTCATAGTCCGGATCCGTCCGGTTCAGGCGGATGATCAGGGTCTCCATTTCCTGGGCGCGGCTTTCCTCCACCACGCCGTCCATCAGGGCAGAGAAAAAGGGAGTGTCGGTCACTACATTTTCCCCGGCGCTGAACATGACAAACTTGATGCGGCCGATTCGGCTTTCGGTCAGGTACCCGTGTTCCTTGGCCGTTTTCAGGATGAGTTCGGCGGTTTCCCGGTTGACACCCCGCTTGTTGTTGAGGGCGTTGGACACCGTGGCCTGGGAAAAGCCGGTCAATTCACTGAGCTTCTTGATGTTGATTTTCATATGCTCGTACCATCCTGTTTGCTGGTTGTCCGGCGGACAAGGCGGCATGCCACCTTTCCACCAAGGGCCATCGGGGCAAAGGGGGATTTCCATGTGCGGCGCACTCGAACATCCCATCCTCTTTGCGACCCATGCAAGCAATCAGGCAGTTCCTCCTTCTATATATAAAGTTTTATCTAAATATTTACATGAAATAAGTATACATCAAAGTGCTCCCAGATGCAAGCTACTTTTTGTACGATTCAGCCCTATGCTTTTGTACATATCTCCGAAATGCTCCCATCCACCCCTGCAAATCGCAGCAAAGCAAAGCCTCCCCCTTGCCCCGGTAACTGCCGGGACAAGGGGGAGGCTTTGCGAAAAATGCAGGGCATCTACGGATTACGTCACTACAAACGCGCGGTGATTGCGGGCCGCCCAGATGCCAAACACAACGGTGGCGACAGCCATGGCAATCCCACAGCCCAGCATGGTTATGTCGGCGCCCAGGTACTGGCTTGCCAAGCCGCCCACATACCCAAACAACAGCCGGGAGCACACGCTGTTGACCAGCACATAAAAGCTTTGCCCCGTGGCGCTGAGATCCTTGGGGACATTGTTGCTGATGTAGGTAATCACACAGTACGACATGCTGATGTACCCCACCCCGTGCAGCAGATTGGCCCCGATAACGGCGTAGGGATTTTTCAGGAGGAACAGCAGCCCCCAGCGAACAGCGGTGGCAACGCCCCCCACAACCAGCGCCCGGTCAATGCCAAAACGCCGGATGGCCTTGTCGGCGAAAATCAGACAGGGAATCTCCGTTACCGCGCAGAAGAACATCATAATCCCTACCAGAGAACTGTCCCCGCCTATGGAGGTAAAGTAAATCGGGTAGAAGTTGTAAAAGAAGCTGCTGCCCAGGCTGAATACCAGCGAAATGCCAATGATGGCCATGAGATATTTGTTTTTCAGCAGCACGCTTACCGGGGTCTTTTCCTTGGCGGAGCGATGACCCGGCGCCTTGGGAATCAGGCGGGTAAACGCCAGACTCAGCAGCCAGCAGGCCGAGGTGAGCACAAAAATCCGCTGGTACTGGTCGTTGATGACAAAGCCGATGATCAGCACCGTGATGCAATACCCTACGGTACCGCCAGTGCGGATTTGCCCAAAATTCCACCGTTTCCCCTCGCTGGATACCAGACACACATTGTCCAGCAGCGGGTTGATGGCTGTCAAAAAGATGGAATACAGGGAAATGACCACCAGCAGATACCAAAACGCATTGGACAGATATCCCATCAAAATTGTCACCGCACAGCCGCCATATAAAATGGACAGAACCGTGTTGCGGGTTTTGGCCCGGTCACTGGCAATGCCCCACGCCATTTGTGCCACCAGCATAAACAGCGTCGTTACCGACACAATCAAGCCAATCCGGCTCTGAGAAAATCCAATATCCGCGAAATACAGGTTGATATAGGTGGAATACACCGCCTGCCCCGAATAGGAGCACATATACAGCATATACAGCAGCACCGGAAAATCCGCTGCCTTTTCCTTGAGTCTCATATGGGGATCTCCATTTTCTTACCGCAATATTACCGCGAGGACAAACCGGAATCGCCGTTCTCCGGTTTGTCCTCGCGGCAGTTCGGTCATAGGATTTCGGCCGCGTCCCGGCGGCGCGAGAGAGGGATCAGGCGTTTTTCTGTCCTGCCTTTGCCGCGGCAGCGGCGTTGCCTGTCAGCATTTTTATCACAAACAGAACACCCAGCAGCAGTACCACGCATATCGCCAGCACAATCCACGCGTTCTGGATAAGCCCCGCCAGCAGATACCCCACAAAGGAAACCGCAGCCACCACAAGGGCGTAGGGAATCTGGGTGGAGACGTGGGCGATGTGATTGCACCGGGCGCCGGTAGACGCCATAATCGTCGTGTCGGAGATGGGGGAGATGTGGTCGCCGCACACAGCGCCCGCCAGAACAGCGGAGATGCAGATAACCAGAATCTCGTTCATTTCCGGGAAGATGGACAGCGCAATGGGGATCAGGATGCCGAAGGTACCCCAGGAGGTTCCCGTGGCAAAGGCCAGCCCCAGCGCAATGAGGAACAGCAGCGCGGGAAGCATCACACTGGCCGCCGCGTTGCCCTCCACGATGCCGCCGACAAAGTCACCGGCGCCGAGAGCCTCCTTGCAAAAGCCGCTGAGCGTCCATGCAAAGGTCAAAATCAGCAGGGCGGGCACCATTTGGCGAAAGCCCTCCGGCAGGCTTTCCGCAAACTGACCAAAGGTCAAAATCTTGCGGGGGATGTACAGCAGGAAGGTGAACAAAAGGGCAAACAGGGAACCGATGGCAAGCCCCACCGACGCGTCGCAGTTGGCAAACGCCTCCACAAAGGGAACCCCGTCAAAATAGCCGCCGGTGTAAATCATACCGGTGATGCACGCAATAATCAGCACTGCCACCGGGAGAATCAGATCAATGACCGTTCCCTTCTGGGATGTCTCTGTGCCGCTGTCCGGATAGTCATTGCTGGCGCCGCCATAGAGATCCCCCTTGGCCGCCAGGGTTTCGTGCTGCTTCATGGGGCCAAAGTCCAGCCCGATGATGCTGGTGACAACCACCATCAAAATGGTGAGCAGCGCATACAGATTGTAGGGGATGGAGCGCAAAAACACGCCGAAGCCGTCGATGTCGCTGCCCGACGCGGAGGAGGTTACGGCGGCGGCCCAGCTGGAAATAGGGGCGATGATGCAGATGGGGGCAGCCGTGGCATCGATGAGATAGGCCAGCTTGGCCCGGGAGACCTTGTGCTTGTCGGTAACCGGCATCATCACGTTGCCGACGGTGAGGCAGTTGAAATAGTCGTCCACAAAGATGAGAGCGCCCAGGCCGAAGGTGGAAAGCAGCGCCCCCCGCTTTGTCTTGATGTGTCCGCTGGCCCATTTGCCGTAGGCAGCCGAGCCGCCCGCCTTGTTCATCAGCACAACCAGAATGCCCAAAATGACAAGGAAAATCAGGATTCCCGCGTTCCAGAAATCGGCGATCCGGCTTGTCATCATGTCCGTTATGCCAATGATGGCGTTGACAGGGTTAAAATTGGCGTGAAGCAGCGCGCCGGTCAAAATTCCCAGAAACAGCGAGCTGTAGACCTCCTTGGTAATCAGCGCCAGCACAATGGCGATTACAGGCGGCAGCAGCGACAGCGGCGTCGCATAAAAATTGCTGACAGCCCCTCCGTCCTCCCCGGCCGCTGCCGGAAACGCCAGCAGCATCACAAAGCCCGCCAGCAAAAGCAAACAGACAATGCCCTTCCACTTACCCGATCTCATTCGACTCATGGCAACTTTTCTCCCCTTCATTCGCAATCCAAATTCCCCCATATTGGCCGACAGCATCCGCCAATATAACGTTGTGTTAAAACTACCATAGGGTAAGCAAAAAGTCAAGATTCTTCGATGATTTACACAAAAATCTGTAAAACATGTACGACCGCTTTCCCCGAATCCGCACAAAAAAATGCCATCCCTCTCTCAAGGAATGGCATTCTATATTTTTTTAGTTCTGTTTCGTGCCAGTTTGCTTTTGTGCACATTCCGGATCCTCTGCATTCCGGGTGCTTTCACCACCCGCATCGGATCCTCGCATCGCCGGAACGATTCTCATCCGCATCTGGAGGAATGCTTCTGTGGAACGACAGACACGTCCTTCTCAGGTTCATTCTCGTAAATCCAGATCTCGCTTGTAAAACCGGTACTATTGTACAGACACCTTGATCGTGCTGCGCCATTGCATTTGCAGATAGTGGTACTACATACGCAAGCCTTACCGGATATCGCAATATACTCGCTACATTACTCCTCTTTTTTCGTCGAACAACAGGCTTGCTTTCACCCTGCCGTTCCACAAGAAGCATATCTGGCAAAACATCTGTGCGCGTCGTTTTCCCGGTGCTTCAGACAACGCCTGGTCGCGTACAATCATGCGGATTCGCCCCGTATGATGCTGTCGCTATTTCATGGGACTCACTCTCTTCTATAAATTCGGTACAGTGCTATAACAGTCCTTTGTTTCTGTTAGCCTCCCAAATTTATATATTCACCATTTGGCATTTTCGATTAATACCTGATTTGCATGCCTGGACTTTCAGCCCTGTGATTCAGAATCATCTTTCCGGTTATGAAGGCTTCGACTTGCAATCATGATTCCTGTCAAAACTGGAAATCGTCTGCACGTGTTGCGCAATATCAGGCTGCCGAGGCTGGCGTTGCGCCTCCATCGATAAATGATTCGCTTTCATTGTACATGGGACTCGCCGCCTTTCTTTTATACGCTCGACCGAATCTCTCCGGCCGGTGAGGAAGAAGCTGTCCAGACCGTTTCTATCCCGATCGCTTCTGGCTGGCCCGGCATCTCTTCCTTGCACCTTTATTATAGCATATATTTGTATCATGTCAATAGAAAAATTAACTTTGAGTCAAAAAATTATGTGAATTTTATGTCGTAAAATTTGTGATTATTGGAATTTCCGAATGCATTGACTTCTCCCGCATTTTCATATAAAATGAATAATGTAAAAGAAATCAACCAAAATAATTGTGACCGCGGCATCCCGTGCCGTACCGGCAGCGCACCGCCGGCGGACAGCCGCAGCCGCAGATTGGAGACACCATATGGCCGAACCCTTTGATACCAACGACAATGAGATGGAGCTGGGCAACAATATTCTGACCCTGCTGGACGACGAAGGCGTGGAGCATACCTTTGAGGTTGTTTCCGAAATGGAGGTAGAGGGCATCACCTATCTGGCGACAATCCCTCAGCTGCAAAACCCCCAGGAGCTTCTGGATGACGCCGGCGAGTTGGTCATTCTCAAGCCCGTGGTAGAGGATGACGAGGAATTCCTGGAGTTGATTCAGGACGAGGAGGAGTTCAACCTCATCAGCGCCATCTTTATGCAGGAGTTGTCGGACACCTTCGACTTCGAGGAATAGCCGCCCCGCACCCATATGAACTGAAAAAATGGATCCCTGCCGTGTTCGCGTATATGTTACTGTTATATAATCCAACACTTATATTTCGGGAGTCCGGCTCTGTGCATCGATTGCAGACCTCCCGGCTTCGGCCGGACGAAGGGAGCATGACGACCACAGGAGGACACCCACCTGTCGGAAGACGGGTTTTATGTGGTAACATACGGCTTGGCGGGGTTTCCTTTTTTTATGCCGGTTTTCTGGTTGGCGGCAAAGGGCTGCTGCCATTTTAAACACACACAAACAATCCACAGGCGGACTCTCCGTCTGTGGATTGTTTTAGGCTCTGCTGCAAACAGAGCATCAAGGGGGGCGTATATTCAAACATGGACAATCCATGCGGCATCATCGTGTTCGGCGCAAACGGAAGCGGAAAAACCACTCTGGGTGCCGAACTGGCCCGTGTTTTGGGCTTTTTGCATATGGATCACGAGGCATACGCCTTCGCCGAGTCGGAAATCCCCTACACCGCCCCGCGTTCCCGCCGGGAGTGCGGGGAGCGAATGCTGGCCGACATCCGGCTGCACCGCCGCTTTGTCCTCTCCGCCGTCACCGGCGATTTTGGCGATGCAATCGCCCGGTGCTATGTCCTTGCCGTGCACCTGTCGGCCCCGCTGGAGCTGCGCCTGAAGCGGTACGATCAGCGGGAGTACCGGCGCCACGGTGCGCGGATGCTGCCCGGTGGCGATTTATATGAATCCCGGGGGGAGTTTCGGGAGTTTATCGCCTCCCGTTCGCTGTCTCACATCGAGCAGTGGGCGGGAACCCTGACGTGTCCCGTCCTGCGGCTGGACGGCACGACAGACTGGCGCACAAACGCGGCCCACATCGCGGAGCAGTTTCGCCGCCTGCAGGGGGCTGACGTATGTCTATGAATGGCAGGATGCTGCGCCTTGCCGACCACCCGTGCCTGATGGATCAAGCCGCTGAATGGTTTCACGAAAAATGGGACATCCCCGCCGCCTCCTACCGGGAGAGCATGGAGGAGAGCCTGTCCGGGCACAGCCCGGTTCCCCAATGGTATGTGGCGGTGCAGGGCAGCCGAATCATCGGCGGGCTGGGCGTCATAGAAAATGACTTTCACGACCGCAAGGATCTGACGCCCAATGTCTGCGCGGTCTACACAGAGGCCGACCGGCGGGGCAGGGGAGTGGCCGGGGCCCTGCTGCAATTCGCCTGCCGGGATATGAAGAGGCGGGGCGTCGATGTCCTGTATCTGTTGACCGACCACACATCCTTTTACGAGCGGTACGGGTGGGAGTACCTTTGCATGGCCCGGGGGGACGGCGACTCCCACATGTCGCGGGTGTACATCCACAGGGGATAATGCCGGGGCCAATGCCCTACAAAGCCACAGCCATGGCTTGATCGGTCTGGGGTGCCGGTTCCCGCACGGCGTCGATGACGCACCTGCATATGTAATCCACCACGTTTTTGCTCAGATAGGGGTGCATGGGCAGCAGCAGCATTTTGCGGCTGACCTGTTCGGCGTTGACCAAAATGACCCGCCCCCAGTCAAACTCCTTGCGCTTGTGGAGCGGCACAGGGCAAAAGACGGTGCAGGGGATGTGCTCCTCTGTCAGCTTTTCCATCACCCGGTCACGGCTGTCGTTGTCTGGCAGCAGAATGGCAAACCGGGTGCAGGCGCTGCGAAAGCCCTCCCGTTCCTCCTGCACCCGCACATACTCCGACAGCCCATCCCGGTACCAGCCGGCTATCTTTCGCCGTTTGGCCGCGTCGCTGTCAAACTGGCCCAGCTTTTTGCCGATGAGAACGCCCTGGGCGTCCTTGTCCACGGCAAAGGGCTCCTTTTCAAAGGTTTGCTGCTCCGCGCCGCCCCGCAGCTGCCGCAGAAAGGCGGCGTCCTCCCGCTGGCGGCAGAAGATGGCGCCGTCGCTGCCAAGCCCCCCCAGCGAGTCCTCCTCAAAGAAGGACGCCACGGCAAACCGGCCAAACCGGCCGCTTTTCTCCCCGCAGACCGACGCCCCCAGAGAGCCCTGCATATCGGCGATCAGATGGATGCCGTAGCGGCTGCAGATCTGATCCAGCATCACATAATGGCAGGGCATCCCAAACAAATCCGTGGCGAGAAGGGCCTTGGGTGTGGGCTTTTTTTCGCGCCTGCACTTGTTCACCACATATTCCAGACAATAGGGGTCGATGGTGAAGCTGTTGGGATTGATGTCCACAAACATGGGCTCCCCGCCGGTTCGGCGCACCGCGCCAATGAGAGCGGAGTTGCCCAGCGGCGTACACAGCACGGCGTCGCCCCGGCCCACCCCCGCCGCCTTCAGCGCTAGGGTAATCCCGTCGGAGGCCCTGTCCACCAGCACGCAGTCGGCGACACCCATGTAGTCGGCGGCCTGCCGTTCCAGCTTGTCCACCTCTCCGTTCAGGATAAAGGGATCCCTCACCGGGATCGAATCCTTTCTCCGTGCAGCCTGCCACTCCATTTTGCATTCCCGCCTTTGTCCATTCGCTGTACTGCCCGTCGATTCGGCAGCTGTATGACACACAGTATAGATCCAATCGGGTGCAAGGTCTGTCGAATGCCATCGCATTTTTCCGCGGCCCCCACTTTTTTTGACTTCCCTTTTTCGACGCGCTACAATAGATACAGATCAATAAACCGGAAAGGGGCGCTTGGCCTGAAGCTTCTCCACACATCCGACTGGCACCTGGGGAAAAGCCTGTACGAGGCTTCCCTGCACGACGAGCAGTCGCATTTCATCAACCAAATTCTCGCCCTGCTGGAGCAGGAGGCGGTGGACGCCGTGGTGCTGGCCGGGGACATCTACGACCGCCCCCTGCCGCCGGGGCAGTCGGTGCAGCTGTACGACTTTTTCCTGTCGGAGACGGTGAAAAAGCGGGGCATCCCCGTCATCGCCATCGCCGGCAATCACGACAGTGCCAGCCGCCTGGAGTTCGGCGCCAGCCTGTACCGGGAAAGCGGCTACTACATATACGGCTACCCCAAGCGGGACATCGAGCCCGTCACCCTCACCGACCGCTGGGGGGAGGTGCGCTTCCACCCCATCCCCTACCTGCACCCAGCGGACGCCCGGGTACTGCTGGAGGACAGCGACATCCGTACCTGGCAGCAAGCCTACGACGCCCTTTTGGCCCACAATCGGCCCGGGCTGGATTTGTCTGTGCGCAATGTCGCCCTGGCCCACGGCTTTTTCTCCGACCTGTCCGGCCGGGAGGATGTGGAGCAAATCACCAGCGATTCCGAGGTCAACACCGGCGGCATGGACATCGCCGACGCCGCCTGCTTCGCCCCCTTCGACTACACCGCCCTGGGCCACCTCCACGCCCCTCAATGGACAGTTCGGGGCAAGGTGCGCTACAGCGGCACCCCCCTCAAATACTCCCTGAGCGAGGAGCACCAGACCAAATCGGTGACAGTGGTGGAGTTGGGGGAGAAGGGCCGGGTGGACTGCCGGATTGTCCCGCTGCCGCCCCGGCGGGATGTCCGGGTCATCGAGGGTGCGTTCGACCAGCTGTCGGATCCGGCCTTTCATACGGCGGGCAGCTTTGACGACTACGTGTTTGCCCGCATCCACGGCGACACCGTCACCTATCCCATGGAAAAGCTGCGCCTGCTGTTCCCCCGCATTCTGGGGCTGGCCTTTGTGGATGGTCTGGCGGCACAGACCGACATCGCCGCCGCCGTCAAGCCCCGGGAGACCACCTCCATGGAGGAGTTGTTCCTCCGGTTTTACCGGGACATCAAGGGCGAGGACATCCCCCCCGACCGGCTGGAATGCCTGCGGGAGGCCATGGCGGAGTTGGAAGGGGAGGAGCGGGACACATGAAGCCACTGCAGCTGACCATGAGCGCCTTCGGCCCCTTTGCCGGGGTGCAGACACTGGAT
This sequence comes from Ruminococcaceae bacterium OttesenSCG-928-L11, assembly GCA_030265885.1. GTDB lineage: Bacteria > Bacillota > Clostridia > Oscillospirales > Ruminococcaceae > WRAV01. Next base: position 1,333 of record JAJDGX010000021.1, on the reverse strand, counting down.
TTTACCAAGCTGGGCGATGCCCGGCTGTTTCTCGTTACCGGCGAGACCGGCGCCGGCAAAACCACCATCTTTGATGCCATCGCCTTTGCCCTGTACGGCAGCGCCAGCGGCGAAAACCGCAAGCCCCAAACCTTCAAAAGCCACCACGCCAAGGCCGCCGACCGGTGCAGCGTCCGGTTGACCTGCGCCATCGCCGGGGAGACCATCACCGTCGAGCGCTCCCCGGTGCAGCAGGGGGTAAAGCGGGACGGCAGCCTCCACGAAATCGGGGAGAAGGCGGAGCTCATACTGCCGGACGGCCAGGTTGTCACCGGCGTGCGCAACGTCAACCGCCGCATCGAGGATTGCCTGGGCCTGACCTACGCCCAGTTCAAGCAGACCACCATGCTGGCCCAGGGGGAGTTCCGGCGGCTGATCGAGGCCAACAGCACCGAAAAGCAGGCCATCTTCTCCCGCATCTTTTCCACCGACCAATACGGCAGGCTGACCCAAAAGCTGGCCGAAAAGGAGTCGGAGCTGGGCAGCGCGGTGGCGTCTACCCAGCAGGCGGTGGCAGGGGCCGTGGCGGAGCTGGCGCGTCTGGGCCACACTGCCCTGGCCGAGCCGGACAGCCAGTTCCTGCCCTGGGAGCGCATCGCCGATATCGTGGGCCGCACCCTGGAAAGCCACACCGCCCGCCTGTCGGATCTGGAGGGGGAAATCGCCCTGCTGGAGGGGGAGCGAACCGGCCTTGACCTGACTGCCGCCCGCACCCTCAACCAGCGCATCGACCGGCGGGACGCCCTGCAAAAGGAGCTGTTCGCCCTGCTGGAGCAGCGGCCGGACATGGAGGCGCTCCGCCGTCAGCTGACCCTTCTGGACGCGGCGCAGGCCCTTGCTCAGCAGGAGGAGGCCGTCCTCTCCGTCAAGGCCGCCATGGAGGAGGTGGAGGACAAGCGGCTGCGGCTGGAGGAATCCCAGCCGGCGGTGGAGGCCGCCTACCATCAGGCCGCCGCCGGGTACGAGAGTCTGCCCGCCCTCCGGGAACAGGCCGAGGCGCTGGCCCTGCAAATCCGCGCCCTGGACGAGCAGGCGACCCAATGGGCCCAGGCGGCGGAAAAGCGGCGCACCCTGGCGGAGCGGCAGCAGGCCCTGGAGCAGCAGCGGAACGCCCTGCAGCACCTGACCGCCGCCGCCCGGTACCGGCAAATGGCGGCACTGCGGGAGGAGCAGGGGAAGGCCATCGGCCTGCTGGACGACCTCGCCGCCGCCATAGGGGAGCGGGACACCCTTACCGGGCAGGCCCGGCAGGCCGGCGAGGAAGCCGGGGCCCTGTACGACGCCTTCCTGCACG